>DAIRFV010000221.1:1296-9969 GCA_036794905.1 Pyrinomonadaceae bacterium | reverse complement strand
CGCCATCCGCAGCAGCGTCACCTTCGGCACGCGGTAGCGCACGCCCGCCGCGAGGATGTAGAACGAGACGGCCGTCGTCGCGATGTCGCCGACGCCGGGGACGAGCCCGACGAGCGCGTCGAGCCCGATGCGCCAGCCCGTGCCCGGGACGCGGAACAGCCCGTCCATCATCCGGCTCAACTGGTCGAGGCTCCGCTCCACGTCCGCGCGCTCCGCACGCGCCGGCACCGCCGCCGCGCGCTGTGCGCGCTCAGCCATGCTCTTGCTCAAAGCCATCGGCAACTCCTCTCTCAAACTAACCCGCCCACCACCACCGCCGCCGACATTGTCGCCGGGGCGCGCGCTGGCGGCAAATTAGATGCGTGCGCGCCCGCCACGGTAGTACGAAAAAAAAGGCGCCCCGGTGACGTTAAAAGGCGGCCCGCGCCGCCGTGCCGGAGAGTTCAGGCACGGCGGCGCGGGCCGCAGTCTGTCGGCGTGTCAGTTGTTGCGGGCGCAGGTGCTCGTGGGGGCGTTCTCACCGGGTGAGGCCGACTCGGTGCCGGTCAGCAGGCGGACGAGGTCTCCGACGGCCGCCCCGACTCACTCGCTGTGCTGGACGGGGTTGATGCCTTTGCTGGCGCTGTTCGTCGTCGTGGGGGCGGACGAGCCGGCCGCGATGGCCAGGATGAGCGCGATCATGATGGACAGTTGGGTAAGCATTCTTCTTTCTCCTCTCGGGCTCCGACGTTGTTTGAACTACGGGGGCGTTTCCGTCCCCACCGGATAACGCGGGGCCGCGCGGCGGTATCCGGCAAGCCCGCGCGATTTTTTTTCGCCGCGGCCGGGCCTTTTCAGATGTGATATGCTCCGGCCGTTTTTTCGCCCGCGACTCCCCGGAGGTTCACGTCTATGAATCGGACGGCCGCACTCTTCGCGCTGTGCCTCGTCTCGGCCTTCGGCCTCTCTTGCAGGCCGGCCGCGCAAGCAGACCCTTTCGCCGGGAGGCTGGTTGACCTGTCGCACGCCTACGACGAGCAGACCGTGTTCTGGCCGACGGCCGACGGCTTCAAGTTGGAGAAGGTGGCCGAGGGCGTGACGCCCGGAGGGTACTACTACGCCGCCAACAACTTCTCGACCGCCGAGCACGGCGGCACGCACCTCGACGCGCCCGTCCACTTCGCCGAGGGGCGCAACACGGCCGACCGGGTGCCGCTCGAACAGTTGATGGGCGCCGGGGTCGTCGTGGACGTGTCGGAGGAGTGCGCGCGCGACGCCGACTACCAGGTCACACGGGAAGACCTCGCGGCGTGGGAGCGCGAGCACGGGCGTTTGCCCGACGGCGTGATCCTGCTGCTGCGGACGGGCTTCGGGCGGCGCTGGCCCGACCGACGCAGCTACATGGGCACGGACGAGCGCGGCGCGGACGCGGTCGCCAAGCTGCACTTCCCCGGCCTCCACCCCGACGCCGCGCGCTGGCTCGTCGGCGAGCGCTTGGTCAAGGCCGTCGGGCTCGACACGCCGAGCATAGACTTCGGCCAGTCCAAACTCTTCGAGTCGCACCGCGTCCTCTTCGAGCGCAACGTCCCGGCCTTCGAGAACCTCGCCAACCTCGACCAACTCCCCGCCAAAGGCTTCCACGTCGTCGCCCTCCCCATGAAGATCAAGGGCGGCAGCGGCGGCCCCCTCCGCGCCGTCGCGATAGTCGGCGGCCGGTAGGCGTTTAAGTCCGGGCCGGAGTTGAACGGCGCGCCGGGAAAATCCTGACAACCCGCGCCGCGCCTCATAATCTTCGCGGCACTTCCCAGCTAAGACGATGTCCGGACGGTATCGAGCGTGCCCGCTTATCCTACTTGGCTCCCCTGACTAGAAAATATCAGGCACCGGCGGCGCCGGTCAGTTCCGCCGGAGCGCCCTCGCCTTAGGGGCAAAGGAGACTCGATTATGAACGCCTTACGGAAGTTGCTCTTTACGCTGGCGGCCTTCGCCGCCGTCGGCTTCGCCACGGCGCCCGCGCGCGCCGACTCGCTGATCTTCACCAGCCGCGCGCTGTTCACCGCCGCGGCGACCAACCTGACCACCAACGACTTCGAGGGCATCGCCCCGAACAACAGCGTCGCCAACTTCGCCGCGCCGCTGACGCTCCAGGGCGTCACCTTCAGCGGCTCGCCCACGGGGCAGGTCTCCGTGGTGGACGACGGGTTCTTCGACCCGCTCTTCCAGTTCAACTCGGGCGCGGTGCTGTCCGGGTTCAGCTTCATCCAGGTCACGCTGCCGGCCGGCATCACGGCCATCGGCGTTGACTTGATGAGCACGAACCCTGACGGGCGACCCTTCGAGGTGCTGCTCGCCAACGGCGAGACCTTCGTCGTCAACACGCCGCTGCGCCCGGAGCGCGGCTTCTTCGGCGTCACCACGGACGTGGCCATCGCCTCGATCCGCTTCACCACGATAGCGTCGCAGACTCAGCCGGGCGGCATCCCGCTGCTCGACAACTTCACCTTCGGGCAGGCGCAGGTGACGGCGCCTGTTCCCGAGCCGGTGACGGTGCTCCTCTTCGGCACGGGGCTGGCCGGCGTCGCCGCCCGCACCCGCCGCCGTCGCAAGGCGGCGAAGGCAGGGGCGTAAGTAAGACCACCCGACGACAGGGGAAGGGGCGGGCGCGTGCCTGTGACACGCGCCCGCCCCTTCCTCTGCTCACCCGCGCCGCTTCGGCGAACGCGGCGCTAGCCGCCGCGCCGCGCCGCCCACTCCTTCCGCAGCATGGCGTAAAGGTACTCCGACCCCCACGCGCCCTTGAACCAGATGTTCTCGACGAAGTGCCCCTCGCGCCTCAGCCCGAGCCTTTCGAGGAGCGCCACCGAACGCGCGTTCTCACAGTCGGCGACGGCCACCACGCGGTGCAGTTCCAGCACGCCGAAGGCGTAGTCGAGCACGGCCGCGGCCGCCTCGCGCGCCAGCCCGCGCCCCTGGTGCCCGCGCGCGAAGGTGAAGCCGATCTCCGCCTGCCGGTGGTCGTCCGCCTTCACGCTGAGGGCGACGTGGCCGATCATCTCCCCCGTCTCCTGCAACTCCGCGGCGAAGGTGAACCACTGCCCCGGCGTCCCCGGCTCGACCCCCTTCTGCCGCTCGATGACCTCCCGCGCCTGCTCATCCGTATACGACACCCACGACTGGTAGCGCGCCACTTCGGGGTCGTTCAGGTAGGCGAGGAAGTGCCCGAGGTCTTCGTCGGCCGGGCGGCGCAAGACCAACCTCGCAGACTCTATCTTCGTGAAAGCCGTCGTGCCCATGCGAATCGTCAACGGACTTACCCTGAGCGCCCCGGCGCCCCGGTGTTTACTTCCTGGCGCTGCGCGGGTCGTCCGCCGGGTTGACGTAGTTAATCACCCACGGGCCCGTGCCGTGGAGTTGGAGGACGGTCTCGCCCTTCGCCCAGGCGAAGTGGCGCATCCCGGCGGGCCAGAAGCCGAACGTGCCGGCCGTCAGCTCGCGGGTCGCCGACTGGTCGAACTTCTCGCCCATCCCGAGGTTTAAAGTCCCGGAGATGATGGTGACGCGCTCGACCTTCGGGTGCCAGTGCGGCTGGATGCGGAACCCGTCCGGAAACCAGAGGCGCATCACGAAGGGGCCTTCCTTCGCCGGGTCGCCTTCGAGCACCGCGAACCTCGCCCCGGCGGGCAGAGACCCGGGGCCGTCCTTCCACTTGACCTCCGCCGGGGGGTAAAAGCCCGTCTCGCCTGCGGCCGGCGCCATTTGCTTCCCGTCGCCGGCGGGGTGGGCCGTCCCCTGTGCCGCCGCGAGCGGCGCGGCCCCGATGGTCAACGCGACCAGTAGCAGAAGTCTCTTCAACGTTAGAACTCCTTTCCGGTGGAATGACCGACGCGGGTGTCAGTATGAGAGGTTACGACGAAAAGTCAACGTCCTTCTACCACGCCCCGGGGAGGGGGGCGGGCGTGGTGGCCGCCCCGGCCGCCCCCTCCTGCCGCCCGGCCCCCTTCAGCGGATGCGCGTCATCTGGCGCCAGAAGAAGCGGCCGAGGCGGGAGAAGGCGTTGCGGTCGCGGGCGGCCTGCTGCTGTTCGGGGGTGAGGCCGAGGGCGGCGAGGAGTTGCGGGTTGGGCGGGGCGATGTCCTCGTCGCCGTGGCGCTCGGAGAGCCAGCGGTTGAAGGTGCGCGTCAGCGCCCGCCGCTGCGGGACTTCGGCGACCGCCGCGAAGGCCGAGCGCAGGTCTTCCGTCTCGGCGACCTCCAGGCGGTTCGCGTCGTAGTAGCCGCGCAGCGCCTTGAAGAAACGCTCCTCGCCGAGCAGTCGCCGCAGCTCGACGAACATGAGCGCGCCCTTGCCCGCGACCACCGCCGCGTACTGGAACGAGTTGCGGTACTCGCGCGCGGGCCGGTCGGCCGTCACGTCCTCGCCGCCGAAGGTGCGGTAGACCTGATAGACGCCGCGCAACTGGTCGTCCTGTATCTGCTGCGCGGCGTCGGGGCCGCGCACGTCCTGCACGTAGAGCAGCGCGGAGAACTGCGCGAGCGCCTCGTGGAGCACGGGCTGGCGCGCGGGGTCGTTGCCGACGGCGCCGCCCCACCACTGCCGCGCCACGCCCTGCGCGGCGGCGAACTCCAGGTTGTCTTCGACGCTCGCGCGCTGCTCGCGCACGAGCTCGGGCAGGGCGCGCAGCGCGGGCGAGTCGAAGTCAACGTAGAAGGCCCCGGCGATGACGGCGAGCCCGGCGAACTCGGCGCTGCCGAAGCCCGCGACGAGCGGCGCCTCCGTCACCGTGACGGTCTTGAGCGGCAGCGGCCCGAAGCGCGCGGCGTAGGTGCGCGCCGCGTCGGCCGCCACCCCGAGCACGCGCCGGCCGACCTTCTCGTGCTCGGGCGTGAAGACCGAGCGCACGCGGACGCCGCCCGCCTCGCGCTCCTCCGAGCGCAGCGTGCGCCCCGCCACCAGCGCGAAGCCGCGCAGGTCTTCGCCCGCGAACGTCCGGCCCTTGCGCGCGGCCGGCGCCTCCGGCCGCGGCTCGGCGGAGGCGAAGAGGTGGACTGCGTCGGGAGTCTCGACCTCGACCTCGTAGTCGGCCACGTCGGTGAAGAAGGTCTCGCCGACGCTCGACTCGACCCGGCGCTGCCAGTCGCCGCCCGCGCGCGCCGCCAGCACGGGGTAGAAGCCGCCCAGGAGCATCACGCCGCGCGAGACGAAGTTCGTGTCGCGCGCGCGCCGCACCTCGCGCGTGTCGCGCATGGCCGCGCCGACCTGCTGGATGACGTGCGCCGTCAGGCTCGTCTCGTCGGGGTCTATCTCGGGAACCGTGCCTTTGAACGCGAGCTCTATCTCGGCCGCGGCGCCTGCGGCGACCGCCTCGCGCAGTTGGACGCGCAGCGTCACGCCCTCGTCCTCGAAGGCGAAGGGGAGCGCCTGCCCGCCCGCGCCCGCGGCGCGCACCGCCGTCACTTCGAGCCGCGGCTCTTCGGGCGCGGCCGCGTCCGCCGGCGGCTGCGCGCCGGGGCGCTCGTCGTCGGCGCGCAGGTTCGGGTAGAGGTGGAAGTAGACGGCGGACGCGGGACGGTCGTCGCGGTTCACCCAGCGCACGCGCTCGCGCCCCGCGTACGTGCGCGCGTCGAAGTCCAGCTCCAACTGGATGCGGTAGAGCGTGCGCGGCGGGGGCTCGCCCTTCGCCTGTTTGTTCGCGCCGCCCTGCCGCGCGCGCGCCGCCGCAGGGCACAGGGCCGGGCACAGCACCAGGGCGAGCGACAGCAACGCGAGCGCCGCCACGCGACCCGGAAGACCTTGTATGACTCCGCCCTGGTTCATCGGCAGCCTTGAAAGTTACCGCCGGAGGCGAGGCCAGTCTCCGGTGCTTGCCGAACGGGGAGATCGAAGTAAGGACTGCGCGAGGTCGAGTTCCGGGTCGAGAGAAACAGAACCGCGCCGACGAGAATGATGACGAGCAAGACCAGCGCCAGCACCACGCCCAAGAGGATGAGTATCAGGTTTCCGCCGTTCGAAGCCGGATCGTCCGGCGCCCTGCGGCTCGCGTCGGTCTGATAGGAGACTCCCGTGCCCGGCACGCTGACGGTGTGCTTCGTGCCGCGGCTGCTGAGATTAGTCTTGAGCCACTTGCCGCCGAGGGTGGTGCTTGTAAAGCCGCCCTTGCCGAAATTCAGACGGACGCCGGGCAAAATCTTGACGCTCTTTCTAAATCTCCACCCCACGGTTTTAGCTCCTTATTTCTCCAACGTCGGAGGCCAACACTTTACGCCTCACACTTTCACCTTCACAAGGTGAAGCGACGTGACGACACGCCTCCCCTGATAGTCGGGCATCCGCCGCGCGCCTTATCAGCGGACGCGCTCGGTGACGGTGACGGAGCGGATGCGGTCGCCGCGCACGATGCGGTCAATCACGTCCAGCCCCTCGACGACGCGGCCGAAGACCGTGTAGCCGCCGTCGAGGTGCGGCTGCGGCGAGTGCGTGACGAACCACTGCGAGCCGCCCGTGTCCTTGCCCGAGAGCGCCATGCCGACCGCGCCGCGGTTGTAGGGCACGTCGTTAATCTCGCAGCGTATCTGGTAGCCGGGCCCGCCGCTGCCGTCGCCGCGCGGGTCGCCGCCCTGCACGACGAAGTTGGGCACGACGCGGTGGAAGAGGACGTTGTCGAAGTAGTTCTTACGCGCCAGTCCCACGAAGTTGTCAACCGTCAGCGGCGCCTCGTCGGGGAGCAGCTCGATGGTGAAGGCGCCTTTGTCGGTCGTCACAACCGCGCGCACGCTCTTGCCCGTGCGGGCCAGCGCCCGCTCGTAGTCCTCGCGGTGGTTGCGCGTGTTGACGGTCTCGACGCGGCGCCCGGCGGCCGCCGCCGCGCCCGCGCGCTCGCGCAGGATGTCGGCCGCGCGGCGGCGCACGAGGTAGGCGGTCGTCGTCTCAAGCGCAGACCTGATCGCCGCCTCGACCTCCGGCCCTTGTTGCCTGGTCAGCGCGCCGAGGACGGAGAGCGCCGCGTCGTCCGTCTCGTCTTGCAGCGCGCGCGGCAGAGCCTCCGTGAGCGCGCGCGCGTTCTCCGCGTCGGGCGGCAGCTCCGAGAGGATGTCGGCGGCCGTGGCGCGCGCGATTACGTCCTGATTGACAAGCGCCGCGCGCGCGACCGCGGCGAGGTCGGGCGGCTTGAAGGCCGCGAGCGCGCGCAGCAGGTCGGGCAGCGCAGGGGGCGGCGTGGACGGGCTCTGGACGAGAGCGCGCAGGGCCATCTGCGCGTCGGCCTGTAGGCTGACGACGCTGTTGCCGACCTGCGCGCTCGTCACGCCCGCCAGCTCGCCGAGCCCTTGGGCCAGCGCCGAGACCTTCTGCCACGTCACGCCGGCCGCGCCGCGCCGCGAGGCCCCGGCGACGAAGTCGGCGGCGCCCTTCTCGCGCAGGTACTGCGTGGGCGCGACGCGCGCCAGCGCCGTCTCGACCTCGGGCGCGACGACCCCGCCCTCGCGCGCCGCGCGCAGCAGGGTCAGCGCGCGCTCGTCGTTCGAGTTCGCGAGCACGCGGCCGATTGATGTCGCTACTTCCAGAAGCTCGTTCACCTCCGGCGGGTTCGACGCTCCGCCGACGCGCGCCGACTTGTACGCGGCGAACAACTCGCCGCCGCGGCGCACGAGCGGGTCGGCGGCGCGCGGCTCCTTAATCTGCGCGAGCGCGCGGACGGCGCTCACGCGCACGCGCGCGTCCATGTCGGTCGCCGCGTGCTTCGCGAGCGCTTCAAATGCGCCCGCGTCCTCGGCCGCGCCGAGCGCGCGCGCGGCGTTGGCGCGCGCCACCGGGTCGGCGTCCGCCGCGAGCATCGCGCGGAGGCGTTCGAGCGACTCCTTCGCGCGCAGACGCGCGAGCGCGTTGGCCGCGTCGGCGCGGACGCGCCCGTCGGTCGAATTGAGCGAGAGCGCCAACGTGCGCGTGCCGTTCTCGGGGCGCGCGCGCAGCATCGCCGTCAGCCCCTGAAGGACGACCGCGCGGTTCGGCTTCGCCAGCCTCTGCTCGGCGGCGAGCGTCGCCGTGATGGTGTCGCCGATGCGCTTCTTGGCGTCGGCGCGCGCCTCGGGCAGCGCCGCGGCGATCTTGCCGAGCGCCTCGACCGCGCGCGCGCGCAGCCCCCCGGACTTCGAGAGTTGTAGCGTCTCGGTCAACGCGGCGGCGCCCGCCTCCGACTCGATCTCGCCGAGCGCGAAGGCCGCGCTCAGACGCACGGCCTCGTCGCGGTCGGCCTTGAGCAGATTGCCGAGCGGCGCGACCGCGCCTTCGTCGCCGATGCGCCCGGCCGCGAGCGCCGCGCGCGCGCGCACCGCCGGGTTGGAGTCCGCGAGCAGCTTCCCTAAATCCGCCTCCTCCCAGCGCCGCTCGTCCTCCGCCTGCACGATCTGCAACAGCGTCTCGGCGGGGACGCGCGCGCGACTCTTCGCGGAAGGGGCCGGCCTCTCCTTCGCACGCGCGCCGCGCGCCTGGCCCTTCGGCGCGGCGCCCGTCTGCGCCGGCGCCGTCGGCGCGCAGGCGAGCAGCGCGCAGAGTGAAAGCAGAACGGCACGCGCGCACGCGCGTCCCTTCTCGAAGGCTGTGGCTGTGTTCGGCATGGGGCTCAAAGGTACGAAGGACAGTTTCAAGGGGAAGACCACGGCTATGCTATCAAAAGGCAAGCGTGAACCGTAAACCGTGACA
>DAIRFV010000221.1:0-1196 GCA_036794905.1 Pyrinomonadaceae bacterium | reverse complement strand
CCGTGAACCGTAAACCGTGACAAGAGAAGACGGGCTCTTTCTCGTCACGGTTTACGGTTCACGGTTTACGGCCTTTCACAGTCTGCCGTAGAAGACCTTCGTGTCGTAGGCGTAGACGACGCGGCCGTCCCGCTCGTGGCGCCGGAAGAGGGCTTCGAGTTCGCGCATCAAAGGCTCGAAGTTGGGGTGGCCGGGCTGGGGCGTGTAGGAGGCGGACGCGAGCCGGCCGCGCAGGCCGTCGAAGTCGAAGACCTGTTCGTTGTCGAAGGTCTTCGCGCGGATTTCGCTCGGGCCGTAGAGCGCCGCGAGCATGGACTCCTCGGCGTACTTCGCGCTCACCTCCCTGTAGTCGGTGCCGTATTCGAGGAGCAGGCGCTCGTACTCTTCGAGGAAGGGCGTCCCCGAAGTGCGGCGGTCGTTCCAGACGAGGACGACCCAGCCGCCCGCGCGCAGGACGCGCCTGAACTCGACCCGCGCGCGCGGCGGCTCGAACCAGTGAAACGCCTGCCCGGCCGTGACGAAGTCCACGCTCCCGTCGTCGAGCGTCGTCGCCTCGGCGCGCCCGTCCACGCTGACGAAGTTCGTGTACGCGGCGAGAAGTTGTTCGCCCGCCTCGCGCATCTCGCGGTTCGGCTCGACGCCGTAGACGCGGTTGCCGTTGCGCAGAAACAGCTCCGACAGAATCCCCGTCCCCGAGCCCACGTCGGCCACGACCGATTCGGGCCGCAGCCCGCACTCGTCTTCGAGCAGGCGCAGGACGGCCGGCGGGTAGCCGGGTCTGTACTTGGCGTAGTCGGCGACTCGCGTCGAGAAGCGTCCGGTCGGGTCGTTCGTCATAGGAGGCTTTCGTTCCTGCTTAAAACAAAGGGGTTTCTGGGATTTAGCAACCGCTCGGTTGACAAAAGGTCGGCTCAAAAGTAGCATGAAAGCGTCGTGGTAGCCACCCTTAAAATCGGGCTCGGGGCGTCGCGCGAGGAGATCGTGCAGCAGTTGCGCGCGCGCGGCGGCACGAGTGCCGAAGAGCTGGCCGAGGCCCTCGGCGTGACGAAGCAGTGCGTGCGCAAGCACCTCGACGTGCTGGAGCGCGAGGGCTACGTCGAGCACGCGGCGGCGCGCGGCGACCGCGGCCGTCCCGCGCACGTCTTCCGCCTGACGCCGAAGGCCGACGAGCTGTTCCCGAAGCGCTACGACCTCTT
>DAIRFV010000493.1:0-2593 GCA_036794905.1 Pyrinomonadaceae bacterium | reverse complement strand
GGCAGGACGACCGCGCCGAACTCGTAGGCGGCCATGAACTGCGGGTCGAGCGCCGTGGACTGTTCGAGCAGCGGGCCGAGGTTGCGGATGCCGAGCGCGCGCATGTCGTCGAGCGTGAAGGTGTCGGGGTAGGCTTCCACCTTACGCCCGACGTACTGGAGCGAGCGCAGCCAGTACCAGTCGGCCGCGAGCCCGTTAAAGGCCAGGCTCATCCGCCGCGCCGTCTCCGGCCGCAGGTACAGCTCCTCGTAAGAGGCGAACGCGTCCTCGGCCGGCCGGCGCGCGTCGAGCCAACGCGCCAGCCCGAAGGAGGCGACGAGCCCCGCGACCACCAGCGCGGCCAGCAGCGCGTCGCGCACGCGCTCGCGGAGCCGGGTGTCGGCGCGCGTCTGCGCAAAGCTCTCCACGTTCCCGCTCATTTGAAGTTGCGCCGCTTGAAGACGAGCGTCGAGGCGGCGAGCAGCGCGGCGATGTAGGCGAGGCCGTAGAGCACGCCGCCCGTGAAGTCAGCCGCCGTCGGCGTCCGCCCGTGCGAGGCGGCCGTGATGTAGGCGTAGTTCGAGAGGTTCGGCAGCAGGTAGTAGAGCGCCGCGAAGAGGACGCGCCCGCCGGCCGAGCCGACCGTCGCCGACACCCCCTTCAGCTCCGCGCTGAAGTGGCCGATGACGAAGACGAAGAAGGTCAGCAGCGCCGAGAGCGCAGGCGAGGAGAAGGAGGAAAAGAGGAGCGCGAACGCGACCACGATCATCAGCTCGACGTAGATGAGCCCGACCGCGGGCCAGATGCCGAGCACGAGCGGGTGCCACCCGCCGCTCACGTACAGGAGCGCGAGCGAGACGCCTGCGCCCATCACGGCGACGTTGACCGCGAGCGTCAGGCACAGGCCGAGGTACTTGCCCAGCAGGAACTCGCCGCGCCCGACCGGCTTCGAGAAGATGGCGTAAATCGTGCGGCGCTCGATCTCCTTGTAGACGAGCCCGACGCCGACGAAGATGGCGATGAAGACGCCGAACAGGAGCGCGGCTGAGAGCCCCATGTCCACGATGATCTTCGCCTCCTGCGCCGCCGACAGCTCGCCGAGGAAGACCGCGCCGCCCGTCAGGATGAGGACGAAGAGGACGAGGTTGTAGAGCACGCGGTCGCGCACGGCCTCGCGGAAGGTGTTGCGCGCAATCGCCGCGACGCGCGCGGCCGCGCCCGACCTCCTCAAGTCTGCGCCCGACTCTTGGGCTGCCGATTCGGTTTTAAGTGCGACGATCTCTTCGGGCATCGAGGCTTCGCTGTTCATCGTTTTCAGTTGGAACGCATGCGCGCGCGCCAGCCCGTGTGGACGGCCCAGGGGAAGCGCCGCTCGTTCTCCTTGAGGACGGCGAAGACCGCGTCTTCCGGCTCCAGCTCGCCCGGCACCGCGGCCGACTTCGGGTCGCGCAGCGCCGCCGCGGTGGCCGCGTCGATGTCTTCGTCGATGAGGCTACGCCAGCCGCGCGCCGCACGCGAGTCTAGCAGGAGGGCGGCCGCCATTTCCAACTCGGCCTCGCCGTCACGCCCCGTGCGTGCGAGCGCCGCGGCGTGGCGCGCGCGCAGGAAGACCGAGCGCGGGAAGACGCGCACGGCCTCCGCCAGCGTGCGCTCGGATGCCTCCTCGCCGCCCGCGTTCGACTCGGCGCCGGCCAGATAGGCGTAGCAGGTCGAGGCGTTGAAGCCGCGCTCGACGCCGTAGCGCAGGTGCGGCACGGCCTCGCCGTCGCGCCCTCTGTGGAAGAGCCAGACGCCGAACTGGTAGTGCGTCGCGGCGTTGAAAGGGTTGACGGCGAGCGACGCGCGGTAGAGCGCTTCGACGCGTTTCTCGTCGCCGCTCCGCTGCGCTTCGGCGATGAGTTGGACGCCCGCCGCGTGAATTCCCATCACTAAGGCCAAGAGCAGTGACAGCACGAGCCCGAGCGCAGGCGCCGGAAGCGGGAGGGCGTCGAAGCATCGCCGCCCGCGCAGTCCGCCGCGCTCGACTCCTTCGGCGGGAGTCGCGGCGTCTTCGACGGCGCGCGTCGCGCCCGCCGCGGCCTGCGCGGAGAGGCGAGTCACGAGCCCCGCGGCGAAGAAGAAGACGAGGCCGCTGCCCATCCAGCGGAACGAGACGGCGCTCGCGCCGGAGCTGATGGCGAAGACCGCGAGGCTCGCGACCGCGCCGGGCGCGAGCGGCCCGCGGGAGCCGCGGAGCGCGCGCCACGCAGCCCACACGAGCGCCGCGCTGAAGGCCAGGAAGAGCGCGAGCCCTGCCGCGCCCGTCTCGGCCAGGATTTGCAGGTACTCGTTGTGCGCGCCGGCGTTGAGGAACTTCTCGTTGAGCTGGCTCAAGGGCGAATCGGGGTATCGCGCGGCGAAGGCCGCACGCGCCTCCGGCAGCCTCGTGCTGAAGTTGCCGGCACCGACGCCCGCCAGCGGGTGCGCGCGCCACATCTCGAAGGCCGCGCCCCAGTAGAGGAAACGCGCGCGCGCGTTCACGTCCTCGGTCGAGGTCGCGCCGAGGCGCGCGAGGACGGGCCGGTGCGCGCTCTGCTCGAAGGGAGTGGGCGCATGCTGCGACGCGAGGCAGGCG
>DAIRFV010000492.1:0-2593 GCA_036794905.1 Pyrinomonadaceae bacterium | reverse complement strand
AGTTCGCGCTCTTCTTCATGGCCGAGTACGTCAACATGTTCACGGTCTCGATGCTCGCCACGACGCTCTTCCTGGGCGGCTGGCAGGGGCCGTTCGTGGACGTGTTCCCGCTGCTCGGCATCGTCTGGTTCCTGCTGAAGGTCGTCGGCTTCCTCTTCCTCTACATCTGGCTGCGCGGGACGCTGCCGCGCTTCCGCTTCGACCAGTTGATGAGCTTCGGCTGGAAGTTCCTGCTCCCCGTCGCCATCTTCAACGTCATCCTGACGGCGACCGTCCTGTTCTTCCGTTGGAGCAACTGATTAGCGATGTGGAACCTGCTTCCGAGTATTTCGCAACTACTCTTCGTGCTCTTCGGCGCGATGGCTTTGGGCTGCGCCGTGGCGATGGTGGCGCACCGCAACCCGCTCTACAGCGCCATCTCGCTCGTCGGCGTCTTCGTCTCGCTCGCCTGCCTCTACCTGACGCTGCAGGCGCCGTTCATCGCGGCCATCCAGATCATCGTCTACGCGGGCGCGATCATGGTGCTCGTCGTCTTCGTCATCATGCTGCTGAACGTCGAGGAGGAGGTCAGGCGGCCCTTGCGGCTGACCTACCTCATCCCGGTCGGCGTGCTTCTGGCGGCGGTGCTCGTCGGCGAGGCGGCCTTCATGCTCCAACTCGGCAACTACGCCGCCGCCTCGCCCGCGATGCCCGCCACGTCAGACATAGGGCTGACGGCCTCCATCGGGGGGGGCATGTTCACGAAGTACCTCCTGCCGTTCGAGGTCACCTCGGTGCTCATCCTGATGGCACTCGTCGGCGCCATCACCCTGGCGCGGCAGGGGCGCACGCCGCTTTTGGCCGCGCCCGGCAACGTGACCGAGGAGCCGGCGGTGCTGACGCCCGCGGGCGAGTTGGCCCTCAAGCCCGGCGACACGGCGGCGACGGGGCGCGCCTACGCGCGCGAGCAGATCAGGAGCGGCGAGGCGGCCGCCCCCTCGAACGTCGCCAGAGGGGAGGGGGAGGAGCGATGATTCCTTTGACGTGGTACCTCGCGCTCTCGGCCGTGCTGTTCACCATCGGGGTGGTCGGCGTCATCATCAAGCGCAACGCCATCCAGATGTTCATGTGCATCGAGCTGATGCTCAACGCCGTGAACCTGACCTTCGTCGCCTTCTCCAGCTACTTCGGCGACGTGACGGGACAGCTCTTCGTCTTCATCGTGATGACGGTCGCGGCCGCCGAGGCCGCCGTCGGCTTAGGCATCATCATCGCCATCTTCCGCAACCGCGAGTCGCTCGACGTGGACGACGCCAGCATTTTGAGACTGTGAACCGGGTGCCGGGTTTTAGGTGCTGGGTGTTGGTTTGAGGCTTTTACCCGGAACCCGGAACCCGACACCCAACACCCTTGCTTATGACAAATCACTTGCTCTCCGTCGTCGTGTTCGCGCCGCTCGTGGGCGCGCTGGTGTGCTGGCTGGTCGGGCGGAAGGTGCGCAGCGAGGCCCTCGTCGGCGCGGTGGCGTGCGGGTCGGTGGCGGTCTCGGCGGTCTGCGCTTTTCTCATCGCGTTCACGTCGTGGGGCGGCGCGGCGCTGACGGCGGAGCCGGCGCGGCCGGTCCTGAGCCACCTCTGGACGTGGATTCAGGTCGGCAGTTTCCGCGCCGACTACGGCTTCGCGATGGACAGGCTCTCGGGCGTCTACGCCTGCTTCATCACGTTCGTCGGCTTCCTCATCCACGTCTTCGCGACCGGGTACATGCACGGCGACAAGGGCTTCTACCGCTTCTTCGCCTACCTGAACCTGTTCATGTTCATGATGCTGACGCTCGTGCTCGGCGACAACCTGCTGTTGATGTTCGTCGGGTGGGAGGGCGTCGGGCTCTGCTCGTACCTGCTCATCGGCTACTACACGGACCGACGGGAGGCGGGCGACGCGGCGAAGAAGGCTTTCGTCGCCAACCGCATCGGCGACTGGGGGGTCGTCCTCGGCATCATGCTCGTCTTCTGGCTGACGGCCGGCGCCGGCGCGCCCTCGATCAGCTTCTTCGACAAGTCGCTGGCCGTGCTCGGCCCGAGCGGCGGCCCCGAAGTCGTCAGCGCGCTCAAGACCATCGGCGACATGGGCGTCGAGCCGTTCGGCTGGCACTGGATTTTCGCGGGCGGCATCACCTCGGCCGCCGTGCTCCTCTTCATCGGCGCGACGGGCAAGTCGGCGCAGATACCTCTGTACGTGTGGCTGCCGGACGCGATGGCGGGGCCGACGCCCGTCTCCGCCCTCATCCACGCCGCGACGATGGTCACGGCGGGCGTCTACATGGTCGTCCGCTGCTCGTTCATCTTCAAGAATGCCCCGACGGCGCTCTTCATCATGGCCGTCATCGGCGCGGCCACGGCCATCTTCGCGGCGACCATCGCCATCGCGCAGAACGACATCAAGAAAGTCCTGGCCTACTCGACCGTCTCGCAGTTGGGCTACATGTTCCTCGCGTGCGGCGTGGGCGCGTTCGTCGCGGCCATCTTCCACGTGATGACGCACGCCTTCTTCAAGGCGCTCCTCTTCCTCGGCTCCGGCTCGGTCATCCACGGGATGCACCACGAGCAGGACATGC
>DAIRFV010000220.1:0-9988 GCA_036794905.1 Pyrinomonadaceae bacterium | reverse complement strand
GCCCGGCCAGGGCGAGGGCAAACAGGATTCTCAAGTTTCACCTCCGCAAACGCTTCTTTTTTGGATTGAAGCATACTTTAACAGACGCGCCATCACATCCGCAGCCGCCCCGCCCGCCCCTCGAAACCTTTTCGCCCGCGCTCGGGTATAATCAATCCGAAATCTTTCACGCCGAAGCCTTGCACAACCGAATCGCCCCGGCGTCTATCACCTCCCACTGTAAGGAGTCAGAAGGAATGCACAGGTCTCTTCTTTTCGCTGTCTTACTGCTGCTCTGCGCGTCCGGCACGGCCGCCGCGCAAGGCAGCCGCGCGGACGACCTCGCGCGGCTGCTGCGCTACCCGGACATACACGGCGACACGATTGCCTTCGTCTACGCGGGCGACATCTGGACGGTGCCCGCCGCGGGCGGCACCGCGCGCCGGCTCACCTCGCACCCGGGGCTCGAACTCTTCCCGAAGTTCTCGCCCGACGGCCGCTGGGTGGCCTTCTCGGGTCAGTACAACGGCACGCGCCAGGTCTTCGTCATCCCGACGGAGGGCGGCGAGCCGCGACAACTCACCTTCTACAACGACGTGGGCACGCAACCGCCGCGCGCCGGCTACGACAACCGCACCCTGGGCTGGACGCCCGACGGCCGGAACGTCGTCTTCCGCGCGCACCGCGTCGCGCAGAGCGACCGTCTGGGTCGGCCCTACCTCGTGCCCTTCGAGGGCGGGTTGGAGCAGCCCCTGCCGATCACCGAGGCGGGCGGCGTCAGCTACTCGCCCGACGGCGGGCGCGTCGCGTTCACGCCCCTCTCGAACGAGTTCCGCGGCTGGAAGCGCTACCGCGGCGGCCAGTCGCCGGACGTCTGGATTTATGATTTGAAGAGCAACACGGCCGAGCAGATCACTACGGGTCGCGAGCAGGACATGCTGCCCGTCTGGCTCGGCGACACCGTCTTCTACGTCTCCGACCGCGACTGGACGATGAACGTCTTCGCCTACGACACGCGGACGAAGCGGACGCGGAAGGTGACGAACCACACCGACTACGACGCGACGTGGCCCTCGGGCAGCGGCGACCAGTTGGTCTACGAGCAGGGCGGCTACGTCTACCGCCTCGACGCGAAGTCGGGCAAGGAGGAGCGCGTCCCCATCCGCGTCTACGGCGACTTCCCCGACACCGTGCCCTACTTCGTCAACGTCAAGAGCAACATCGAGACCTTCTCCATCTCGCCGAGCGGCGTCCGCGCACTCTTCGGCGCGCGCGGCGACATCTTCACCGCGCCCGCGAAGGAGGGCGAGGTGCGCAACCTCACCGACTCGCAGGGCGTGCGCGAGGCGGCGCCCGCGTGGTCGCCCGACGGCCGCTGGGTCGCGTACCTCTCCGACCGCTCGGGCGAGTGGGAGTATTACGTGCGACCCTCGGACGGGACGGGTCAGGAGCGCCGCGTCTCGAATGACGGCGACGTGTGGCGCTACCCGGCCGTCTGGTCGCCCGACAGCCGCATGCTCGCTTACGGGGATAAGAAGCAGCGCCTCCGCCTCGTCGATGTCGCCAACGGCAAGACGACCGACGTTGACCGCGGCACGCGCAACGACATCACGAGCTACAACTGGGCGCCCGACAGCAAGTGGATCGCCTACGCCAAACTCGGCCAGAACCAGTTCTCGGAAATCTGGGTCTACTCGCTCGCGTCGGGCAAGACGCAGCGACTCACGGGCGGGATGACGAGCGACACCGAGCCGGTCTTCGACCCGAAGGGTCGCTACCTCTACTTCCTCTCGAACCGCGACTTCAACCTCACGTTCAGCGCCTTCGAGTTCAACTACCTCTACACCAACCCGACGCGCGTCTACGTCGGCCTGCTCGCGGCGGACGGCCCCGCGCTCTTCCTCCCCGCGAGCGACGAGGAGCGCGCCAAGACCGGGGAGCGCCCGCTCACACAGCCGCCCAACCCCGCGCAGCAGCCGCCCGCGCAGGGCGGTCGCCCGCAGGCACAGCCGCCGGGCGGGGGGGCGCAGCCACAACCGACCGCCACGCCTGCGGCCGAAGCGCCGGCCGCACAGCCTACTCCTCAAACTCCCAACAGAACCGAGGAGCCGAGGTCGGCGCCGCCCGCGGGCGTCAACGTCAAGATTGACTTCGAAGGTTTCGAGAACCGCGTCCGCGCCATCCCCGGCCCGAACGCCAACTACCGGCACCTCTCCGCGACCGACGCGGGCGTGCTCTACCTGACGGGGACGCCCGGCCGCCTCGTGCTCTACAACCTCGACGCGAAGGCCGAGCAGCCCATCATCGAGGGCATACAGGAGTACGACCTCGCCGCGGGGCAGAAGCACATCGTGTTTCAGGCGCGCGACAACTACGGCACCGCGCCGCTCGCGCCCGGTCAGAAGCCCGACGCCGGCCTGCTCCGGCTCGAAGGCATGACGTTGAAGCTCGACCCGAAGGCCGAGTGGTCGCAGATGTACACCGACGCGTGGCGCACGATGCGCGACTGGTTCTACGACCCCAACATGCACGGCACGAACTGGAAGGCGCTCCGCGACAAGTACGGCGCGCTCATCCCCCACGTCGCCAACCGCGAAGACTTCACGTACCTGCTGACCGAACTCGGGAGCGAGCTGATGGCCGGGCACGTCTACGCCGAGCGCGGCGACGACCCGCCGAAGGTCACGCGCGCCGACGGCGGCCTGCTCGGCGCGGAGATCGTGCCGGACGCCTCGGGCTACGTCCGCATCAGTAAAATCTTCCCCGGCGAGAACTGGCAGGAGTCCTTCCGCTCGCCGCTCACCGAGCCCGGCGTGCGCGCCAAAGCGGGCGACCTCATCCTCGCCGTGGACGGCCGCACGACGCGCGGCGTCAAGAATTTTTATGAGATGTTGGAAGGCAAGGCGTCCCGCGTCGTCACGTTGACTCTGAACGACCGCCCCGACACCGCCGGCTCGCGCGAGGAGCGCGTGCGACCCGTGAGGAGCGAGTCGAACCTGCGCTACCTCGACTGGATTCAGTCGCGCCGCGCGCTCGTGGAGAGGCTCTCGGGCGGGCGCGTCGGCTACATCCACGCGCCCAACACGGCGGTCGAGGGCAACCGCGAGCTGTTCAAGGGCTTCTACCCGCAGGCCAACAAAGACGCCCTCATCATCGACGACCGCTACAACGGCGGCGGCTTCATCCCCGACCGCATGATCGAGCTTTTGGAGCGCCGGCCGCTCAACTACTGGGTGCGCCGCGGCATCGACCTGACCTCCTCGCCCGCCTTCGCCCACATCGGCCCGAAGGCGATGCTGGTTAACGGCTACGCCGGCTCGGGCGGCGACGCGCTCCCGTTCTTCTTCCGCGAGCGCAAACTCGGCCGCGTCTTCGGCACGACGACGTGGGGCGGCCTCATCGGCCTGTCCGGCAACCCGCAGCTCGCCGACGGCAGCAGCCTCTCCACGCCCTCCTTCCGCTTCCTCACCCTCGACGGCCGCTGGGATGTCGAGGGCACGGGCGTCGCCCCGGACGTGGAGGTCGTGGACCGCCCCGACGCGCTCGCCCGCGGCGAAGACCCGACCCTCGAAGCGGCGGTCAAGTATCTTCTCGAAGAGCTGAACCGCAACCCGCCCCGGCGACCCAACGCCCCCGCCCCGCCCGTCCTTCGGCCGTGAGAAGGGTGTCGGGTGTCGGGTGTTGGTAAGGAGGGGTGTCGGGTGTTGGGTGTTGGTAAGGAGGGTTGTTGGGTGTCGGGTGTCGGGTGTTGGGTGAAAAGCAGCAGTTCTTCCCCAACACCTGACACCCGACACCCGACAACCCTCCTTGAACCCAACACCCGACACCCTATCCCTCACCACCGCAAACCTCCCCGCGTCTGATCCCTTTCCCCTCCCGTTCGCGCGTTAGATGGTGGAGAGACATTCCGGCTCCGACTGCGACGGCTATCAAATTCATAACGGGGGGATTGATTCATGAACAACTTACTACGTGCCGGCCGGGTCGCGCTCATGCTGCTCTGCGTGGCCACGGCCGCCGCAGAGACGCGCGCCGACGTTAAGATCAAGTCGCGCCAGACCGTGCAGGGTCAGACCTACGAGAACGCGACCTACATCAAGGGCAAGCGCTCGCGCACCGAGATGATGGGCGGCCAGTCCGTCACCATCCAGCAGTGCGACCTGCGCCGCGACATCCAGATCATGCCCGCGATGAAGGCTTACACCGTCAACCCTTACGACAACGGCGCGACGCCACAGGCCGCCCCCGCCTCGGGCACGGCCACGAAGGTCGAGCGCACGCAGGGCGGGCTCGTCACCACCACGATCACGACGAAGGACACGGGCGAGCGCAAGCAGATGTTCGGCTACACCGCGCGCCACCTGCTCATCACCATGGTGATGAAGTCTTCTCCCGACTCGTGCAACCCCGTGGACATGAAGATGGAGACCGACGGCTGGTACATTGACGCGGCCTTCCAGCTCGACTGCGACGCGGAGCGCTCCGGGCGCTACTACAACCCGCAGCAGTCGGGCGGCTGCCGCGACCGCTACGAGATGAAGCAGGTCGGCACGGCGAAGCGCGGCTACCCCCTCTGGGAAAAGACGACGATGTTCGACAAGGACGGCCGCGAGAGCTTCTCGACCATCAGCGAGGTCGTCGAGCTTTCGCAGGCGACGCTCGACGCCTCGCTCTTCGAGCCCCCGGCCGACTACCGCGAGGTCAAAGACTTCTCCGGCGCTTCGATGATGGCGCAGGCGGGTGGCTCCGAGAACGGCACCAGTTCCGCCGCGCGGCAGTCGCCCGACTCGGGCATGAGCGCGAGCGTGCGCGACCTCGCCGGGTCGCAGAACGCGCAGGCGCCGGCCGAGCTGGGCGCGAAGAAGCCCGGCGTCGTGCGGCTCGGGCTGGCGGGCGTCAAGACCGGCGCGGTCGGCGAGAGCCTGAGCGCCGCAGACCTCGCGGCGGCCGTGCAGAACACGCTGGCCGAGTACCTGAAGAGCCCGGCGGTCGAGCTGGTGCGGCTTGAGGCGAAGCTGCCCTCGGCGGTCGAGGCCGAGGCGCGGCAGAAGGAGTGTGACTTCATCGTCTACGCCAGCGTCTCGCACAAGAAGGGCGGCGGCGGCGGCTTCGGCGGGATGTTCAATAAGGTCGTGGCTCCGGCCATCGGCCAGGTCGGCTACGGCCACACGGGCAGCACGGCCGGCAACATCGCCGCCTCGGCGGCCACGACGGCGGTCATCAGCGCCGGCTCCGCCTCGGCCAACGTCAAGCAGAAGGACGAGCTGACGCTCGACATCAGGCTCCAGGCTCCGGCCGGCACCGCGCCCGCCGCCGCCCGGCAGTTCAAGTCGAAGGCCAAGTCGGCCGGCGAAGACATCATCACGCCCGTCGTCGAGCAGGCCGCGCAGATGATTCTCGACGCGGCGGCAGGAACCAGACAGTAGGCAGTAGAGAGTAGGCGGTAGTCGGTAGAAAAAGAGGCGGCGCGCTTCAGCCAACGGGGCCGGGCGCGCCGCTTTGTCTTTTACTACTGGCTACTGCCTACTGTCTACGCTCCTTAAGCTCCTCCTTCAGCGTCAGGTGCTTCGTCGTGCCTTCGGTGACGCTGAAGCCGGTGGGGATGAACTCGGAGGTGTCGGCGGATTTGAGCGCGGGCTGTGGTTCCGCGCCCCGCTTGAGCGCGTCGGGCTCATCCGTCTCGGGCCGGGACGCGCGCTTTTGCAGCTCGACGATCTTCCTGCTGACGACCAGCCCGTTGAAGATGAGCGCGAGGCCCACCATCAAGGGGATGAACCCGGCGACCCAGACGCTGCGGATGATCTCGGCGGCGGCCGGCGGGTTCTCCCCGCTGCGGAAGATGGCCATGCCGACGACCCACAGGACGAGCATGAGGGCGACGCCGACGAACGACGTGATGACGCCGCCCTTAATCTCGTTGTAGCGCTTGATCTCCGGGGTCACGCCGCGCTGGCGCTCCAGCTCCTCCGTGCGCCGCTTGCGCTCGGCCTCGGACATGAACATCTCGGCGACCCACGTCTTGCTCCAGTCGAACTTGTCGTCCGTCTCGCGCGCCGAGACCACCTGCCGCACGGCGAACAGGTTCGCCCCGCACAGGTTGCAGAACTTCAGCTCGTCGCTCTGTTTATTCCCGCACTGTGGACAGAACATCACGCCCTCCTGCTGTGGGTTCGAACGCCTTCGAGTTCAGATGAGACGGCGGCGCAGCAGGTCGAGCGCGAACTGCGACGCGCGCCAGCGGATGAGGTGGCGGTCGCCGGGCAGGAGCAGACGCTTGTGCTCGGTGTGCGCGTCGTCGGCGAGCGCGACGTAGACCAGCCCGACCGGCTTCTCCTCAGTCCCCCCGCCCGGCCCCGCGACGCCCGTGACCGAGAGGCCGAAATCGGTCTCGGCGCGGCGCTTCACGCCGACGGCCATCGCCTCGGCCACCTCCGCGCTCACCGCGCCGTGCGCCGCGATTAATCCCGCGGGCACGTCGAGCAGGCGCGTCTTCGCCTCGTTCGAGTAGGTGACGACGCCCTCCATGAAATAGGTCGAGGAGCCGGGCACCTCCGTCAGGCGGTGCGCGACGAGGCCCCCCGTGCAGCTCTCGGCCGTGGCGAGCGTGAAGCCGCCGACGGCGAGGCGCAGGCCGACGACCTCCTCCATCTTCTCGCCGCGGAAGGCGAAGACCGAGTCGCCCAGACGCTCCTCGATCTGCCCGGCCAGCCCGTCGAGCAGCAGCTCGGCCTCGGCCTCGGTCTTCGCCTGCGCCGTCAGGTGAATCTCGATCTCGGTGCTGTTGAAGAGGATGGTCGTCTGCGGGTTCTTGTACTGCGTGTAGACCGGCGCGATGCGCTCATCCACGGCCGACTCGCCGAGCCCCGCGACGCGCATCACGCGGCGGACGACGCGCACGCCGCCCGAGCGCTCGGCGAGTTTGGGGAGGACGAGCCCCTCGAACATCGGCTTCAGCTCGCGCGGCGGCCCGGGCAGCAGGACGACGGCGCGGCCTTCGTGCTCAAGGTACATGCCCGGCGCCGAGCCGTTCGGGTTGGGCAGGACTTCCGCGCCCTCCATGACCATCGCCTGCCGCGCGTTTATCTCCGGCATCTTGCGGCCCCAGCGGAGGAACTTCGCCCTGATGTCGTCCAGGACTTTCTCGTCGAGGATCAGTCGGCGGCCGAGCGCGCGCGCGGCGATCTTGCGCGTGATGTCGTCCTCGGTCGGCCCGAGGCCGCCGGTGAGGGCGACTATCCCGGAGCGCTTCATCGCGTCGCGGATGGTCTCTTCGAGCCGCGCGTCGTCGTCGCCGACGATGGTCTTGAGCTTGACCTCGACGCCGACCGTGTTGAGACGTTCGGTCAGCCAGAGGCTGTTGGTGTCTGTGCGGAACGGCGTCAGCAGCTCGGAGCCGACGGCGATGATCTCTGCTGTGAGCATGTCGGGCGAATGATAAACGATGAACCGTGCGTGGGGTTAACCCGTCCCTGAACACGTCGGGGCCTGGACTGCCTCAACCGATCGGGCTCGTGTCGGTCGGCTCGCGGCGCGCGGCGACCCTCTCGCGCCCGCGCGGGGCGTTGCCTAACAGTTCGGTCGTCCCGTCCGTCACAGAAAAGTGTGCGGGCGGGAGTGCCGCGTCCGGCGCGGGCACGAACAGCGGCGGCTGAGCGGTTGCGGCGGCGGCGGGCAGCGACTTCGCCTGGGGCTTCCGGTTGAGCGTGCGGTGGATGCGCGCGATGCCGTAGAGCGCCATCCACCAGCCGATGACTTCGCCGATGACGAGTAAGCCCCAGCCGAGGTTGACCACCTTCGGCTTGACCGACAACATTATCATCGCCAGCGCGCACGCGAGCGTGAGCAGCGCGATTGTGAGGCCGCCCGCCAGCTCCTGCAAACCCGCGCGCGCACCGGCCGTCAGCCGCAGCACTTCAAGCTCCGCGGGCTCGCCCGCCTCGTTCGGCGCGCCGCACAGGCGGCAGAAACGCCCGCCCTCGCCGTTCTCGGTGCCGCACGAGCGGCACACGCCCGTCGAGCCGGGCGCCGCGGCCAGCGCGATGATCGCGTCAACCTCCCTTTCGAGCGTGTGGCGGTCGCCCTTCGTCATCACGCCGGCGTGGACGACCGCGAAGTCGAAGACGGCCGCGGTGGCGGTCTCGCCGTTCGGGCGGAGCAGGACGGCCAGCCGCCGCTGGTGCTCGGTGAAGTCCGCCCGGAGGCAGTCCTTCAACTGCTCGCGCCGCGCCTGCAAAGGGTTCTCGCTGAGGACGGTGTAGCCGAGCGCCTCCAGCCCGCCCGCCAGCCGACGGCGGACGGACTCCATGTCGCCCGCGAGCACGCGCCTGACGGAGTGCTCGCCGACGTAGGCACCGCCCGAAGCATCCATTACCGCGACGAATTCGGACATCCTGCCAACACCTCCTGCGGACTGTTCCCAAGGCAGTCTTTACGACCGCGGCCCCCCGGATGTTTCCGCCGTCGGCTCAGTCGCGCGCGCCGAACGCCTGCACCTCGCGCACCCACATGACGAAGGGGCGGTTCTGCGGGCCGGCCTGCGCGGGTTGGAAGAGGCGCACGCGCCCGGCGACGAAGGGGGCGAATTCGAAGGCCGCGCGGTCGATGTTGCCGCCCGGCTCAAGCGTCGCCACGGTCTTCCAGCCGTCCCCGTCCGGCGCGTGCAGCTCGATTCTGCGCGACGGCATGTAGCGGTCTTTGTCGAAGCCCCAGTAGACGTAGACGGCCGTCACGCGCTCGGGCCTTTCGAACTCAAGCTCGATCCAGTGCGGCTCCGGGCTCTCGGCCGAGACCCAGTTGCCCTGGTTGTAACGCTTCGCGGCGATCTCGCGCACGTCGGTCACGCCGTCCGTCAAAGGCCGCGCGTTGTAGCCGTCGAAAGACGAATCCACCTTCACGACCGAGGCGAGCGTCGAGACTCCGGAGGGCGGCGGCGGCGCGGGGTTCGGGGCGGGCGAAGGCTGCGGCGGCGGCGCGGAAGCTTCGGGCTCCTTCGTGCCGGGGAGGTCGATGCTCGAGACGAGGTAGACGAGCGAGGCGAGCAGCAGGAGCAGCGCGGCCGAGACGCCGACGAGCTTGAGCCCCTGACCGCCGCGGTGCCGCGTCGTCGCCTCCTGCCGCGCCAGCGCGGCCGTCGCGGGTGACGCGGTCAGGTCGGAACCGCAGACGTTGCAGACCGTCTCGTCTTCGCTGACGGTCGCCCCGCACGCGCGGCAGACCTCCGACTCTCCCGCGCCGTCGGCGGAGAGCGGCTGCGTGTGATAGGGGTCGCCCGAGAGTTCGTCCGTCGCCTCGCCGAGCACGCCCGTCTCCTTCGCGGCCGACGCATGCGAGATGCCGACGACCTCCGGCGCGAGTTGAGACGTATCGCGCCCGCGCGCCCTTCGCACGGCGCGGAGGAAGTCGGCGGCCGTGGCGAAGCGGCGCTCGGGCTTCTTCTCCAGGGCGCGCAGCACGACCTTCTCCACGGCCGCCGGGACCTCGGGGTTGAGCGCGGTCGGCGGGCGCGGCGGCTGCTCGCGGTGCGCGCGCAGAATCTCCGTGCGCTGCCAGCCGTTCTTCGCGCCCGCGCGCCCGCCGAAGGGCGGCTCGCCGGTCAGCATCTCGTAGAGGATGACGCCTAAGGAGTAGATGTCGGAGCGCTGGTCGAGGTGCTCGCCCGCGGCCTGCTCGGGCGAGACGTAGCGCGGCGAGCCGTAGGCGATCTTCGACGTGTCGGTGGCGGAGGCCCCGACCAGTTTGACGATGCCGAAGTCGGTGACCTTGATGCGGTCGCCGTCGGTCACCATGATGTTCGGCGGCTTGAGGTCGCGGTGGACGATGCCCTGGTGCGTCGTGCCCGACTCGTCGCGGTAGACGAAGGTGTGCGCGTAGGAGACGGCGTCGAGAATCTGCTCGAAGAGGTCGAGCGCGCGCTCGTTCCCCAGCCCGCCCGTGTGCTCGCCGATCAACTGCGCGAGCGAGCGGCCCTCGACGAACTCCATGACGATGAAGTAGGTCTGCTCGGAGACGA
>DAIRFV010000219.1:0-10019 GCA_036794905.1 Pyrinomonadaceae bacterium | reverse complement strand
GCGGGCGCGACGCACGTGCAGGGCACGGTCAACGGCTACGGCGAGCGCTGCGGCAACGCGAATTTGTGCTCGGTCATCCCGAACCTTGAGCTGAAGTCGGGGCGCGCGACGAACGTCGGGCGCGCGCGCCTGCCGCGCCTGCGCGAGACGGCGCGCTTCGTCTCGGAGATAGCCAACCTCGCGCTCGCGCCCTCGGCGCCGTTCGTCGGCGACAGCGCCTTCGCGCACAAGGGCGGCGTGCACGTCTCGGCCGTCGAGCGCGAGCCGCGCACGTACGAGCACGTCCCGCCCGAGTCGGTCGGCAACCGCCGCCGCGTCCTCGTCTCAGACCTCTCGGGCCGCGCGAACCTACAGGCCAAGGCGCGCGAGCTGGGGCTCGCCCTGCCCGGGGAGCGGCGCGTGCTCGAAGAGTTGAAGCGGCTCGAACACAACGGCTACGAGTTCGAGGCGGCCGAGGCGAGCTTCGAGCTGCTGGTGCGGCGCCTGGACGGCACGCACCGGCCCTTCTTCGAGCTGCTCGGCTTCCGCGTCATCGACGAGCACCGCGGCGCGGAGATGCCTTTGAGCGAGGCGACGGTGCGCGTACGCGTCGGCCAACACGTCGAGCACACGGCGGCGAGCGGGACGGGGCCCGTCAACGCGCTCGACCAGGCGCTCAGGCGCGCGCTCGAAAAGTTCTACCCGGCGCTCGCGGAGGTGCGGCTCGTGGACTACAAGGTGCGCGTCCGGCGGGGGAGCCTGTCGGGGACGGCGAGCCTCGTGCGCGTGCTCATCACCTCGGGCGACAGCGCCGCGCAGTGGGGCACGGTCGGCGTCTCCTCGAACATCGTCGAGGCGAGCTGGCGCGCGCTGGTGGACGCCGTCGAGTACAAGCTCTTGAAGGACGGCGCCGAGCCACTGTCCTCCGACTGGGCGGCGCCGACTTCGGGGCCGGAAGTCGTGGAGAGCTTACCCTCTTAGTTCGGGGGCCCCGCAGACATTCTCACCTGCATTCAACACAGCCGGTCAAAGCTTAGGTGGTGTGAAGATGAGTTTCGATTCCGCGAAGTGGGTCTGGATGAACGGGCGGTCGGTGCGCTGGGACGAGGCGACCGTGCACGTCTCGGCGCACGCGCTGCACTACGGGAGCGGCGTCTTCGAGGGCGTGCGCTGCTACGAGACGGAGGGCGGCCCCGCGCTCTTCCGCCTGGACGCGCACCTCGAACGGCTCTACCACTCGGCCGAAGTCTACGGGATGGAGATTCCCTACACGCGCGGCGAGCTGGACGAGGCCGTCTGCGAGACGGTCGCGCGCAACGAGTTTCGCAGTTGCTACGTGCGCCCCATCTGCTTCTACGGGAGCCGCAGCCTGGGCGTGAACCCGCGCGGCTGCCCCGTCGAGGTCGCCGTCATGGCGTGGCCGTGGGGCGCGTACCTCGGCGCGGCGGGTCAGGAGGAGGGCGTGCGCGTGACCGTCTCGCCGTGGCTGAAGTTCGACTCGCGCATGATGCCGACCACGGCCAAGGCGTGCGGCCAGTACCTCAACTCGATCCTCGCGGCGCGCGACGCGGCGAGCCGCGGCTTCGCCGAGGCGCTGCTGCTCGACACGCAGGGTCGCATCGCCGAAGGCTCGGGCGAGAATCTGTTCGTGGTCAAAGCAGGGCGGCTCCACACGAACGACGAGCGCCACCCGATCCTGCTCGGCATCACGCGCGACGCCGTCATCCGGATCGCGCGCGGCCTGGGGCTAGAGGTCGAGACGCACGCGCTCACCCCGGAAGACCTCCGCGCGGCCGACGAAGTCTTCTTCACGGGGACGGCCGTCGAGGTGACGCCCGTCAGCGAGGTGGACGGCACGCCCGTCGGCTCCGGAAGGCGCGGCCCCGTCACCGAGAGGATTCAGCGGGCCTTCTTCGACGCGACCTCCGGCCGCGACGGGCGCTACCACGGCTGGCTCCGCCACGTCGCCGCCCAGCCGGCTTTAAGCGGTTATTAAAGCCACCCGTCTCGGTATCAAAAAATATTAACCACAGAGACACAGAGACACAGCCAAAGATTTAAAGCTGTGCCTCTGTGTCTCTGTGGTTACTAATTCTTGTTTCGGGGCGGCACATGCCTAACTTTTGCGTAGGCCCGGACGAAAGTAGTGGTATAGTTCGCGTTCCGAACTTTTTCTTTTTTAACCTTAAATCCGCATGCCGCCGGCCGCCGCGGGCGTTCCCACCCGGTCGCGGACGTGCGCGGCAGCTTTAACACAGGCTCTTCTTAAACCGTCCGGAGGGAGAATGATTCTGATGAGAAGCTCAGCGCCGCCTCGCGCGCGCAGGGGTTACGTCGCGACCGTGCTCTGCGCGGCGCTCGTCGTCACGTCCGCCGTCCTGTTGGCGCCCGCGGCCACGTCGCAGGGCGCGCCGCCCGACTACAAGAACCCGCGGCTGCCCGTCGAGCGGCGCGTCGCCGACCTGCTCTCGCGCATGACGCTGGAGGAGAAGGTGGCGCAGCTCGTCTGCCTCTGGGCCGAGCGGCCGGAGACGGCGCCGCCGAACGGCTTCGCGGCCGACCGCGGCGACTTCTCGCCCGCGCGCGCGGCCGTCTCGATGAAGCACGGCATCGGGCAGCTCGCGCGCCAGCGCGAGCGCAAGAACCCGCGCGAGGCCGCGCGCTTCGCCAACGCCGTCCAGAAGTGGCTCGTCGAGAACACGCGCCTCGGCGTCCCCGCCATCTTCCACGACGAGGCGCTGCACGGCCTGATGGCGCAGAACGCGACCCACTTCCCGCAGCCCATCGCGCTCGCCAGCAGTTGGGACACCGACCTCGTCACGCGCGTCTTCACCGCCGCCGCGCTGGAGACGCGCGCGCGCGGCAGTCACCAAGTCCTGGGGCCGAACCTCGACCTCGCGCGCGACCCGCGCTGGGGGCGCACGGAAGAGACCTACGGCGAAGACCCTTACCTCGTCTCGCGCATGGGCGTCGCCGTCGTGAAGGCTTTGCAGGGGCCGGGGCCGGGCGTGGACGGCGAGCACGTGATGGCGACGGCCAAGCACTTCGCCGCGCACGGGCAGCCCGAGGGCGGCACCAACATCGCGCCCGCCAACTACTCGGAGCGCATCATGCGCGAGGTCTTCCTCCCGAGCTTCGAGGCGGCGGTCAAGGAGGCGGGCATCCACAGCGTGATGGCCTCCTACAACGAGATCGACGGCGTGCCCTCGCACACGAGCCGGTGGCTGCTCGACAAGGTGCTCAGGCAGGAGTGGGGCTTCGACGGCCACATCGTCTCGGACTACTACGGCATCCCGCAGCTCGTCAGCCTGCACAAGACGGCCGCCGACAAGGCCGACGCGGCGCGCGCCGCCATCGAGGCGGGCGTGGACATCGAGCTGCCCGACCCGGAAGCCAACGTCACGCTCGTCCAACTGGTTAAGGACGGCAAAGTCTCCGAGGCGACGCTCGACCAGGCGGTGGCGCGCAACCTCCGCGCGAAGTTCCTGCTCGGCCTCTTCGAGAACCCTTACGTGGACGTGGAGCGCGCCGTGCGCGTCACCAACTCGCAGGCGCACCGCGCGCTTGCGGCCGAGGCCGCGCGGCGCTCGATCACCTTGTTGAAGAACGAGGGGAACCTGCTCCCGCTCGACCGCGCAAAGCTGAAGACCGTGGCCGTCATCGGCCCGAACGCAGACCGCGCGCACCTCGGCGGCTACAGCGACCCCACGCCCGCGCCCGGCGTCGGCGTCCTGCAAGGCGTGACGAAGGAGTTGGGCGGGAGCGTCAAGGTCACGTACGCGCGCGGCGTCAACATCACGAAGGAGGGGGGCAACTGGTGGGCCGACACCTCGACGCCGTCCGACCCGGCTGAGGACGAGCGTCTGATCGCCGAGGCGGTCAATGTCGCCAAAGCGGCCGACGCCGTCGTCCTCGTCATCGGCGGCAACGAGGACACGAACAAGGAGGCTTGGGCCGACAACCACCTCGGCGACCGCGACACGCTCGAACTCGTCGGCCGCCAGAACGACCTCGTCCGCGCCGTCGTCGAGACGGGCAAGCCGGTTGTCGCCGTCCTCATCAACTCCGGGCCGCTTTCGATCAACTACGTGGCCGAGCGGGTGCCCGCCATCCTCGAAGGCTTCTACCTCGGCGACGAGACGGGGACGGGCGTGGCCGACGTGCTCTTCGGCGACTACAACCCCTCGGGCAAACTGCCCGTCAGCTTCCCGCGCTCGGTCGGGCAACTGCCCGCCTACTACAACCACAAGCCGACGGCGAAGCGCGGCTACCTCTACACGAGCAAAGACCCGCTCTTCCCCTTCGGCCACGGCCTCAGCTACACGACCTTCGAGTACACGGGGCTGAAAGTCTCGCCGGAGAAGATCGGCGCGGGCGGCTCGGCCAACGTGACCGTCACGGTCAGGAACACGGGCCGCCGCGCGGGCGAGGAGGTCGTGCAGCTCTACATCCGCGACCTCGTCAGCTCGGTCACGCGCCCCGTCATGGAGCTGAAGGACTTCAAGCGCGTCTCGCTCGCGCCGGGCGAGAGCAGGGCCGTCACCTTCACGGTCACGCCCGACAAGCTCTCGTTCCTCGACCTGCACATGCAGCGCACGGTCGAGCCGGGCTGGTTCGACATCATGGTCGGCACCAGCTCCGCCAAACACCAGACCGTCAAGCTCGAAGTCGTCGCGCGCTGAAGCGCCTCGGCCACAAGGGGAGGGAATGATGAAACGCCTGCGCCGCGCCGTCTCTTGCGCGCTGGTCTTAAACCTCTGTCTTCTGTGCGTCGCGCCCGCGGCCGGGCAGACGCCCGTGCAGACGAAGACGCCGCCCGTCTACCTCGACCCGCGTCTGCCGCTGGACAGGCGCGTGGACGACCTCGTCTCGCGGATGACGCTCGAAGAGAAGATCGGGCAGATGATGAACAAGGCGCCGGCCATCGAGCGGCTCGGCGTCCCCGAGCACGACTGGTGGAACGAGGCGCTGCACGGCGTGGCGCGCGCCGGGCTCGCGACCGTCTTCCCGCAGGCCATCGGGCTGGCCGCGACGTGGAACACGGAACTGATCCGCGAGATCGGCGACGCGGTCTCGACCGAGGCGCGCGCCAAGCACCACGAGTTCGCCCGCCAGGGCGACCGCAGCCGCTACAAGGGGCTCACCTTCTGGTCGCCGAACATCAACATCTTCCGCGACCCGCGCTGGGGGCGGGGCCAGGAGACCTTCGGCGAAGACCCTTACCTCACCTCGCGCATCGGGGTCGCCTACGTCAAGGGTTTGCAGGGCGACGACCCGAAGTACCTGAAGGTCGTCTCAAGCGTCAAGCACTACGCCGTCCACAGCGGCCCCGAACCGGAGCGCCACACCTTCGACGCGAAGTCCGACGAGCGCGACCTGCGCGAGACGTACCTGCCCGCCTTCCGCGCGACCATCCTCGAGGGGCGCGCGGAGGGGTTGATGTGCGCCTACAACAGCCTGAACGGCGAGCCCGCGTGCGCCAGCAAGAAGCTCTTCGACATCCTGCGGCGCGAGTGGGCCTTCGGCGGCCACGTCGTCTCGGACTGCGCGGCGATCGAGGACATCTGGAAGGGTCACAAGTTCGCCAAGACCGAGGCCGAGGCGTCGGCCGTCGCCGTCAAGTCGGGCACCGACCTGACCTGCGGCCGCGAGTACCGCGCGCTCACCGAGGCCGTCAAAGACGGGCTCATCACCGAGGCCGAGATAGACGTGGCCGTCAAGCGCCTGATGCGGACGCGCTTCCGCCTCGGCGTCTTCGACCCGCCCGCTCTGGTGAAGTACACGCAGATACCCTTCTCCGAGAACGACTCGCCCGCGCACCGCGCGCTCTCTTTGCGTGCGGCGCGCGAGTCGCTCGTGCTGCTGAAGAACGACAACGGGACGCTGCCGCTCAAGAAGGATTTGAAGACCGTCGCCGTCATCGGCCCGAACGCCGACGCGCCCGACGTGCTTCTGGGGAACTACAACGGCGTGCCCTCGAAGTCGGTCACGCCGCTCCAGGGCGTCCGCGAGAAGGTCTCTGCGGGGACGAAGGTGCTCTACTCGCCGGGCATGTACCCGACGGGCACGCAGGTCGTCCCCGCGCCGGCCACGGCCTTCAAGGGTTTGAAGGGCGAGTACTTCGCGAACAGGGAGTGGCAGGGCGAGCCGGCGCTCGTGCGTGAGGACGCGCGTCTGGACTTCAACTGGGCGTCGCTCGCCCCGGCGGCGCAGGTGCCGGCCGACAACTTCTCCGTCCGCTGGACGGGCAAACTCGTCGCGCCCGAGTCGGGCCAGTACCTCCTCGGCTTCGCCGGCAACGGCGGCGTGCGCCTGACGCTGGACGGCAAAGCGGTCATCGAGGAGTTCGCCAACACGCGGACGCGCACCGTGAAGAAGGAGCTGGAGCTGGAGGGCGGGCGCGCTTACGACCTGCGCGTCGAGTACCGCGAGAACGCCAACCACTACGCCTCCGCGCGTCTGGTCTGGGCGCCGCCGGGCGACGAGCGCGTGCTGCGCGAAGACGCCTTGAGCAAGGCGCGCGAAGCGGACGCCGTCGTCATGGTGATGGGCATCAACCCGTCGGTCGAGGGCGAGGAGATGGACGTGAAGCTCGAAGGCTTCCGCGGCGGCGACCGCACGGACATCGCTCTGCCGAAGCCGCAGGAGGAGTTGATGAAGGCCGTGCACGCGCTCGGCAAACCCCTCGTGCTCGTGCTGCTCGGCGGGAGCGCGCTCGCGGTCAACTGGGCGGACGGGAACGTCGGGGCTATCGTCAAAGCCTGGTACCCGGGGCAGGAGGGCGGCACGGCCGTGGCGGACGTGCTCTTCGGCGACTACAACCCGGCGGGGCGTTTGCCCGTCACCTTCTACAAGTCGGTGGAGCAACTGCCCCCCTTCGACGACTACCGGATGGAGGGCAAGACCTACCGCTACTTCAAGGGCGACCCGCTCTACCCGTTCGGCCACGGCCTGAGCTACACCACGTTCAAGTACGACAACCTGAAACTGAGTGCGACGCGCGTGCGCGCGGGGCGGGGGCTGACCGTGAGCGCCGAGGTGCAGAACACGGGCGCGCGCGCGGGCGAGGAGGTCGTGCAGCTCTACGTCACGGACGCGGCCTCCGCGTACCCCGTCCCCGTCCGCTCGCTCGCCGGCTTCAGCCGCGTGAGCCTGAAGCCGGGCGAGCGCCGCCGCGTCTCCTTCAACATCGAGGCGCGGCAGCTCTCCGTCATCGACGACCGCGGCCGCCGCGTCGTCGAGCCGGGCGAGTTCCTCTTGAGCGTCGGCGGCAAGCAGCCCGGCTTCAAGGGCTCGGCCGACGCGCCGACGACCGGCGTCGTCAACGGCCGCTTCACCGTCACGGGCGGCGTGACGGAGATACCCGAGAGATGACGAGTCGGGTCAGAACCGCCCGCGGTAGCGGGTGCGTCGTTGATACCCGAGTGCTACGTGTCGCGGAGCCCCACCCGCTACCGCGGGTGGTTCCGGCCTGTTTTACGTGAGGATGAAATGACCTCGAAAAAAACTCTGCATAAGGTCGCCGCGCTCGTCCTGACGTTGACGGCCGGCGCCGGCGTTTGTCTCGGGCAGACGTTGCGCGATTACGCAGACCGCGCGGGCGTCCTCGTCGGGGCGGCCGCCGAGCCGCGGCTGCTGGACGAGCCCGAGTACGCGGCGACGCTGGCGCGCGAGTTCAACATGCTGACGGCCGAGAACGCCCTGAAGTGGGGCGCCATCCGGCCCACGCGCGGGCGCTTCAACTTCGCGCCGGGCGACCGCCTCGTCGCCTTCGCGCGCAAGCACCGGATGAAGGTGCGCGGGCACACGCTCCTCTGGAGCGAGTACAACCCGCAATGGCTCGTGAAGGGGAAATTCACGCCCGAGCAGATGTCCGAACTGCTGCGCGAACACATCACGCGGGTGATGAAGCATTACCGCGGGCAGGTCTTCGCGTGGGACGTGGTCAACGAGGTCTTCCTGGCCGACGGCTCAATCGAGCCCTCGGTCTGGTACGACCAGCCGGGCATCGGCCTGAAGGGGAAGGGGACGGCCTACGTCGAGCAGGCGTTCCGCTGGGCGCGCGCGGCCGACCCCGACGCGCAGCTCTTCTACAACGACTACGACACCGACGGCGTCAACCCGAAGTCGGACGCCGTCTACGAGATGGTCAAGGATTTTAAGCGCCGCGGCGTCCCCATCGACGGCGTCGGCATCCAGGCACACATCGCCGACCTCGAAGCCAAAGACCTCGCCACCATCGAGCAGAACATCGCGCGCCTCGCGGCCCTCGGGCTTGAGGTGCACGTCACGGAGATGGACGTGCGGGTGCCCGCGGGCGAGCCCGACCCGGCGGCCTTAAGGCGTCAGGCGGAAATCTACCGGCAGGTCGCCGACGCGTGCCTGCGCCAGCCGAAATGTACGGCCTTCCAGACGTGGGGCTTTACGGACAAGTACACGTGGATTCCGAACTTCACCAAGGGCGCGAGCGACTCGCCGCTGCCCTTCGACCGGAACTATCGGAAGAAGCCCGCCTACGACGCGCTGCTCGAAGCCTACCGCGCCCGCGCGCACGGCCGCGCGGCCCTGACTCCTCCGGCCGAGCTGACCGCCGAGGAGGATCAACGGCGGATGTTGAAGCTGCTCGGGATCGAGCGCCTGCGGCCGGGCGTGGACGGCCGCAACCCCGGCGCGCCGAACGGGGTCAACTACGACGAGGCGAAGGCCGGCCCGCACGCGAAGCTGCCCGACCCGCTGCTGCTCAAGAACGGCCGGCGCGTCACGAACGCGCGCGCGTGGCGCGATAAACGTCTGCCGGAGATCGTCACGGACTTCGACCGCGAAGTCTACGGGTACGTCCCGCGGAGGGTGCCCGGCGTGAAGTGGGAGGTGCTCGCCACGAGCCGGGAGAAGAACGGCGACGTGCCCGTCGTCGTCAAGAAGCTCCTGGGGCGCGTGGACAACTCCGCGTACCCGCACGTCAAGGTTGACATAGACCTGACCCTGACCACGCCCGCCGACGCGCCCGGCCCCGTCCCTGTGATGTTGGAGCTGAGCTGGGTCTTCCCGCCGAACTGGCGACCGCCGCCGGGCTTCACCCCGCCGCCGGGGCCGACGTGGCAGCAGCAGGTTCTGGCGAAGGGCTGGGGCTTCGCCAGCTACGTCCCCACGAGCGTCCAGCCGGACAACGGCGCGGGGCTGACGAAAGGCATCATCGGCCTGGTTAATAAAGGTCAGCCGCGCAGACCCGAAGACTGGGGCGCGCTGCGCGCGTGGGCCTGGGGCGCGGGCCGCGCGCTCGACTACTTCGAGACGGACAAGGACGTTGACGCGCGGCAGGTCGGCATCACGGGGCACTCGCGCTACGGGAAGGCCGCGGCGGTCGCGATGGCTTACGACCCGCGGTTCCGCATCGCCTACGTCAGCTCGTCGGGCGCGGGCGGCCTCAACCTCTACCGGCGCAACTTCGGCGAGATGTTGGAGAACGTCGCCGCCTCCGGCGAGTACCACTGGATGGCCGGCAACTTCCTCAAGTACGCGGGGCCGCTCCAGGCCGCAGACCTGCCCGTGGACTCGCACGAGCTGATCGCGCTCTGCGCCCCGCGCCCCGTCTTCGTCGGCGCGGGCGCGACCGAAGGGGACGGCTGGGTGGACGCCAGGGGGATGTTCCTCGCGGCCGCGGCCGCCTCGCCCGTCTACGCGCTTTTGGGTAAGAGGGGACTGGGGACGGACGTGTTCCCGCCGATAGAGACGGCGCTCATCGAAGGCGACGTGGCCTTCCGCCAGCACGCGGGCGGCCACTCCCCCGGCCCGAACTGGCCGACCTTCATCACGTTCGCCGGCCGGTACTTTAAAGGCAGTAGGCAGTAGGCAGATGGCAGTAGGCAGTTGAGAACATTTAAAGCAGATATCACTTGAGTGAAGACGGGAAGAATTAACCACAGAGACACGGAGGCACAGCTTGTTGAATATTCCTCTCCAAGCCGTGCCTCCGTGTCTCTGTGGCTAGCTCCCGCTCATTCACACCCAACTGCAAATTGCTATAGAACGAGGACTTTGAT
>DAIRFV010000032.1:0-36503 GCA_036794905.1 Pyrinomonadaceae bacterium | reverse complement strand
TTAGCCGTGCCTCTGTGTCTCTGTGGTTAATTGTTTCAAGATAGTAAAGCGGCCCGCCCGACGCCTCACAAGTCCGAACAATCTAAAACTGAGAGACATTAGCGCTCGACCGTGATGGCGAGGTCGCGGTTCTCGACGGCCTCGTTGCCGGCGAGGTCTGAGGCGTGGATGCGGAGCGTGTAGTCGCCGGGCTCAAGCTCCGACGTGTCCCACGTGCCGCGCTCGGCGCGCCCCTCGCGGACGGTGTTCGTCACTTCGTAGAGGAAGCGCGTCTCGGCGCTGCCGTAGACGGTGATGCCGCTCTCGTCGGCGTAGACGACCTTCGTCGCCTCGCGGTCGGGCGGCAGTCGGTCGAACTCGATGGTGACGCGGGGACGCTCGAAGCCGGGCGCGGGCGCCCCCGAAGCGTGTAAGAGCTGATAGCCGAGTTTGTAGAGGCCGAGGCGGCGGCGCGCCTGGTTGCCGTCCACCTGGTCGAAGGCGTCCACGACGACGCGGACGCGGCCGCGCACGACGAGCCGGCCGTCGCGCTTCTCCTTGAGGCGCGCGCCCGACTCGTCGAAGAGGTGCACGCCGTCGCGCACGATGCGCGGCGCGGCGCGGTCGCCGTAGCCGTTGAAGGGGAGCGCGAGCGGGTTGAGTTCCGCCCCGGGCGGGCCGAGGTTCATGTGGACGTGGTACATGCGGTTGACGGTGCCGAGCGCGGCCCCGACCCTCAGGCGCGTGCCGCGCCGGACGCGCACGCGCGCGACCTTGCCCGCCGCGTCGCGGACGGGGATGAAGACGTTCGTGTCGAGCATCTCGTCGCGCTCGTCGCGGCCGACGCGCAGGTGCACGTAGGTCATGAGCCCCGCCCGGAAGCCCTCGTTGAGAGTGCCGAAGCCCCAGTTGGCGAGCGGCCCCGTGATCTTCTCGTCGCGCACGGCGCGCACGGTCTGCCCGTAGACGCCGAACACGTCCATGCCGCTGTGCAGGTGGTGGCGGCTGTCGTCCGTGTCGTAGGAGCCGCGCGCCTCGCCCATCGTGGCCGTCACCTCGTGCCCCTGCCCCTGCGGGTCGAGCGGCCACGGGAACGGCGCGCCCAGCGTCTCGACCTCGATGCGCGGGAGCACTTCCGTCCGCGGGACGTTCGACTGCGCCGCGACAGCCACACCCTCATCCTTCCCCGAAGCGAAGAGGCCGCCCCACCACGTCTTCTCCTCCTTCTTCGGCTCGGAAGCACCGACGCGGCGCAGCAGGTAGTTCGCGCCGTCGGCGACGGCGAGCGAGCCGTCGGGGAAGAGCGCGAGGCCGGCGGGCTGGTTGAAGCGCGCCTCCGTGCGGCCGTCGCCCTCGGCGAAGCCGGGGCCGCCGCGCCCCGCGATGACGCGCGCCGCGCCGTCGGGCGCGACCTGCACGACGCGCCCGCGGTCTAACTCCGTCACGTAGAGAAAACCGTCGCGCGTGACGGCGAGCCCGGCGGGGTTCGACAGCTCGAAGGGCGCGAGGTTGAAGGCCGGCGGGTTCGGTTCGCCGGGCGTCGGCGCGGGCGTCGGAGTCGCGCCGCTCGTGCTCCGCACATCGCCCGGCATGGTCGCCGTCGGGTCGAAGAGGTTGACGGTGACGACCTGCCCGTCCTTCGTTATCTTCCGCAGGCGGTCGTTGCCGGTGTCCGCGACGTAAATTTCTCCCGTCTCCGAGACGGCGACGGCGCACGGCGTGTCGAAGAGCGCGGCGTCGAGCGCGCCGCCGTCCGCGTAGCCGGGGCCGCCCGCGCCCGCGACCGTCCTGACCTGCCCGTCCTTCGTCAAGACGCGGACGCGGTCGTTGTACGTGTCTGCGACGTAGACGTTGCCGTCCTTGTCCACGGCCACGCCGACGGGCGCGTCGAACTGCGCCTGTAAGGCCGCGCCGTCGCGGAAGCCCGCCCCGCCCTCGCCCGCGAGCGTCGTCACGACGCCCTCCTTCGAGACCTTCCGCACGCGGTTGTTGCCCGTGTCCGCGACGTACAAATTGCCGTCGCCGTCGAGCGCGAGCCCCGAAGGCGTGTTGAAGGCGGCGCCCGCGCCCGCGCCGTCGGCGAAGCCCTCGCGCCCGCCCGCGAGCGTCGAGACCAAACCCTCGGGCGTGATCTTGCGGACGGAGTTCGACTCGCCCGCGTCCGTCGCGTAGACGACGCCGTCGGCGCCGACGGCGACGCCGAACGGGTCCTGGAAACGCGCCTGAAGCGCCGCCCCGTCCTGCGCCCCCGGTGAGCCCGCCCCCGCCAGCGTCGTCACGCGCGCGCGCCAGCCCGCGGGCGTCTTCGCGGGCTCCGTCGTGCAGGCGCCCGGCAGCAGGCAGAGCAGGCACGCGGCGAAGGCGAGCATGCGGGGTGTTCGTTCGAAAGTTTTTATCAAGGTCGTGTCGTCTTAGTCATGGTCTGAGTCGGCCGCCGAAGAGTTTTCCCGCCGCGCGCGCCTCCTGTCAAACGCGCCGGCGCAAATGTTAATGGACGGCCGCGGGCGGTGTGGTTTATCCTCTCGGGACACGTCTTGAACAGCACACACCCGGAGCCGTAACTCATGCCAGAGAAGAAGAGCCTTCCCACGCGCGCGGCGCTCGCGTGCCTCGTCGTCTTGTGCCTCGCGTCGGCCGCCGCGGCGCAGCAGCCGACGCCGACGCCCACGCCGACGCCCGAGCAGCCCGAGGACGCGACGACCGAGACGAAGTCGTTCGAGCGCCTTGAGTGGCGCAACATCGGCCCCGCCAACATGGGCGGGCGCGTCGCGGACATCGAGGGCGTCGCCGGCCGTCCCGAAGTCGTCTACGTCGCGACCGCCTCGGGCGGGCTCTTCAAGACGACCAACGGCGGCGTGCGCTGGACGCCGCTCTTCGAGCGGCAGGGCACGCTCTCCATCGGCGACATCGCGCTTGAGCCCGGCAACCCCGAAGTCGTCTGGCTCGGCGCGGGCGAGTCGGCCGTGCGCAACTCGGTCTCTTTCGGCGACGGCGTCTACAAGTCAACGGACGGCGGCAAGACGTGGCAGCACATGGGGCTCCGGGACACGCTGCACATCTCGAAGGTGCTCGTCCACCCGCGCAACCCCGACGTGGTCTACGTCGGCGCGCAGGGGCACGCCTACGGCCCGAACGAGGAGCGCGGCGTCTTCCTGACGACCGACGGCGGCAAGACCTGGCAGAAGACGCTCTACCTGGGCCCCGAGCACGGCGTCGCCGACATGGACATCGACCCGTCGAACCCGAACATCGTCTACGCCGTGATGTGGAAGTTCCGCCGCACGCCGTGGACGCACACGTCGGGCGACGACCGCGGCGGGCTCTTCCGCTCGATTGACGGCGGGCGGACCTGGAAGAAGTTGGAGGGCGGTCTGCCGAAGACGGTCGGGCGCATCGGCGTCGCGGTTGCTCATTCAAATCCGAACGTCGTCTACGCCATCACGGAGGCGAAGGAGGGGACGCTGTGGCGCTCGGACGACCGCGGCGAGACCTGGCGCAACGTCTCGAAGCAGACCAACATCGTCTCGCGCGGCTTCTACTACACGCACGTCCGCGTTGACCCGACCAACGAGAACCGCGTCTACGCCATCGCCTCGCAGCTCTTCATGTCTTTGGACGGCGGGCGCACCTTCCGCAACATCACGGGGCGCCAGCACATAGACTTCCACGCCCTCTGGATCGACCCGCAGCAGCCGCGCCGCGTCTGGGCGGGCCAGGACGGCGGCGTCGCCGTCACCTACGACGGCGGCGAGGCCTGGGAGTACGTCAACAACGTCCCCTTAGGGCAGTTCTACCAGATTTACGCGGACAACCGTCAGCCCTTCTACTACGTCATGGGCGGCCTTCAGGACAACGGGACGTGGACGGGGCCTTCCCGCACGCGCGAGCCCGTCGGCATCCAGAACGACGACTGGCGGATGATAAGTTTCGGCGACGGCTTCTACGTGCTCAACCACCCGGAAGACCCCGACCTCTACCTCTCGGAGTCGCAGGGCGGCAACGTCGTCCGCACCGACATGCGCAACCGCGAGCAGCAGCTCGTCGTGCCCTACATGGGCGACGACGGCGGCCCGGCCGAGCTCGCCAAGTACCGCTTCAACTGGAACTCGCCGCTCGTCCCCGGCGCGCACGACAAGAACACCGTCTACCTCGGCGGCAACGTCGTCTTCAAGTCCACCGACTTCGGCAAGACGTGGGCGGCCATCAGCCCCGATCTCACCACCAACGACAAGGCGAAGCAGAAGTCGGCGGGCGGCCCCGTCGCCTTCGAGAACACGGGGGCCGAGTATCACACGACCGTCATCAGCGTCGCCGAGAGCCCCATGCGCGCCGGTCTGATCTGGGCCGGCACCGACGACGGCAACCTACAGGTGACGACCGACGGCGGGAAGAACTGGCGCAACGTCATCGGCAACGTGCCGGGGCTCGCGGCCAACTCCCCCGTCTCGCACGTCGAGCCCTCGCGCGTCGAGGCCGACCGCGTCTACGTCTCTTTTGACAGGCATCAGTTGGACGACCGCCGACCTTACGTCTACAAGTCCACGGACGGCGGCCGCACCTTCCAGAACGTCAGCGGCAATTTGCCCGCGGGCGCATACGTCTGGGTCGTGCGCGAAGACCCGAAGAACCCGCGCCTGATCTACGCGGGGACGGAGCTGGGGCTCTACGTCTCATACACGGGCGGCGGCAACTGGACGAGCCTGGCCCTGAAGAACCTGCCCGCGGTCGCCGTCCACGACATCGTCATCCACCCGCGCGACAACGACATCATCCTCGGCACGCACGGCCGCAGCATCTACGTCCTCGACGACGCGGCGCCCATTCAGCAGATGTCGGCCGAGGTCACGCGCGCCGACGCTTATCTATTCGAGCCGCGCCCGGCCCTGCGCTACACGACGCGCATGACGCGCTACGGCGTCGCCGAGAAGGCGTTCGCCGCCGCGAACCCGCCCTACGGCGCGCTCATCAGCTACCACCTGAAGGCCAAGCCCGACGAGAAGACGAGGGTGCGAATTCAGGTGCTCGACGCGGCGGGCAAACTGGTCTCCGAGATCAACAACGTCGCGAAGGAGCGTGGACTGAACCGCGTCAACTGGAACCTGCGCTACGGCGGGCCGCAGGTGCGGCGGCCGCCCACCGACGAGGAGACGCAGTTCACCGGCGGCCCGCGCGGGCCGCAGGTCTTGCCCGGCACTTACACCGTCAAGCTTCTGGTGGGCGACAAGGCTTACGAGCGGAAGGTGGAGGTGCGGCTCGACCCGACGGTCAGCGTGGCTGCGTCCGACCTGAAAGAGACGCTCGACATGTCTCTGCGGCTGCGCGACATGCAGACGGCGACGAACAACGCCCTGCGCACGCTCGACAGCATCAAGTCGCAGATCGAGTTCGTCGAGCGCACCGTCCGCGACCGCCTCGGCGCGTCTGAGGTGCCGAAGGACTTGATTGACCGGCTCGCGGCGCAGAAGAAGCGCGTCGAGGAGTTGCAGAACAGACTGGCGCAGCCCGAGGGCGGCCTCGGCTTCGAGGGCCGCGCGCAGCTCGTTGACCGCATCGGCAGCCTCTTCTTCACGCTCGACGCGACGAACGCCGCGCCCACTCCGGCCGCGCGCGAGCTCTACGGCGACTTGCAGAAGGAGTTCAACGAGAAGATCGGCGAGGTCAACGCGTTTTTGAACGACGCCGTCCCGCAGCTCAACGAGGCGCTGCGCCGCGTCGGCGCGCCCACGCTCATGACCGGCAAGCCCATTGAATTGCCAGGACCATAAGCAACACGCCGCAGACACGGAGGCACGGCTGAGGACTTATAACTACAAGCCGTGCCTCCGTGTCTGCGGCGTGTAGCTCCTCCTCCTGTCGCCTCAGCCCGACACCTGCCGCATTCCTCCTGCGCGGCGCAGACGGGGCGCGGCGGAAACATGCCGGCATCCGCCCGCCCCCGCCGCCGATAACCCTCCGGCACCACCCTTGCAGAAGACAGAGGCATCCGCCGAAGGGCTTCGAGTCCCCGGACATGTCCCACAGTGAAAGTCACACAGGAGAATGGTGAGAATAATGTTTAAGAAGTTCTGTTCCGTCCTACTCTCGGCGCTGCTCTTGCAGGCCGCGGCCGTCCCCGCCTTCGCCGCAACCAAGGCCGAGAAGGTGCGCACGCAGCTCGCTAAGCTCGGCACGGGCTCGGACGCGCGCATCCGTCTAATCTTGCGCGACAAGACGAAGCTCGAAGGCTTCGTCAGCGAAGCGGGCGCCGAGACGTTCGCCGTCACCGACCGCGCGGGCAAGACGACCATCGTCCAGTACGGTCAGGTCGGCAAGGCGCAGGGTCACAACCTCTCGACGGGCGCCAAGATCGCCATCGGCATCGGCATCGGCGCGGGCGTCACGATACTCATTCTCCTTATCTGGCTCTCCAGTGTGGACTAGGCGCGCGCCGCGCGGCGCCGCGCTTGCCCGGAGGAATCGCGCAACGTTCGCAAGGGGGGAATCATCCGCAGGAGAAGAACTATGCTGAAGAAAATCTGTTCCGTGGCGCTGGTCGCCCTGCTGCTACAGGTGGCCGCCGCGCCCGCCCTCGCCAAGTCGGCCGCGGAGAAGGAAGCGAAACGCGCCGAAAGTTTCCGCGCGAAGCTCAACAAGCTCGGCACGGGCGAGGACGCGCGCGTCAAGCTGGAGCTGCGCGACAAGACGAAGCTCGAAGGCTACATCAGCGAGGCAGGCCCGGAGGGCTTCGTCGTCGTCAACAAGGCGGGCGTCGCGACGACCGTCGCCTACCCGCAGGTCAGGAAGGCGCAGGGTCACAACCTCTCGACGGGCGCCAAGATCGCCATCGGCATCGGCATCGGCGCGGGCGTCACGCTCCTCATCATCTTACTCATCGCCGCCTCGGACGACTGAGCGCGGCGCCCGTGAAAGAAAGAAGGCCGTGGGCCGAAGTTCAACTTCGGCCCACGGCCTTCTTTCTTTCACGGGCGGCAGGGGCGCGCGGGCTTAAGCCTCGACCACCTCGGCCTGCGTCTCGGCGTCGAGCAGCGAGGCGGAGGTAACCTTGTCGCCGCCGTCGGTCTTGATGAGCCGGACGCCCTGCGCGGAGCGGCCGGTCTTGCGGATGTCGCCGGCCTCGATGCGGATGAGCTTGCCCTGCTTGGTGATGATCATCATCTCGGACTCCTCGTCCGCGGGGAAGACGGCGACGACCTTGCCGGTCTTCTCGGTCGTCTTCATGTTGATGACGCCCTTCCCGCCGCGCGACTGCAAGCGGTAGGTCGTGATCGGCGTCTGCTTGCCGAAGCCGCACTCCGAGATCGAGAGCATCTTCTCGTTGTCGTCGGCCGAGACGGCCGCGACCGAGACGACGTAGTCGCCCTTGCGCAGGTCGATGCCGCGCACGCCGCGCGCGGTGCGTCCCATCGGGCGCACGTCCGACTCGTCGAAGCGGATGGCCAGTCCGTCGTGCGTGGCGATGAAGATGCGCTTCGTGCCGTCGGTCAGCACCACGTCCAACAGCTCGTCGCCCTCGTCCACGTTGACGGCGTTGATGCCGTTCGAGCGGATGTTGCGGAACTCGGACAGCTCGGTCTTCTTGATGACGCCCGCGCGCGTCACCATCACGACATACTTGCCCTCGACGAACTCGCGGACGGGGATGACCCCGGCGAGCTTCCTCACCGAGGGGATGTTGATGAGGTTGACGACGGCCTTGCCGCGCGCCGAGGGCAGCGCGTCGGGTATCTCGTGCACCTTCAGCTTGAAGACCTGCCCGTCGTCGGTGAAGATCATCAGGTACGAGTGGGTCGAGGCGATGAAGAGGTGCTCGACCCAGTCCTCGTTCTTGCCCGTGCCCGCGCCCGAGCGACCCTTGCCGCCGCGCCCCTGCCGCTGGTAGGTCGAGACGGCGGTGCGCTTGACGTAGCCGTTCTTCGTCACCGTGATGGCCACGTCCTCGTCGGCGATCATGTCCTCGATGGAGAGCTCGACGCCCTCGTCGATGATCTGCGTGCGGCGCGCGTCGCCGAAGTTTCTCTTCACGTCCTCCAGCTCGTTGACGATGACGCGGCGGAGCGAAGCCTCGTTGGCGAGGATGTCTTCGAGTTCCGCGATGAGGCGGATGATCCCTTCGTACTCGTCGATGATCTTCTGCCGTTCGAGCGCCGAGAGGCGCCGGAGCTGGAGGTCGAGGATGGCCTGCGCCTGCGCCTCCGAAAACTCCAGCCGCCTCATGACCTTCTTCAGCTTCTCGACGAAGCCGGCGACGGTCACGTCCGCCGGCGTGCCCTTCCACTGCTTGACCTCGGTCATCGAGGCGGTGCTGTTCGTCAGCCACTGCCGCGCCTCGTCCACCGAGCGCGCGTTGCGGATGAGCGGGATGATGTAGTCGAGCGCGTCAATCGCCTTGCTCAGGCCCTCAAGGATGTGCGCGCGCGCGCGCGCCTTGCGGAGGTCGTACTCGGTGCGGCGGCGCACCACCTCGCGGCGGAACTCGATGAAGTGTTCGAGCATCTCCCGCAGCTTGAGCACGCGCGGCTGCCCCGCCACGATGGCGAGGTTGATGACGCCGAACGTACTCTGCATCGGCGTCAGCTTGTAGAGCTTGTTCAGAACTATCTGCGGGACGGCGTCGCGCTTCAGCTCCACGACGACGCGCATGCCGTCGCGCGAGGACTCGTCGCGGAGGTCCGCGATGCCGTCGATCTTCTTCTCGTTGACCAGCTCGGCGATGCGCTCGATGAGGCGCGCCTTATTCACCTGATACGGAATCTCGGTGATGATGATGGCGTCGCGCTCGGTCGTGCCGCGCCCGATGCGGTCGATGCCGGCGCGCGCGCGCATCTGGATGATGCCGCGCCCCGTGGTGTAGGCCGACCGTATCCCCTCGCGGCCGTAGATGAAGCCGCCGGTGGGGAAGTCGGGGCCGGGGACGAGCGAGAGCAGTTCCGTCTCCTTCATGTTCGGCTTCTTGATGAGCGCGATGGTGGCCTCGACGATCTCCGTGAGGTTGTGCGGCGGAATCTTCGTCGCCATCCCCACCGCGATGCCCTCCGAGCCGCTGAGCAGCAGGTTCGGCACGCGCGACGGCATGACCGAGGGCTCGCTCAAGCTTTCGTCGTAGTTCGGGTTGAAGGTGACGGTCTCCTTCTCGATGTCGGCGAGGATCTCGCCGGCGATCTTCGACATGCGCGCCTCTGTGTAGCGCATGGCGGCGGCCGAGTCGCCATCCACGGAGCCGAAGTTCCCCTGGCCGTCCACGAGCGGGTAGCGCATCGAGAAGTCCTGCGCCAGGCGGACGATGGTGTCGTAGACGGCCGAGTCGCCGTGCGGGTGATACTTACCGATCACGTCGCCGACGATGCGCGCCGACTTCTTATAAGGCTTGTTGTGCTGGTTGCCGAGTTCGTGCATCGCCCAGAGCACGCGCCGGTGGACGGGCTTGAACCCGTCGCGCACGTCCGGCAGCGCGCGCCCGATGATGACCGACATGGCGTAGTCGAGATACGAGCGGCGCATCTCGTCTTCGATGTTGACGTAGTTACGTTCAAAAGTTTCCATCTAATAAACCTTTCCGGTACAATCTGCCGCGCCCGGCCGAGAACTGCCGGGCGCACGTCTGGCGCGCCCTTCTGCCTCTAAAGTGACAACCGAACCGCGGCCCGCGACGGGGGCAAAAATCGCCCCGCGGGCTTCGCATTTTTAACTGTCAGGGCGGCACTTTCCGGTGCGGATAAAGCGTTCAGAAAGTACGGCATATTGTAGCCCGAAAGGGACGTTTTGGCAACCCGCCCGGCGGGCTGAAACTCCTGTAAAATCAACGATTTTGCCCCGGCAGCGGGGGCTCGCCGGGCGGCGCTCCCGGGCGCCATATATCGGGGCTTATTCCGAGTCGAAAACCGTCCCACAGTGACCAAGCCCGTTGACAAATCCAAGCGCCTGCGCGAGCGCATCAAACTGGCGCTCCCCGTCCGCGTGCACTGCCGCGAGTCGGCCGACCACGACTGGGTCGAGATGTCGCGCCTGGTGGACGTGACCCCCTTCGGCGCGCGCTTCGCGCTCACGCGCCCGACCGAGCGCGGGCGGCTGCTGCACCTGACGCTGCCGATGCCGCGCCAGCTCCGCTGCTTCGACCACATCGAAGACCAGTACCGCGTGTGGGCCTTGGTCTGCCGCGTCTCGGCGCTGCCGGAGTTCGCGGGCGGGGAGGGCGGCGGCGTGCGTTACGAGGTCGGGGTGGCGTTCACGGGCAAGCACCCCCCGGCGAGCTACGTCCGCGACCCTTCCACGCTCTACGAGGCCGACTCGGTCTCGGCGGAGAACAACCTCTGGCGGCTGAAGGAGGTCGCGCAGAAGTCGGCCGCGCAGCGCTCCGAGCAGACGCGGCTCCAGATGGCCGTGGGCGTGCGGCTCGATGTCTTCGACGCGGACGGGCGCGTCCAGATGACCGAGCAGACGGTGACGGAGAACATCAGCCCGCGCGGCGCCGCCGTCTGGACGACGTTACAGCTCGCGCGCGGCCGCTTCGTGCGGCTGACGAGCGCCGACACCGGCCTCTCCATCACGGCGGTCGTCCGTGCCTCGAGCACGGGCGCCGACAACATCCCGCGCCTCCACCTCGAATTCATAGACAAGCGCTGGCCGCTGGAAGGGATAGAATGAGCAGAGCGTGAACCGTGAACCGTAAACCGTGACGAGATTAAAGCAGCTCTTCACTTGTCACGGTTTACGGTTCACGGTTCACGCCCTTAAACGGTATGAGCAAGCGAATCGTGACGCCGCGGGAGGTGTTGCTGGTCGAGATCGAGCGCTGGTGCGGCGACCACGTGTGCAACGCGCGGACGCGCCTGTCGCTGACGAAGGCCGAGGCGCGTGACTATACTGGCTTCGAGTGCTCGCGCTGCCAGCGCTGGAACGAGGACGCGCTCTCAGCGCGCGACATCCCGGAGTGGTGGGAGGCGTTGGGCGCGTCCGCCGGGTTCGTCGAGAGAGAAGGGGAGGGCGGGGACTCTTTGTGAGCAGGGAGGCGGACATGGGCGGGGGCGAGGGGCGGCGCAAGGCGGCCGAGACGCCCGAGCCGCGACACGCCCCGCAGTGGCTCCTCGACGCGCTGCGGCCGGCCATCCGCGGCCTCTCGCGCGCTCTGTGGCGCATCGCTTATCGCGGGCTTGAGCACATCCCGCGCGAGGGCGGGCTCGTCATCGCCGCCAACCACCAGACCTACGTCGACCCCTTCTGGGTCGGCTCGCGCGTCAACCGCCCCGTCCGCTACCTCGCCTGGAACGAGGCGTTCAGGTGGCCGCTCGTGGGCAAGGCTTTGGAGCTTCTGGGCGCGTGGCCCATCGTCCTCGACCGCGGCAACCCGACGGCGCACCGGCGCTCGCTCCAGTGGCTGCGCTCGGGCGGCGCCGTGATGATCTTCCCCGAGGGGCAGCGCTCCTACGCCGACGGCGAGGTCGGGCGCTTCAAGGCCGGCGCGGTGCGCCTCGCGCTCGAAGCGGGCGCGCCCGTCCTGCCCGTCACCATCCGCGGCGGCCAAGGCGTCTGGCCCCGCGGCCAGCGCCTCCCGCGCACCGGCCGCGTCGAAGTCGTCTTCCACCCCGCGCGCCGCCCCGCCCCCCTCCCCGGCGAAGACACACGCCAATGCGTCCAACGCGAGACCGAAGAACTCGCCGCCGTCATCAAGTCCGCGCTTTGAAAGCAGTAGACAGTAGACAGTAGTCAGTAGCCGGTAGAAAAACAGAGGCGGCGTGTTCCGGCTATAACCCGAATACGCCGCTGTGTCTTCCTGCTGACTACTGACTACTGTCTACCCATCCCCTACGTCGTCAGTCTCCGGTATATCGCGGGCATGCGTTCGGGGAGGGAGAGCACGTCGTCGATGATGGTGTAGCCGACTTCGCCGTAGAGGTCGCGGAGTTCGGACTCGCTGTCGCGGTCGATGGTGATGCAGAAGGGGGTGATGCCGTCGAGGCGCGCCTGGCGCAGAGCCTCGCGCGTGTCCTCGCGCGCGTAGCGTGCGTCGCCGTAGTCGTGGTCGTAGGGGCGGCCGTCGGAGAGGACGATGAGCAGGCGCGTGCGCGCCTCCTGCCGGCGCAGTTTCGCGGCGGCGTGGCGGACGGCCGCGCCGAGCCGCGTGTTGTTCTGGTAGTTGATGCCGCCGATGCGCTGCTCGACCTCGCCCGCGTAGGGCTCGTCGAAGTCTTTGACGACGTAAAACTTGACGTTGCGCCGCCCCTCGCTGGTGAAGCCGTAGATCGAATAAGGGTCGCCGACGGCTTCGAGCGCTTCGCTCATCAGGACGAGCCCCTCCTTCTCGACCTCGATGATGCGGCGCCCCGGGTGCGTGTAGGGCTGTAGCGGATGGCGGCCGATGGTGCGCGCGGTCGAAGACGACTGGTCGAGCAGGAACGAGACGGCCACGTCGCGCTCGCGCCGCAGGCGCTTCGTGTAGACGCGCTCGGACTGCTGGCCGTCGGCGCGGCGGTCGATGACGAAGTCGATCAGCGCGTTCAAGTCGTAGTCGTCGCCGTCCAACTCGTTCGCCACGCGCTTCAGACTCTCGGGCCTCATCAACTGGAACTGGTGCCGGATGGATGAGATGACGCCGCGGTAGCGCGAGCGCGTGAGCTCGACGAACGTGCGGTCGCCGCGCCTGACCCTCTTCTCGACGACGCGGCACCAGCCGACGCGCGTGTCGGACAAGTCCCTGTCCCACTCGTCGTACTCGAAAGCCTCTTCGCCCGCCTCCAACGCCTGCTCGGCCGACTCGCCCGACATCCAGCGCTCGGCGCCGGTCAGCGTCTCCTCGCCGTCCGACTCGGCCTCGCTCGCTGCCCACGCGTTGAAGAGCTCGCGCGCGTCGCGGCGGCGCTGCTCGCGGCGGCGCTCCTCGTCTGACGTTTCGTCGTCGTCCTCCTGCCCTTCGGCGTCGAGGTTCGACTGCGCGCCGCCCTGCTCGTCCTCGCCGCCCTCCTCCTCCGTCTCGGTCTGCCGCTCGGTCATCTCGGGCACGACCGACTGGAAGAGCGTGTAGACGCGCGACGTGGCCATCAGGGTGTCTGCCACCGAAGCGTCGGCGGCCGTCAGGTACTCGACGACAATCGTCTCCAACTCCGAGACGACCTGGCCGTAGACCGCGCGCGCGTCTTCGAGCGCGCCGCCGCAGAGCGTGATCTGGAACAGCAGCTCGAAGGGGACGAGCGTGATGGGGAGGCTGACGATGCGCGGCCGGTTGCGGCGCAGATGCTCGCGCACCAGGTCGAGGTCGCGCCCCAGGCCGCGGTATGCGTGCCGGAGCCGGCGGTCGATCCGGCCGTTCTCAAGCGTCCCGAAGACGCGCGCCGCAAGTCCCCTCTGCGGAAAGAGCGCGAGCACCGAGCGGTAGTCGCCGCCCTCGGGCAGCACGCGCCTGCGCGCTTCTGCGAGCCGCGCCTCCTCCTCGGGCGCGAGCGCGCGCTCGGACTTCGAGGGGTCGTTGATGTAGCCGTCGAGCGCGAAGGCGTCGAGCGCGTCCGCCGTCTCGGGCGCGTAAAGCTCGCCGAGCGAGGCGTAGGCCGCGCGCAGCCCCGGAGCTTCGCGCTCGTGCGTGCCGAACTCGATCTGCCCCGCGGCGTGCGCGGCCAGGACTTTATAGAGGCGGAAGTCCAGCTCGCGCTCGCCGAACTCCGAGACGACCGACGGCAGGTGTATCGTGCGGCCGTCGCCGATGCGCTGCTCTTCGGGGATGGCCGCGAGCGGCGCGACTTCGACGGCGCGACCCGTCAAGCCCTCGACGTAGAGCCTCAAGGTCTGCGCCACCTCTTCGAGCCCGAGCCCGTCGCGCCCGCCGCTCTGCAAGCGCTCGTTGCTCCCGCGCGTCTCCAGCGCGAAGTAGCTGCGCCGCGCGCGCGCGCTCAGGTTCTCCGCGAGCAAGCCCTCGCGCGCCCACTCCCTGAACTGTTCGAGCGTCGCAGACCTCAGCGCCCGCGGCGCCGCGCGGAAGCAGGAGATGGCCGCCTCCGCGTCCACGCGTGCCACCTCGTGCGTCGCCCCGACGACGGTGAGCACGACCTCCGCCAGGCGCGCGCGACTGCCCTGATGTTCGGCCAGCGAGCGCAACGTCGCCGGCCCCGTCCGCGCCAGCGCGACCAGGCACGCGTTGTTGTGCGACGCCACCGTCCGCAGCAGCGCGCCCCACGCGTCGTGCGCCTCGGGCACGAGCCGCAGCACCTCGCCGCCCGACGCGAGCACGTGCAGCGCCGCCGCCCCGCCCCTGTCCAGAAAGCCTTCGGCCTGACGGAGCAGGCGCAAAGCCTCGTCCGCGCTCAAGTCCTCGACCGCGCCCGGCAGCGCCGCCCACATGTCGGCCGCGATGCCCCCGACGCGTTGCGCGAACGACTCCGCCAAACTCAGCGCCGCCTCCCAAACCCCTTCGGAGTGATTTCCGACGGCGGCGCCTTCATCGACCTCCCCGTCGAAGGCGTGGAGTGAGGTCGCGGCCGCGGGCGTCGCCGACACGAAGTCCGAGCTGTGGCGCGCGGAGCGCCGCGCGACTTCGAGCGCGACCTCGAAGACGCGCCTTAACAGCTCCGCGTCGCCCACCGCGCGCGCGACCTCCGGCCCCCGCCGGTACGTCTCCAACGCGAACGAGGTCGAGAGCGACAGCTGCCGCCCGCACACCTGCAACAGCAGAAGCCTGGCCCCGCGCGGCACCTCCGCCAACGCGCCGACGCCCGCCGTGATGAACGCCGCGCCCGTCTCCGCGTCGGCCATCACCAGCCGCCGCCCCAACTCGCCCCACGCGCGCAGCTCTTCCGCGTCGAGCACGCGCGCCGCATCCGGCACCTCCCTCAGGAAGTCAACGCCCGCGCGCAAACTCAACGCCGCCAACCCCGCGCCCACCTCCAACGCCGCCCGCGCCACGTCCACGGGGAGCTTCCCCACTTCCCGCGCCAGCCCCGCAATCGTCCGCCGCTCCCCCGCGTCGCGCACCGCGCGCAGACGCTCGCGCAGCGTCCGCTCCAAAGGCTCCACCTCTGTGCCTTCGCCGGCCACCACCTTCGACTCGAAGCCGCGCTCGTCAGTCTTTCCGCTCATCACGCTCCGAACATGGAAGGGACGCGCCCCTCCGTCCAATTCCTCGCACGCCCGTCCGGCGGTTCGTCCGCCGGAAAAACTCGGTTCGCGGCATTGTAACGCACGCGCTTCCGGGGCATCCAAGACGGCCGCGCGCGGCATCTCTTCAGACACAAGCCTGACAGCCGTTCGTCCCGAAAAACTTTTAAGGAGTGAACATGCCGATGACTTCGTCCGCGCTCAGGCGCACCGGCCTCGCGCTTCTTCTCCTCTGCGCGTCTTCCTACTTCGACGCGGCGCGCGCGCAGACCCCGACGCCACCGCAGCAGCCGCCCTGCAAGTCGCGTCCCGAATACCGCCAGTTCGACTTCTGGGTCGGCGAGTGGGACGTGCGCAACCCGCAGGGTCAGCAGGCCGGCACCAACAGCGTGCAGCTCATCCTCGGCGACTGCGTCATCTTCGAGAACTGGACGAGCGCGCGCGGCGGCCACGGCAAGAGCTTTAACGTTTACAACGCCGCGAAGGGGAAGTGGCAGCAGACGTGGGTAGACAACTCCGGCGGCGTCCTCGAACTCACGGGCGAGTACAGGGACGGCGCGATGCGCTTCGCCGGCGAGTCCGTCGGCCGCAACGGCGCGAAGACCCTTGAGCGCCTCACCTTCACCAGACTCGGCGACGACCGCATCCGCCAGTTCTGGGAACAGTCCGCCGACGGCGGCAAGACCTGGACGGTCGCCTTCGACGGCACGTACGTCAGGAAGAAATAGGGTGAGAGCGAGACGCCGATTTCGAAAGGCGGGTGAGAGGGGGATGAGGGGCACGCTGCCTCTCATCCCCCTCTCACCCGCCGTCCCGAATAAGCCATCAGATGACGGTCGTCACGATCTCGCGGATGCTGCGTTGTAAATCTCTGTCGTCGGTGATGGGGGAGCAGAGGGCGACTTCCGCCGCGGCCGTCGGCGGGATGCCGCGGGCGGTGAGCTGGGCGGCGTAGATGAGGAGGCGCGTGGAGACGCCCTCTTCGAGTCCGTGGCCGCGCAGATTACGCACCTTCTGCCCGATGAGGACGAGGTCGCGCGCCTGCTCGAGCGAGATGCCGCCCTCGCGCGCGACGATCTCGGCCTCCAGCTCGGCCGGCGGGTAGTCGAACTCCAGCGCGACGAAGCGCTGGCGCGTGGACTGCTTGAGGTCTTTCAGGATCGACTGGTAGCCGGGGTTGTAGCTGACGACGAGCATGAAGTCGGGCGGCGCGTCGAGGATGGTGCCGCGCTTCTCGATGGGGAGGCGGCGGCGGTCGTCGGTCAGGGGGTGGATGATGACGACGGTGTCCTTGCGCGCCTCGACCACCTCGTCGAGGTAGCAGATCGCGCCGCCGCGCACGGCCGCCGTCAGCGGGCCGTCGTGCCAGACCGTCTCCTCGCCTTCGAGCAGGTAGCGGCCGACGAGGTCGGTCGCCGAGAGGTCTTCGTGGCAGGCGACGGTGATGAGCGGGCGACCCAGACGCCACGCCATGTGCTCGACGAAGCGCGTCTTGCCGCACCCCGTCGGGCCTTTGAGCATGACGGGCAGGCGCGCGTCGCGCGCGGCCTCGAACAACTCCACCTCGCGCCCCACGGCGAGGTAGAAGGGCTCGTCCGTGACGACGTACTCTTCGATGGCTCTCTCAGGCATTGTTCAAGGGAATGTTAGCTACCGCCGGACTGACCGTTAAGGCGGCCCCGCACGATGTCAATCAACGCGTCCAGTCTCTGGTCTGTGTGTGTCTGAGACTCGGCGAGTTGTGCCAAAGCTGTCTGAACGCGCTCGTTGCCACGTCCCATCGCGGCCTTCATCACGTTCAAGGTCTCCTCACCGCGAATCTGGGCATCTATCAGTGCCGCGATCTTCTGTTCCGAATTTGCCTGCGCCGCCCGCAACTCGGTCATCCCCTCGTGGTGACGCCCGAGAAGTTCGACCAACGTGGCGTTGGCCTCTTCGAGACCCGGGATGCGCCGCTGCATGTTAGCAAGCAACTGCTGATGGGCGGCTGCCAACTCTCGGAGCATCTGATTCGCACGTTCTATGGCGGCCATCCTCTCCTCGTGCGCGGCCATCCTCTCCTCGTGCGCTGCGAGTCTGTCGTCGTGCGCGGCGAGCCGCTCGTCGTGCTGCGCCGAGCTTTCCGCCAGCCTTGCCATTGCCTTTTCGAGTCGGAGTGTGCTCTCTTCACTCATCTGTCCGCGCTCCTTCCGTTCTCCGGCGTCAGATGGCGGGCTGACGTTTTTCAGGATGTCGGTTATCCTGTACTGTGCTTGAAAAAGCAGTAGAAAGCGACTGGATGTCATCTTAGCATCTGCCTAAATGCGCGGCAAATTCGACGTTTTTGAGCGGGTTTAAAGTTGTAATGAAGATAGCGGTGGCGATGAGCGGCGGCGTCGATAGTTCGGCGGCGGCCGCGTTGTTGAAGGCCGGGGGGCACGAGCTGGTCGGGTTCACGATGCAGCTCTGGAACCAGCGGCGGGGCTTGACCGTGGGCGAGGACGGCGAGCCTTTGCCTTCCCGCTGCTGCTCGCTCGACGACGTGTACGACGCGCGGCGCGTGGCCGAGGAGCTGGGCTTCCCGTTCTACGTCCTGAACCTTGAGCGCGACTTCGAGCGCGACGTGGTCGCGCCGTTCGTCCAAAGTTACCTCGAAGGCGAGACGCCCATCCCGTGCGTCGCCTGCAACAGCCGCCTGAAGTTCGCCTCGCTCGACCGCACGGCGCTCAGCGTCGGCTGCGAGAAGGTCGCGACCGGCCATTACGCGCGCGTGGAGTTCGACGAGTCGGCGGGGCGCCACCGCCTCCTGCGCGGGAGGGACGCGCGCAAGGATCAGACCTACTTCCTCTGGGAGCTGACGCAGGAGCAGTTGTCGCGCTCCCTCTTCCCGCTCGGCGGGATGACGAAGGAGGAGGCGCGCGCGGCGGCGCGGAGTCACGGGCTGTACGTCGCCGAGAAGAAGGAGTCGCAGGAGATTTGCTTCGTGCCCGACGGCGACTACGCGGGCTTCATCGACCGCTACCTCGCGGCCGAGGGCCGGGAAGACGAAAGGCCCGCGGGCGGCGAGATCGTGGACACCGCAGGGCGCGTCGTCGGAGAGCACGAGGGCGTCCACCGCTTCACGGTCGGGCAGCGGCGGGGCATCGGCGTCTCGCGGCAACTCCCGCTCTACGTCGTGCGCGTCGAGCCGGAGTCGAGCCGCGTCGTCGTCGGCCACGACGAGGAGCTTCTCAGCTCCGAGTTCCACGCCGCGGGCGTCAACTGGGTCGCCTTCGAGGAGCCCGCCGAACCAGTCCGCGCCGACGTGCGCGTGCGCTACCGCCACCGGGAGGCGCCGGCCACCATCACCCCGCTCGGCGGCGCCCGCGCCCGCGTCCGCTTCGACGAGCCGCAGCGCGCCGTCACGCCGGGGCAGGCTACCGTCTTCTACCGCGGCGACGAGGTCGTGGGCGGCGGGTGGATCGTGAGGGGGTAGGCGGTAGGCAGACGGCAGTAGGCAGTTGACAGAGCCGCTGTCGAAACCTCGGCCTTAACCTCTCACCGCGCTCGACGCGGGCCGACTGCCCACTGCCTACTCCCTCAAAACCTTTTCCCCTCCGGCAGCGTACTAGAATCGACCCGGCCTCTCCCGCTCCGGCCGTGGCAAATTCATTCGAGATAAAGGCCTTAAAGTATGACTCGTGGAAGCAAGATCGCTCTCATCATCGTCGGGCTCCTGGCGGTGTTCGTGCTGTTGGTGGGGCTGGTCGTGGCCGTCGTCCTGCTGTCGCTCGGCGACGAGCCGGACGTGGCGTCGAACAGCGTGCTCGTCCTCAACGTCGAGGGCTCGCTGCCCGACTACGCGAACACCGACGAGGTCTCCGCCCGCCTCTTCGGCGGCGAGACCAACTCGCTCTCGGACCTGCTGCTGCAACTGCGCAAGGCGAAGGCCGACAAGCGGGTCGGCGCCGTCCTGCTCGACATCGGCATGCTCGGCGGCGGGTGGGCCAAGTCCGACGAGATACGCGAGGCGGTCGCCGACTTCCGCAAGTCGGGCAAGCCCATCTACTCCTACATGGAGTTCGGCGGCGACAAGGAGTACTACGTCGCCACCGCGGCCGAGCGCATCTACGTGCCGCCCATCGGCGACCTCTTCATCAACGGGCTGGCCGCCGAGTCGATGCACTTCAAGGGCTCGTTCGACAAGCTCGGCATCTACTGGGACGCGTACCAGATCGAGAAGTACAAGACCGGGCCCGAGGCGTTCACGCGCGAGGACATGTCGGAGGGCGAGCGCGAGCAGGTGAACTCCCTGCTCGACGAAATCTTCAACCGCTACGTCTCGCAGATCGCCGAGGCGCGGCGCAAGTCCGTCGAGGACGTGCGCGCGCTCGTAGACAACGCCCCGCACAACGCGCCCGCCGCGCTCGAAGCCGGCCTCATCGACGGCGCCCTCTACCGCGAGGAGGTGGAGAAGGAACTCAGGAAGCGGCTCGGCTACAAGGAGGACGAGAGGCTGCGCAAGGTCTCGATGGCCGAGTACCGGCGCGTCACGCCGCAGTCGCTGGGGCTGAACCAGGGCGAGGCCGTCGCGGTCGTCTTCGCCTCCGGCCCCATCGAGCCCGGCCGCTCGAACGACGGCTCGCTCGGCGGCGGCCAGACCGTCGGCTCCGACACGGTGGTCAAGGCCCTCAACGACGCGCGCGACAACAAGGAGGTCAAGGCCATCGTCCTGCGCGTGGACAGCCCCGGCGGCGTGACCTACCCCTCGGACTTGATCTGGAAGGCGGTCGAGGAGGCGAAGAAGAAGAAGCCGGTCGTCATCTCGATGGGCGACCTCGCGGCCTCGGGCGGCTACTACATCTCGATGGGCGCGAACCGCATCGTCGCCCAGCCGCTGACGCTGACGGGCTCCATCGGCGTCTACGCCTACAAGCCGGTCGTCAAGGGCTTCTACGACTGGGTCGGCGTGTCGAGCGAGTACCTCCTGCGCGGCAAGAACGCGGGGATGTTCCGCGAGACCGAGAAGTTCACGCCGGAGGAGCGCGAGAAGTTCGAGGGCTCGATGCGCAACTTCTACTTCAACCAGTTCCTGCCGAAGGTGGCCGAAGGGCGCAAGTTCCCGAGCGTCGAGGCCGTCCACGAGATCGCGCGCGGCCGCGTGTGGACGGGCGCGCAGGGCAAGGAGAAGGGGCTGGTGGACGAGTTCGGCGGCCTCGACCGCGCCGTCGAGGTGGCGAAGGAGCTGGCGAAGATTCCCGCCGACAAGGGCGTCCGCCGCGTCGTCTACCCCGCGCCGCGCACCTTCTTCCAGCAGCTCCTCGGCGGCGGCGGCGACGAGGAGGATGCCGCCAGCATCAAGGCTCAACAGCAGCGCGCGGCGTTCATCAACTCCATGCCCGCCGAGATGCGCCCCGTCCTGCGCCGCGCCGCCATGTTCGAGCGCTTCCCGCAGAACTCCGCCCTCGCCATCATGCCGTTCGAGCTGAAGATCGAATAGACACGCGCTCAGGCCATCAGATAAGCGCCTTAGGTTATAAGACGATGAACTTATAATCTAAGGCGCTTATCTGATGGCCTGAGCGCGCCGGGTTAGGGCTTAAGACGCCCGTCTTATCATCTAATTCGTGGCGATAGAACATAAGCGCGACATCTTATCTCGTAAGATGTCGCGCTTATGTTCTATCGCCGCGTCGTCAGGACGTAAGACGCCCGTCTTGCCTACTGCTTACTCGCCTCAATCCTCTCCACGCCCATGTACGGCCGGAGCGCTTCGGGGATGACGACCGAGCCGTCGGCCTGCTGGTAGTTCTCAAGGATGGCGAGCCAGGTGCGCCCCACCGCGAGCCCCGAGCCGTTGAGCGTGTGGACGTACTCGGGCTTCGCGCCGCCCCCGCGGCGGAAGCGTATCTGCGCGCGCCGCGCCTGGTACGCCTCGAAGTTCGAGCACGAGGAGATTTCGCGGAAGGCGTTCTGCGAGGGCAGCCACACCTCAAGGTCGTACGTCTTCGCCGACGAGGGGCTGGTGTCGCCGGTCGAGAGCGCGACGACGCGGTAGTGCAGCCCGAGCTTTTGCAGAATCGTCTCGGCGTCGCGCGTCAGCCCTTCGAGCTCTTCGTAGGAGTTTTCGGGGAGCGCGAGCTTCACCAACTCCACCTTGTCGAACTGGTGCTGGCGGATGACGCCGCGCGTGTCGCGGCCGTAGGAGCCGGCCTCGGAGCGGAAGCAGGGCGTGTAGGCGACGAACCGTTTGGGCACCTCCGACGCATCCAGAATCTCATCGCGGTGGATGTTCGTCACCGGCACTTCGGCCGTCGGGATCAGGTAGAGCCCGCGTTCGTCCGTGAGCTTGAAGAGGTCTTGCTCGAACTTGGGAAGCTGCCCCGTGCCGAAGAGCGCGTGCGCGTTGACGATGAAGGGGGGCAGCGTCTCCTCGTACCCGTGCTCGCGCGTGTGCACGTCGAGCATGAAGTTGATGAGCGCACGTTCGAGGCGCGCGCCCGCGCCCCGCAGGATGGCGAAGCGCGCCGTGGCGATCTTCGCCGCGCGTTCGAGGTCGAGGATGCCCAGGCGCGTGCCGATGTCCACGTGATCCTGCGGCTCGAAGTCGAAGCGCGGCGCCTCGCCCCATTGACGGACTTCGACGTTCGCCGTCTCGTCGCGCCCGACCGGCACCGACTCGTGCGGCACGTTCGGGACGGTCGCCAGCAACTCCTGCATCCGCCGCTCGGCGTCGTCGCGCGCGCTCTCAAGCTCCGCCATGCGCTCCTTCAACTCGGCGACTTCCCGGCGTCTCGACTCGGCCTCTTCCTTTCGGCCCCCCTTCATCAGCGCGCCGATCTCGCGGCTCGAAGCGTTGCGGCGCGCGTTGAGGGCGTCGGACTCGGCGATGGCGCGGCGGCGCTCGGCGTCGAGCGCGGCGAAGTCTTCGAGCGCCGCGGCGGGGAAGCCGCGCGCGTCGAGCGCCGCGCGCACGCGCTCAAGGTTGGCGCGGACGTAGTTCAGATCGAGCATCTTTCGGTCACCCTTCGGCCTGTGTTCCGTGCTGCGAGAAGAGTCGGCCGGCCTCCTCCAAAGTCTCCTTCGACCCGACATCGTACCAGATGCCCGGCACGCGCCACGTGTAGAAGGGCGTGCGCTCGTACATCCACTGCACGAGGCGGCCGGGCTGGTCGGGATTGTTGCCCTCCTCGACGTACCGCCGGATGAGCGGCAGCGCGGACTTCGGGTAGTAGTAGAGCGCGATCCCGGTCAGCGTGCTCTTCGGGTTCGCGGGCTTCTCCTCGAAGAAGGTGATGCGGCCGTCTTCGTCCACCTCGATGGAGTTGTATTTCTTGATCGCTTCGAGGTCGCCCACGTCGTAGACGGCGAGCACGGGCGCGCCCTTCGCGCGGCAGTATTCGCCGAACTCGCCCAAAGATTCGCTGAAGAGGTTGTCGCCCGCGACGACGACGATGTCGTCGTCTACCCGGCCTTGCGTCAGCACGAGGTTGAGGTCGCCGATGGCGCCGAGCTTGTTCGAGTCGTCGGTCGAGTGGTCGTTGACGACCGTGATGTCCGGCCCGCCGATGCGCGCGCGGCGGCCTTCCGCCCAGCGCTCGAAGTGTCCGGCGAACTTGCCGTTGGTGACGACGTAGACGTGTTCGATCTCCTCGACGGGCGCGAGGTTGTCGAGCACGTGTTCGAGCATCGGCTTGCCGGCCACGTCGAGCAAAGGCTTCGGCTGGTCGAGCGTGAGCGGGTACAGCCGCGTGGCGTACCCCGCCGCGAGTACGATTAACTTCATCCCCTACCTCCGTGCGTGTTGTGTGGCGCGCTTGCGGTTAATCTTTACAACAAAACCCGCCTCCCGCCAAACGCCTCGGTCCCGCCGCGTGTGTTAAGATGCCCGTTCGCCGAGAACACACCTTAACGGAGGAAGAAAAGTTTGAGTGCCGAAGTGAAACCCTTTGCGGGGCGCGCGGCCATCGTCACGGGCGCGACGCGCGGCATCGGCCGCGCCATCGCGCTGGAGCTGGCGCGGCGCGGCGCCGACGTGGCCTTCAACTACGCGCGGAGCGCCGAGGCGGCCGAAGGCTTGAAGGCCGAGATCGAGGGCTTGGGCGTGCGCGCCCTCGCCGCGCAGTGCGACGTGGCGAGCACCGAGGCCGCGGCCGAGATGGTCAAGCAGGTGAAGTCAGAGCTGGGGCGCCTCGACCTCCTCGTCAACAACGCCGGCATCACGCGCGACAACCTCATCCTGCGCATGAAGGAGGAGGACTGGGACTCCGTCATCGACACGAACCTCAAGGGCGCCTGGAACTTCGCGCGCGCCGCGCTCCGCCACATGCTCAAGAACGAAGGGGGCGGCTCCGTCCTCAACATCTCCTCCATCAGCGGCGTCGTCGGCATGGGCGGCCAGTCGAACTACTCGGCCTCGAAGGCCGGCATGATCGGGCTGACGAAGGCGCTGGCCAAAGAGGTCGCCAGCCGTAACGTCTCGGTCAACGCGCTCGCCCTCGGCCTCGTCGCCACGGAAATGTCGCAGGCGCTCAACGAAGAGTACCAGCAGAAGCTGCGCGAGCAGATTCCGATGGGCCGCTACGCCGAGCCCTCGGAGGTCGCACGCATCGCCTGCTTCCTCCTCTCCGAAGACGCGCGCTACATCACCGGCCAGGTCATCCAGGCCGACGGCGGCTTAGCCATGTAAAAGATTTTTCTGAACCAAAAAGAAGGCGCCCCGTCGGTCTAGGGTAAACCGACGGGGCGTTTTTTTCGGGCAGGCTCGGAGATTCAGGGTGGCGTTGGCTTTTGCTGGAGATCGTCACCTACGGGCGATCCGGCTGTTTTGGCGGTCGTGTTGGACGGGCGAAATATATAGCTCGGAACTGCTCAACCTTACCGGAGCAAAAATAAGAACCGCTCCTGCCTGTAAAGCTGCATGAACCAACCCGGCCGCTCTTGTCAATCATCTTCGAAGCACCGCTTTATTAACTTAATTTTCTGCTTCGTGACTTGGTGAGGAATTATACGTATTTTCCGTTAACTGTCAAGAAGAAAATGCAACGTTCTTAACAAATTTGTGACAGGCGCGGGAGACTCTCGTAACCCTTTGAATTTCAAAGGTTAAAGTAATTTGTGAAAACTCGCGCACTAAGCTTTGTAAACCTTTTCGGTTGGAGGCGGTGAAGAAATATTTGACCCTGCGACACTCTCCGCCGGAAGTTGTGTCGAACGTGCGTAGAGGTCGGGCTCGCCTTTGGGGCGCGTCTTCCAGCGTTTGTGTATCCAGAGCCACTGATCCGGGAACATCCGGACGTGGCGCTCGATGGCGGCCGTGAAGTTGGCCGTGTTGATTTCGACATCTCGGCGGTCGTCTCCCGTGCGGACGAGTTCGATGACGGGGCCGCCGCGGAAGACAAACTTGCCGCGCCGCTCGTCCCAGGGCGCGCAGACGGGGATGACGGTGGCGTCCGTGCGCAGCGCCAGCGTGGCGACGCCCGCGGTCGTGCAGGCGAGGTGGCCGAAGAAGGGGACGAAGACGCCCTCGCGCTCCTGCGTGTTGAGGTCGGCCAGCACGCCGAGCGTGCCGCCCTGCTTGAGGAGGCGGAGCGCGGTGCGGGCGGCGGCGCCCTTGTCTATGGGGCGGTTGCCGAAGCGCGTGCGCAAGCGTTCGACCATCCGGTCGATGCGCGGGTTGTCTAAGGGGCGGACGAGGAAGCTCAGCGGCTCGTAGAGCGCGGAGTGCGCGAAGCAGAGCATCTCCCAGGCGCCGAGGTGCGAGGTGAGGAAGATGACCCCGCGGCCGCGCTCGCGCGCCACGTCGAGGAGTTTGACATCTTCGCTGTCGTACTCGGCGATTGCGCGCAGCCGCTCGGGCGTGGCGCGCGGGAACTGGCTGACCTCGCCGAGCTGCCGGCCGAGGCTCTCGAACGTGCCGCGCAGGATTCGCTCGCGCTCTTCCGCGCCCATCTCCGGAAAGGCCAGTTCAAGGTTGCGCAGGACCGGGCGCCGCAAGCCGCGGGCTACGCGGTAGGCAGTGCGCCAGAGGGCGCGGCCGACCTGGACGGCCGCCGGCCGCGGCAGCGCGCCGAGCCCCGACAGCAGCGCCCGCGCCGCCGCGTACTCCAAAAATTCCTGCGCCTTCCCTTTTTTACCCATGACCCTTCCGGCGAAGCTGCACAGTGTACACGCCCGCCCGACGCACGGGCAAACGGCTGGTCTCCGCCGCGCGGCGCGTGCTATAAGCAGTAGGCAGATGGCAGTAGGCAGTAGGCAGTCGCTCCGCGTCACGAACGTTGAAAGAATTTAAGTCGAAGTCGCAACCGCGGCGCTCTTAACTGCCACTGCCATCTGCCTACTGCCTACTGCTCCTATGCCTTCGGGAAAGACTCACGACATGGTGACGCTGGTGCTGGCTCCGCCGACTTTCGCGGCGGCGTGGGGTCTGACGGGGAGCGTGTGGCTGAGCGCGTTGGCGACCGCCGCGATGCTGTTCGGGGGGCTGATGTTCGGACCCGACCTCGACATACAGTCGCGGCAGTACACGCGCTGGGGCCCGCTCAGGTTCCTGTGGTTCCCGTACAAGGTCGTCTTCCGGCACCGCTCGCGCTGGTCGCACGGCATCGTGTTCGGGACGCTCATCCGGGTCGTCTACTTCGCGGCCGTGTTGACGCTCGTGACGTGGGCGTGCGTCTACGCGCGGGCGGCCTTCCTCTCGGGGGGGGCAGTTCCGGGGTGGCGCGAGGTCGTGCAGGGCTGGCACTTCGTCGAGGCGTCGGCCGCCGCCTACGGCCTCGGCCCGCGCGCTCTGGCCGCCGTGCTCGCCGGCCTCTGGTGGGGCGCTGCCAGCCACACCCTCACCGACGTGGCCTGGTCGGTCGTCCGCAAGGGCTCCGAGATATTCTGAGTGCCTGACGAGAACCGGAGGGTCAGGAGTGTAGACTCAGTCGGCGTGCTGCCATTCTGTATGTGTTGGTCAACTTGCCGGGCGACTCTTACCTGGATCGGCCTTATCTCTCCGCCATTCTCTCTATCGTTGCGCAAATGCGGAGGAGCTCGGTGTCGAGCTCCGCGGGGCTCAGGCTGTTAAGCGGCCTCCCGGGATCGTTGACCGCCTGATAGTTCCAGAGGGGGGTCTCTCGGTAGGCAGCGTGCCTCACGGCCACCCAGATGATTATCAGCCCATCCTTCTCGGCCGCTCTCCTCAGGAGCAGCGGCAGCTCGTGCTCTGCGATGAAATCCGAGGCGAGGTAGTCTGGGCTCACGAGCAGCACGGCCACTTTCGCCGAGGCCAGAGCGCGCTCAATCTCCTCGCGCCAGTCGTAGCCGGGCTTAATCCATGTGTCGTCCCAGACCGAAATTTTCTTACGGCGCGTGAACGGCGCGAGCATCGTCTTAAGCCTGTCGAGCCACGCCCTATCCTCATTGCTATAACTGATGAAGACCCCTTCGCGGGCTGCGGCGGGCTGTTCCTCGCCCTTCACGGGCGGTTCGTCTCTGAACTCCTTTAGCTTCGCCTCGGCGGGGGCGATGACGCGCTCGTTTAAGTTTGCGAGCAGGTCTTCGGGCGAGTGGTAGGTGACGAGCGGCAGCACCCAGGGGAATCGCTGGATGTCTTCGAAGAAGGAGAAGGGCCGGGACTGCTCGTGGATGATCGGTTGGAGGGGCACGCGGTGCTGGGGGACGATGGCCTGAAGCTCGTAGGGGACGTTCGTCGGGTCTGTCAGGTCTGCGATCAGGAAGCGCGAGTGCTGCGCGAGCGTGACGCTGACCTCCGTCAGCGAGAGGCTGGGCGGCTTCTCGAAGTCGAACATGACGGGGAAGTAGCCCTGGCTGCGCAGCGCTCCGCGGACGAGGTCGAGCGTCTCCTTGCGCTCGGGCGTGAAGCGCCCGAGGAGCATGACCATCGTCTCCCCGAAGGTGCGCAGCGTCCCCAATGCAGCGTGCCGCACCTGCGCGTCGGCGTCGCGGGTCGCCTCCAAAAGGTCGGGCAGGACGTAGTCAGTCCGCACGCGCGCGAGCCCGCGAATCGCGGCGGTGCGCACCAGCGGGCTCGCGTCCTTGAGCGCGGCCGAGAGGTGTTGGAGCAGGGAAGGATTCTCAAGTTCGCCTATCTGCCGGGCGGCGGCCGCGCGCGACTGCTCGTGCTCGCTCTCGCGCAGCGTCGCCAGCAACTCCTCGTAAGGCGGCGGGGCGGGCGCATTCTCCGCCGACGTCTCGTCCGGCCTCGCGGTCACCGGCTCCATGACGATGCGGTCGAAAGACTCGCGCAGTTCGCCGGGGCCGGCGTACGAGTAGAGAGGCAGAAGCGCCGGGTGCTGCTGCCGCAACAGGCGGAGACGTTCGGCGGCGTCGGCGGGACTCGGCTCACGCTGGGTTATCGGCACGACCGGCGCGCCGAGTTGTTGTAGAAACGTTCCGAGGTAGTGGACGAGGTCGAGTTGAATCTCGGGCGACGCGGTCAGGTCGGCGACGGCGAAGCGCGTGAACGGCGCGGCCGCGCGCATCATGGCGGCCTCATCGCGGACGGGCGGGCGCGTGAACGGGAAGACGAGCGGGACGTGGCCGCGGCGGCGCAGTTCTTCGCGGAGGACTTCGCGGCTCTCGACGTGGTCGGTGCCGAAGAAGCCGAAGATGAGCACGGCGTTGCCATCCACGGCCTGCCGCAGAGCCCCGGCCGCCGCGCGGCGGACTCCGCCGTCCTCATCACCCGCGGCGACCAAGAGCGTTTCGAGCGCCGTCTCGCTCCTGCTCTTATTCAGAGCGCCGACGGCGGCGAGCCGCACGCGCGCGTCCTTCTCTTCCCACACGGCCTCGGCCAGCGTCTCCAACGCGCCCGGTTCGTCCGACCCAGCCAGTGCCTCCAGGGCTCTGACCTTCTCTTCGTGCCCCCCGTCCCCACGCCTCTGCTCGATCAATTCGAGCCTGACCCTTATCCCCTCTTCGAGCATCGCCCAGCCACCCTCGGCCGACAAGTCCACGGCCTGGTAGTTAGCCAGCGCCCGCGGGATTTCGCACGGCTCCAGCATCGCCGGGATGATGAAACCGTTACGCGGCGACTCCTCGGCCGCGCGCCTGAGCGCGTATTCGCATTCGATGTGGAAGCGTTCACTGTTGTCGGATACTTTCCGGCTGAGGAAGAAGATGAAGAGGTCGGCCTCGTCCAGCGCTTTCTGTTGTTGCTCCTGGAAATCTCCGCCCGACTGGGCGTCGGCGATGTCCAGCCAGGTTGTGTGGCCGAGTGATTGTAACCTCTGCCGAGCATCTATCACGCGCGAGGCGTCCTCACTGTGGTAGCTGAGGAAGATGAAGGCCCTTGACGAAGGGGCGCGGGGCTGCTCGGGCCTCGAAACGTTCTCGGGCGGCGGCGTGGGCTCGGGGCTCTGGACGCTGTAGGCGCGCAGGAGGTCGGTGGCGGGGCGGAGGCGGATGCCGCCGACTTCGATCTCTTTATCGCCGAGGCCGGAGAGGAGTTCCTGGGCGCGCGCGTGGTCGCCGGCTTCGAGGGCCTGGAGGCCGGCGGCGTAGTTGAGGACGTGGCGGTACTTGACGAGCGGGGAGGAGAGGGCGGAGGCGAGGCCGCCGAGGCGGAGGCGCGCGGCGAACTCGCCGCCGGTGGCGCCCGCGCCCTTGAGCGCCGCGGCGAGCTGGCGCGCGGCGTCGTCGGGGTCGAGGAAGGCGAGCGCCACCCAACGCTGCACTTCGAGGTAGTCGCGCCGCAGGCGGTCGAGGCCGCCGGCCGCGCGCCGCTCCGCGTGCTCGACGTAGAAGAGGAGGAAGTTGGCGACGCGCTGGATGCGCGGCGTGCGGTCGGCGGCGTAGTTGGCCGCGAGGTTGTCGAGCAGCAGCGAGCGGACGTGCGGGCCGAACTCGAAGTAGCCGCGCCCGACCTCCTCGCACAGCGGCGAGAAGAGCACGTCGGCCTCCGCCGCCGGGTCGTGCAACTCGCGCGGGAGGAAGTTGAGCTTGAGCAGGTGGAGCAGGTCGGGCCGGAAGCTCTGCGGGACGGCCGCGTGCATCGCGAGACGGAGCGCGCCCTCGCCGCGGCGCCGCGCGAACAGCATCAGCGCCTCGAAGGCTTCGAGCGGGCTCAACGTTGAAGGCGTCGTCTTCATCGCTCGGCCGGAACGTCCAGTCCCTACCTCCTTCAAACGCGGCGCAGGCCGCGCAGCACGTCCACGGCCGTCACCAGACGCTCCTCGCTCAGCTCAAGCATGGTCAGGCCGCGCAGGCGCGAGATTGTTTCGGCGGTCGTGCCCGCCCAGCGCGCGCGGGGCATCGGGTTCATCCAGACGGCGGGCTGCCACTGCTCGCGGACGCTCTTCCAGAAGGCGGCCGTCTCTTCGGCGCGAACCGAGTTGCGCGCGCCGCGCGCCGCGCCCGCGTCGCCGACGATCATGAGCGTGGACGACTCGTGGCGCTGAAGCGCCTCCTTCAGCGTGGAGGGGTCGGAGAGCGTGGCCGATGCGTAGAGACGCTCGTGCGGCGAGTTGTGGAAGTAGTAGACGGCGGCCGTGCCGAGCCGGCCGCGCCGCAGAGACTCGACGAGCGTCTGCGAGAACTCCTCCCACGGCTGCATGCTCGGGCTCACGTCGATGAGGAGGACGAGCCGCGCCTGGTTGCGCCGCGCGGGGACGAGCACGGGCTCGGCGAGGTAGCCGCGGCGGCACTGCTCGGCGACCGTCGCCGCCACGTCCAGCTCGATTTTCGGCCCCGCGCGCATCGCCGCGCGGTAGCGGCGCCAGATGATGACGAGCGAGCGCAGCGGCACGAGCGGGCGCGGCTCAAGGATGAAGGTCTCTTCGTGGCGCGGGCGCGCGTCGGCGCGCGGCAGTCCCGTGTCCGTGCGCTCGCCGCGCGTCGGCGACTCGAAGCGCGGGAGCGGCGCGGGCTCGTCCTCCGGCGCGCGCGCGCCGCCCGTGCCGGCGCCCGTGTCCCGGGCGCGCTCGCCGGCGGCGGCGTCCGCTTCGGGCTTCTGTCGGGGCCGGCCCGTCAGACGTTCCAACTCCTGCGCGGCCTCCTCGTCGGTCGGCGGCGGGATGCGGCGGAAGGCTCGGTCGAGCTGGCGCGACTCCTCGTCGGTGCGCGCCCAGAGCGTGTCGAGCAGGTCGTGCAGGCGCTTGCGGCTGCCGAAGCCGAAGCCGGCGCGCAAGGCTCTCAGCGCGTCGCGGTAGTCGCGCACGCCGAGCGGCATGCCGCCCTCGACGAGGTGCATGAAGAGGTTCCGCAGCGCCAGCTCTTCGGTCAAGTCGCCTCTTCCTTCAACCCGTCTCCCTCAACCCGCCGTCTGCTTCTGCCGCGCCTCGGCCAGCGTCTTGTGCGCGTCGAGGTCGGCCATGTTCTTGAAGAGCAGCTCCCAGTAGGGCGGCAGGAGCGTGTCGCCCCTGAGCGCGTCGGGCTCGGCCTCGCGCCAGTGGAGAATCTTGACCCAGTCGATCAGCTCGCTCGTCGTCGGCGGCTTCTGCGCGGTGCCGACCGCGGCCGAGCGCACGCGGCGGAAGGCGCCCACGGCCGCGTCGAGCAGGCCGCGGTTGATCTCGACGGAAGTCTCCCGCGTGTTCTTGAGGACGATCTCGGTCAGCTCTTCGGCCGTGTCGGGGAAGCGCAGGCGGACGTAGAGGCAGCGGCGGAGGAAGGGCTCGGGCAGGCGCTTCTCGCGGTTGCTGGTGATGAAGACGATGGGGCGCTGGCCTCCCTCCCCGACCGAGACGGTGCGGCCGAACCCCTTCTCGTTGAGGCAGCGCACCTCCTCCTCCTCGGGCAGGTCTTCGATCTGGAAGGTGAAGTCGTCGAGCACGTCGAGCAGGTCGTTGGGGAAGTCGATGTCGGCCTTGTCCACCTCGTCGATGAGGACGACGGCGCGGCGTCCTTCTTGAATCGCGCGGCCGAGAGGCCCGAGCGAGAGGTACGGGTAGATGAACTGCGCTCGCTCGCTCTGCGGGCTCTGCGCGTCCTGCAAGCGCCGCAGGGCGTTGACGCGGTAGAGCAAGTCCTGCGCGCGCGAGGTGCTCTTGACGGCGACCTTGACGGGGCGGCCCAGGCCCTTCTCGGCCGCGACCGAGTAGGCCAGCATCGTCTTGCCGCAGCCGGGCTCGCCCTCGACGAGGACGGGGCGGTTGAGCGCGACGGCGAGGTTGACCTTGTCGGCCACGTCCGGCGGCGCGACGTAGAAGTCCGTGGCCGTGCCGGTGTATTCGGGTTCGCTCATCACTCTTCTCCTTCGGGCCAGAGGTCTTCGGCCGACAGGCGGTCGAAGACGCGGCGCGGGGTGGCGTCGGGCGCGCCGGCCGCGTTCCTGAGGACGGCGTCGGCGAGTTGCGCGCGGCGGCCGGGCGGCTTGTCCGGCACCTTGAGGTCGTTCATCCAGCGGAGCAGGTCGAGTTTGGTTAGCTGCGAGAGGGCGGGCAGCAGCAGCAGGCGCGAGTAGTCGGGGCCCGCCGGGTCGTCGTGCGCGCGTGCGGCGTCGCCCCACGCGTCCGCGGCGCGCCCGGCGTAGTCGGCGACGAAGCCGAGCAGCCGGTGCTCGGTCGGGCGCTCGGCGCGCAGCTCTTTGAGGCGCGTGTAGAGCGGCAGCCAGAACTGCTCGCGCAGCGCCGCGACGCCGCCCGCGACGCGGTGCGCCTGGTCGAGCACGAAGCAGAGTTGTTGAGTTTGAAGTCCGGCGTGGACGGCCTCGGCCAGCTCGCGCGGGCCGGTCGGCTCGGTGGCGCCGCCCGCGAGGCCGAGGCCGTCGGCGACGAGGTGGACGAGGGAGTCCGGGTCGCACTGAGCGTAGGGCGGGCGGACGATGCGCGGCGGCCGGCCCGCGCGCACGCCCGGGGTCGTCAAAAGGCGCTGGAGGAAGGCGCGCTGCCCGGCGTCCTCGTCGCCGCCGAGGAGGAAGGCGAGCGCGGGCTCGTCGGGGAAGGCCGGGGCGAGCGCGAGCGCGTCCTCGACGGCCTTGAAGTGCGGGGCGCGCCCGAGCAGCCCCAGCTCCTCCTCGGTCGGCTCGCGCCCGCCGCGCGCGGTCTCGTCAACCTCGACCTCGCCCTGCGCGGCCCTCATCGGCGTGAGCCCCTTCCACTCCGTGCACTTGACGAGAATCTTCTCGTAGAGGGTTTCGTAGCTGTCGAACTCCTGCACGATGCGCCAGCCGCCCTTGACCTCTTCGTGGAAGAGCCGGAGCCGGCCGGAGTGCTCCTGCCGCCGCGCCTCGTCCGCGCCGAGGAGTTGGAGCGCGCGCGCTTCGAGCTCGGTCTTCACCGCGCTCGGCTCCTTCGGCATCAGGATCATCATCGGCAGGTCGGCGCTCTGCTCAAGGCGCGCGAGCGCGCGGCGGAACTCGAGGTGCGTGATGGAGCACTGCTCGTTCGGCGGGATCGAGCCGTACCAGTAGGCGAAGACGCCGATGAAGCCGGCCGCCTCGTCCACCTTGTCGAGGCACGCCTGCACGGTCGAGGCGTAGTCCGAGGCCATCTCCTCGCCGAGCAGGCAGGCGATCTGGAGGTGGCCGACCACCTTGTCCTTGATCTTCTGGCGCTCGGCGTCGAGGTCGCGCCGCGTCGAGCTGAGGAAGACGGAGGAGAAGAGGCGCGTGGTCTGCGCGCGGATGCGGACCCGGCTGCCGCGCAGCTCGAAGGGGGCCTCGACGTGCAGGTTCGCGCTCATGAAGGTTCGGCCGGAGGCGCGCGGGCCGCGCGCGCGCCCGTGGAGGATATGCGCGCCTCACCTGCAAGTCAACGGAATTCGCCGCGGCGCTGTCTACTGCCCGCGGGCGGTGGCGAGGCGGAGCGCCTGGCGGCGGACGGCGTCGGAGACGTTGCGGTTCTGGCCGAGGCCCTTGAGCTCCTTGGCGTGGAGGCGCGGGAGGATGGACATCGCGGTGGGGAGCGGCGTGCGCGGGTTGCGCGCGAGGTTGTGGATGATGGGGTACTGGCGCGCCCAGCCGCGGTTCATCGCGATGAGGCGCAGCACCTCGTCGGAGACGGTGCGCATGGCGGAGATGGCCTCGACCTCCTGGTCGGTGATGCGCGGGTTGTTGATGACGGACTGCGCGACGACCTTGTTCGGGTCGCGGATGAGGATGCTTCGCGCCTCGCGGTCGCCCTTCATCCCGAGCTTGATGCGGTCCTTCATCTTCATCAGCATGATGCGGCGGATGAGCGCGACGCGCTCGGGCGCGGCCGAGGTGCCGCCCTCGGCGCTCGCCTCCGCGACGAGGCGCTCGGCCGCGGCCTGCCGCTGCTCGAACGACTCGTCCACCAGCTCTTCGTAACGCTCGGACGGGAGCCAGGAGTCGTCTATGTCAACGTCCGAGACCTCGATGTGCTGCGCGATGAGCCACGCGTCGTCGAGGCTCAAGCCCGCCTCGGCGGCGAAGGACTCGGCCGACTCGACGAACTCGGCGGCGGCGCCGAGGCCCTGCGCGCGCATCTCTTCCGCGACCTGGCGCGCGCCGCGCTCCTTCTCGAAGAACTCGCGGCGCGTCTCGCGGGCGCGGCGGTCGGCCTCGGACGTGCGCGCCGGGTTGGCGAGCACGGCGTCGATGATGGCGGGCGCGCGGATGAGGCGCTGCTGGTTGAGCGAGACGAGTTCGAGCACCGCGCCCTCGCCGGTGGTGCGCGCCAGCGCGGCGAACGCCGCGTCGGGCGTCGAGGCGTTGAGCGCGAGCGACTCCTGCACCTCGCGCGCGAGCCCCGGCCGCTCCGCGAGGTAGGAGAGCACGGCCGGCGCCGTCTCCGGCGCCGCGGCCACGCCGAGGAGCGTCGCCGCGTCCTGGCCGGAGAGCGTCTCCTCGGCGGCGCGCGCCACCCCTTCGTCCGCGTCCGCGCGCAGCGCGACGAGCAGTTCGAGCAGCACGTCCTGCGGCACGGGCAGCAGCCCGCGCGCGGCCGCCATGCGCGCCGGCTGCGGCGCGGCGCCCGAGAGCACGGCCTGCACGATGGGGTTGTTCGAGGTGCTGCTGTTGACGCTCATTCCTTGCGCGGGGGAACTCTAGGGCCTCGGACTTGTCGGGTACGGCTGCGGCTGCACGGGTCGCGGCAGTCCCCGCGGCATGCTGGTGTAACGAACGTCCACGTTGAATCCGTATTCGAGGATGACGTACTGCGAGACGGGCTGGCCGTTGAGGGTCGCCGGCTTGAACCTGACCCGCCGCGCCGCCTCGACGGCCTTCTCCGTCAGCCCGTGGCTCAGCCGCCTGAGCACAAGGACGTGCCTGATGTTCCCGTCCGAGCCGAGCACGACGCGCAGGCGGACGACGCCGGCGACGCCCGCGCGGCGCGCCTCCTCGGTGTAGCCGGGCGTGGGCTTGGCGAAGATGACGGCCCGCTCGATGCCCTCGCGCGTGCTGTAAATCTTACGCACCGGGTCGGTGGCGGCGCCCGCCTCCGCGTAGAAGCGGAGCGACTCCAGCTCCTCGCGCAGCAACGCGGCGTCCGGCGCGTCGGGCTTGAGGCGCAGGTACTCGGCGAGACTCTCCGAAGCCTCCTTGAGGCGCGCGGGCTGCGCCTCGCGCGCCTCGCGGACGGTCGCCTCGTCGTGGTCGTAAGCGCCGCGGCGCTCCTCGGCGATGAGGGCGCCGGCGCGCTCGTAGAGTCCGACGAGCGCCTGCGTCTTGAGCGAGTAGGCGTCGGCGTTGGCGGCGTCGAGCTTGATGACGGCGTCGGCCTCTTCGAGCGCCTTCAGCCACGCGCCCTGGCGCAGGCGCACGAGCCCGAGGACGTAGTGCGCGTTCGCCAGCGTGTTGTCGAGCGCGAGCGCCTTGAGGGCGGCGGCCTCGGCGTCGCCGTTCATGCCGGAGGCGAGGTGGAGGTAGGCGAGGGCCGAATGCGCGGGGGCGTAGTCGGCCCTCGCCTTGAGCGCGTTGTCGAGCGCCTTGCGCGCCTCCTTCAGTTCGCCGCCGTGGACGAGCGCCTGGCCGAGGTACGTCCACGGGAGCGGGTCTGCGGGGCGGCGTTTGGCGGCGGCGCGGAACTCCTTGACCGCGCCCTTCACGTCGCCCCGCTTGTAGAGGGCGACGGCCTGCTGCATCTGCGGGTCGGGCGCGTCCTGCCGCGCGAGGGCCGCGGGCGCGCAGAGCGAGAGGAGGGTCAAGACCAAGAGCGTGAGTTTCGGCGTGCGAGGCATAACTACTCCCTAAAACATAAACCTTGAACTGAATTGAAGGGGGAAGGCGGGGCGGCTCCCTTCAGCCGGCCCCGCCCTCATCATAGCACCAATGCGGCCCGCGACGCCGCTTCAGGCGTTGGCGCCGCAGCACTTCTTGTACTTCTTGCCCGAGCCGCAGGGGCACGCCTCGTTGCGGCCCACCTTCGGCTGGTCGCGCGTGACGGTCTTGGTGCGCGCGGCCTCTTCGCCCGCGGCCGTGGCGCCCTGGTTGGGGCCGGTGAAGGTCATCGAGGTCGGGCGGCGCTGGCGGCGCTGCTGCAACTGCTCGGGCGCCTGCTCGGCGACGACCTGGAGGTTGAAGAGCGTGCGGACGGTGGCGGTGTCGATGCGGTCGAGCATCGCCTGGAACATGTCGAAGCTCTCCTTCTTGTACTCGACGAGCGGGTCCTTCTGCCCGTAGCCGACCAGCCCGATGCCCTGCTTGAGGTGGTCGATGGCGAGGAGGTGGTCCTTCCACTGCGCGTCGATGATGTTGAGCATGATGATGCGCTCGTAGGTGCGCAGCGCCTCGGCCCCGACCTGCGCCTCCTTCGACTCGTAGGACGCCTTCGCCTTCTCCCACACCGTCTCGTTGATGAAGGGCGGCGTCGAGTTGTCGAAGTCGATGCCCTCGGCCTCGGCGTCGAAGGCGTAGGTGGACTGGAGCTGAAGCTTGAGGTTCTCGACGTCCCAGTCTTCGGGCGCGGCGGTCTCGGGCAGGTACTGCTTGACGAGGTCGCCGAGCAGGTCCTGGGCGACGCCGAGGACGTACTCGCGCTGGTCGGGCTCCTCCATCAACTGGCGGCGCAGGCCGTAGATGGTCTCGCGCTGCCGGTTCATCACGTCGTCGTACTGGAGCAGGTGCTTGCGCGTCTCGAAGTTGCGCGCCTCGACCGACTTCTGCGCGGCCTCGATGCGCTTCGAGACCATCTTCGACTCGATGGCGACGCCCTTCTCCATCCCGAGACGCTGCATCAGCGCCTTGACCTTGTCGCCCGCGAAGATGCGCATCAGGTCGTCTTCCAGGGAGAGGAAGAAGCGCGAAGAGCCGGGGTCGCCCTGGCGGCCGGCGCGGCCGCGCAACTGGTTGTCGATGCGGCGCGACTCGTGGCGCTCGGTGCCGAGGATGTGCAGGCCGCCTAAAGAGACGACCTCCTCGTGCTCCTTCTCGACGACCGGCTTGATGTAGGCCAGCGCCTCCTCGAACTGCTCGGGGGTGGCCTCCTCGGGGTCGATCTCCTGGCGCTTGAGGTGCTCGCGCGCGAGGAACTCGGGGTTGCCGCCGAGCAGGATGTCCGTGCCGCGGCCGGCCATGTTGGTCGCAATCGTGATGGCGCCCTTGCGGCCGGCCTGCGCGACGATCTCGGCCTCGCGCTCGTGGT
>DAIRFV010000491.1:0-2629 GCA_036794905.1 Pyrinomonadaceae bacterium | reverse complement strand
CGAGGGCGGGCGGACGGTGGGCGCCGGCACCGTCTCCGACATCATCGAGTAGTCGAAGTCAGACGGCCCCCGGCCGAGGACGAAAAGCCGGGGGCCGTAAGTTTGAATGCTGACCGCTGAAGGCTGAAGTAAAGACATGCTGAACGAGAAGATCAGAATCAGGCTCAAGGCGTACGACCACCGCGTGCTCGACCAGTCCACGTCGGAGATCGTCGAGACGGCCAAGCGCACGGGCGCGCGCGTGGCGGGGCCCATCCCGCTCCCCACTTCCAAGAACAAGTGGACGGTGCTGCGCTCGCCCCACGTCGACAAGAAGTCGCGCGAGCAGTTCGAGATTCGCACGCACAAGCGTCTGATGGACATCCTCGACCCGACGCCGCAGACCGTGGACGCGCTCATGAAGCTCGACCTCCCCGCGGGCGTCGATGTCGAGATCAAGGCGTTTGGCCGGAGCTAAAGGCCGTAAACAGTAAACGGTAAACCGTGACAAGTGGGAGCGGGTTTCATCCAGTCACGGTTGACGGTTTACGGTTCACGAAAGGTTTTTGTGATGATTAACGGAATCATCGGTAAGAAGGTCGGGATGACGCAGCTCTTCGCCGCGGACGGGACGGTCACGCCCGTCACCGTGATTAAGGCGGGACCCTGCGTCGTCGTGCAGAAGAAGTCCTCGGCCGGCCGCGACGGCTACGACGCCGTCCAGTTGGGGCTCGTCGAAGACCGCCCCGTCAAGCTCAAGAACGTGACCAAGCCGATGCAGGGTCACTTCGAGAAGACGGGCGCGGGGGTGCCCCCGACGCGCGTGCTCAAGGAGATTCGTCTCGACGGCGCGAACGGCACGGAGGTCAACGTCGGCGACAAGGTGCTGGTTGACCAGTTCAGTGAGGGCGACTCGATTGAGCTGATCGGCCGCTCGAAGGGGCGGGGCTTCCAGGGCACGATCAAGCGCCACCACTTCAACCGCGGCCCCGAGAGCCACGGCTCGATGAACGTGCGCCGCCCGGGCTCCATCGGCCAGTCGGCCTACCCCTCGCGCGTCATCAAGGGCACGCGCTCGTCGGGTCACATGGGCGACGCGCGCGTCACCCTCAAGGGGCTGACGGTCGCGCGCGTGGACGTGGAGAACAACCTGCTCATGGTGCGCGGCTCTGTGCCCGGCGCCAACGGCAGCGTCGTCGTCGTCAAGAAGTCTCAGAAGAAGTAAACCGTAAACCGTACACGTTGACGAGCGAGAGCGGTTGCAACTCGTCACGGTTCATGGTTCACGGTTCACGCGAACGGAGTGAGTTTATGCCTACCGTCAAGGTGCGCAACCTGAAGAACGAAGAGGTCGGCGACCTCGAACTCTCGGACGCCGTCTTCGGCGCCGAGCTGAACGAGGCGCTGATCCACTCGGCCGTCAAGGCCCACCTCGCGGGCGCCCGCCAGGGCACCGTGGGGACGAAGACCCGCGGCGACGTGTCCGGCTCGGGCCGGAAGCTCTGGAAGCAGAAGGGCACGGGTCGCGCGCGCATCGCTAGCATCCGCTCGCCGCTGTGGAAGGGCGGCGGCAACGTCCACGGGCCGCAGGCGCGCGACTGGTCGCAGCCGCTGCCGAAGAAGATGCGCCGCGGCGCGCTGCGCTCGGCCCTGTCGGAGCGCCTGCGCGAGGGCAACCTCGTCGTCGTCGAGGAGCTGGTCTTCGGCCAGCCGCGGACGAAGGATTTCGTCGGGGCGCTGGCGGCGCTCGGCCTCGACGGGAAGACGTTGATCGTCGACAACATCGACAACGACAACCTCATCCTCGCCTCGCGCAACGTGAAGTCGGCGAAGGTGGTCGGCGCCTACGGCGTCAACATCTACGACGTGCTCTACCACGAGAAGGTCGTGCTGACGCGCTCGGCCGCCGAGACCTTGCAGGCACAGCTCGACCCGGCGCAGAAGGCTTCCGCCGCGGCGGGCGAGGCCGGCGCGGACGAGAACACGCAGGAAGAGGAGGCGGCTTAAAGATGCGAACGATCTGGGACGTCATCAAGGCGCCGGTCATCACCGAGAAGGCGCTCGTCGCCAAGGAGGAGTCGCAGGACGGCCGCCAGCTCCTGACCTTCCGCGTGGACGTGAAGGCGACGAAGCCGGAGATCAAGTCGGCCGTCGAGCGCATCTTCAACGTCCAGGTGGACACGGTGCGCACCATCAACTACATGGGCAAGAAGGCGCGGCGCGGCCGCTTCGAGGGGCGCAAGCCCTCCTGGAAGAAGGCCTACGTCACGCTCAAGTCGGGCCAGGCGCCGTTCGACTACGGCGAAAACATTTAAGGTGTTGGGGGTTGGGTTGTAGGTGCTGGTTAACAGCCAGTTCACCAAAACCCAAAACCTAAAACCCGAAACCTGAGTAAAGCTATGGGCATCAAGAAACTGACACCGACATCGCCGTCGCGCCGGTACCAGACGTACCTGACGCGCGACGAGTTGACGCCGGGCGCCGAGCCCGAGAGGTCGCTGCTGGAGCCGAAGAAGCGCATTTCGGGGCGCAACAACAACGGCCACATCACCGTGCGCCGCCGCGGCGGCGGCCACAAGCGCCACTACCGCATCATCGACTTCAAGCGCGACAAGGCGGGCGTGCCCGGCCGCGTCACGCAGATCGAGTA
>DAIRFV010000490.1:0-2633 GCA_036794905.1 Pyrinomonadaceae bacterium | reverse complement strand
GTCATCGACGCCGTCACCTGCCGCAACCTCGAACTCGTCGAGTCGCAGGGCGGCGGCGGTCGCGGCGCCGCCCTGCTCGCCGTGCTCGACGCGACCGTCACGGGGATGGGCGCGCGCCTCCTGCGCTCGTGGATGCTCCGCCCCTCGGTTCGGCGCGGCGAGATCGAGGCGCGGCTCGCGGCCGTCGAAGACCTGCACCGCTCGCAGATGCGCCGCGACCGCACGCGCACGCTCCTCAAAGATGTCTCCGACCTCGAACGCCTCGTCGGCCGCATCAACATGGGGACGGCCACGCCGCGCGACCTCGTCGCCCTCCGCCGCTCCCTCAATCAAGTCCCGTCCATCCGCACCGCCCTTTCGGACGCTCAGGCGTCTCTGCTCCGGGTCGTCGTCGAGAACGCGGACGAGCTCTCGGACGTGCGCGAACTCATCGGCCAGGCCCTGTGCGACGACCCGCCCGTCAACTTCAACGAGGGCGGGGTCGTCCGCGAGAACTTCGACGCGGAGCTGGACGAGCTGCGCTCCATCAGCCGCGACGCCAAGCAGACCATCGCCGCCATCGAGTCGCGCGAGCGCGCCCGTTCGGGCATCAACAGTCTGCGCGTGCGCTTCAACAACGTCTTCGGCTACTTCATCGAGGTCCCAAAATCCGTCGCCGCCCGCGTGCCCGCGGACTACGAGCGGCGGCAGACGCTCGCCAACGCCGAGCGCTACACGACGCCCGAGCTGAAGGAGTGGGAGCAGAAGGTTCTCGGCGCAGAGGGGCGCATCCTCGAAATCGAGACGCGCATCTTCGGCGAGGTGCGCGCTCGCGTCGCGCAGGAGACGCGCAGGCTTCAGACGACGGCGCGCGCGCTCTCCGTCCTCGACGTGCTCGCCTCGCTCGCCGAGATCGCCGCCCGCCGACGCTACCACAAACCCACGCTCCACGACGGCGACGAGCTCGAGATCAAGGGCGGCCGGCACCCCGTCATCGAGGCCATCGGCGACGCGCCCTTCGTCCCCAACGACCTCTACTTGAACGGCTCGACGGAGCGCCTGCTCATCATCACGGGCCCCAACATGGGCGGCAAGAGCACGCTCCTGCGGCAGACCGCGCTCATCTGCCTGCTCGCGCAGATGGGCTCGTTCGTGCCCGCCGAGGGCGCGCGCCTGCCCGTCCTCGACCGCATCTGGACGCGCGTCGGCGCCTCCGACGACCTCTCGCGCGGGCGCTCGACCTTCATGGTCGAGATGACCGAGACGGCCGCCATCCTCCACAACGCCACGCCGCGCTCGCTGGTGATCCTCGACGAGATAGGGCGCGGCACCGCCACCTTCGACGGGCTCTCCATCGCCTGGGCCGTCGCGGAGCACCTGCACGACTCGCCCGAGCACTGCGCCAAGACGCTCTTCGCCACGCACTACCACGAGCTGACCGAGCTGGCCGAGCGGCTGCCCGGCGCGCAGAACTACCGGATACGCGTGGCCGAGCGCGAGGGCGAGGTCATCTTCCTCTACAAGATCGAGCGCGGCCGCGCCTCGAAGTCCTACGGCATCGAGGTCGCGCGCCTCGCGGGGCTGCCGCCCGACGTGCTCGCGCGCGCGCGCGAGGTGCTGTCGAAGCTCGAACGTTACGAGCTGGACGTGTTCGCCGAGGAGGGCGGCGCGCCCGCCACGGCGACCGCCACGGCGGCGCCGGCGACGCCCCCGTCGGTCGAGAACGGGGCCAACGGCCATGAGGCGCTCGGCCGCGCGGCGACGCGCGTGGGGCGGCGCGCGCTGGCGGCCCAGATCACCCTTTTCGACACGGTCAACCAGAGCCTCCTTGACGAGCTTCGCGGCGTTGATGTAGAAACCCTCACAGAGGACGAGGCGCGCCAACTCCTACTGGGTTTGAAGAACAGAATCGTTTAATTCATGACTGACTTCCAAACGCTCCAGTCGCTCCCGCTCGAACACCAAATCGGACAACTGCTCTTCATCGGTCTTCCGGGCCCGGAACTCGACGCAGAGGCGCGCGCGCTCCTCGACGAGGTCAAGCCCGGCGGCGTCATCATCTTCGGCCGCAACGTCGCCGCGGCCGAGCAACTGCGCGCCCTGCTCGACGGCGTCCGCGCCGCCCTGCGCGTGGACCCTCTGCTCGGCATCGACCAGGAGGGCGGGCTCGTCGACCGCCTGCGCAAAATCTGCACGCCGATGCCCGCCGCGCGCGTCATACGCCAGCACGGCGACCTCGCCGCGGCGCGCGCGCACGGCCGGCTGACGGGCGAAATCCTGCGCCTGCTCGGCTTCAACCTCAACTTCGCGCCCGTCATGTCCATCATGACGGACGACCGCGACCTGCTCTCGAACGGCCTCTACTCGCGCTCGTTCGGCCGCTCGCCCGGCGAAGTCCTCGGCTACACGATGGTCTACCTGCGCGGGTTGCAGGGGACGGGCATGCTCGGCTGCACCAAGCACTTCCCCGGCATCGGCGCGGGCGAGGTGGACACGCACGAGGAGATGGCCGTCATCCACCTCACGCACGACGACCTCATCGCGCAAGACCTCGCCCCCTACATCGAGCTCTTCCAGCGCGAGGACAACATGGTGCGCGCCGTCATGGTCAGCCACGGCGGCTTCCCCAACATCGACATCCACCGCGGCATCGC
>DAIRFV010000489.1:0-2644 GCA_036794905.1 Pyrinomonadaceae bacterium | reverse complement strand
TGTAGTTGAAGTTGACCTTGTCGGGCTTCAGCTCGTACTTGAGGAAGTCGTACCAGTCGAAGATGGTGTCCTGGTTCGAGTGCATGAAGCAGGTGCAGGTCTGGATGTCCAAACGCGGGTGCTTGCGCTTGATCTCCTGGAGCTGGCGCGCGGTGTCGATGGCGATGTCCCACGAGCCGGGCTTCTGCCGAATCTTCTCGTGCTGCTCCTTGAGCCCGTCGATGCCGAGCGCGACGGTGACGTTGAGGTTCGGGCACTCTTCGAGCAGGCGCGTCACGTCCGGGATGATGCGCTTCTGAATCTGCCCGTTCGACATCAGGTAGACCGACTCCAGCCGGTTGTGCTCGTAGAAGGAGCGGACGATCTCCGGCAGGTCTTTGCGCGTGAACGGCTCGCCGCCCGCGAGGATGAGCACGCCGAGGTTGCCGCCGAGCGTCTTGGCGATGTTCTCGATCTCGTGCGTCTTCATCTGCAACTTCTTGCGGGGCCGGTCGTCCAGCTCGTCCGTGAAGAAGCAGTGCGTGCAGCGCATGTCGCACACGCTCGTCACGAGAATGTTGAGCAGCACGGGCGCGAAGGGCTGGCCGAGCGCGAGCTTGGCGTATCGTTTCAGTAGTTCTCTGGTTGTGTAGTCCATCTTCACCTGCTTAGACGCGTCCGCCCCGGCCCCGGTTGTAGTCCGGCAGCCCGCGGACAGGCAAATTAAACAGATACGGCATTTCCGGGGGTCTGTCAACGCGTCCGCGCCCCAATGTGGTTGACAATTCCCCGGCCGGTATTACAATCCGCAGGCGTCCGAAAGCGCCACCCGAACGGGGTCGTCCTGCCGCCCCGCGAGCCCCGCCCCCGCGGGCTTCCGCTTCACCACACCCGCGCGCAGGAATTCCCCGTCTTCCAGAGGAAATGCGAGATGAGCACCGCCGGACAGTTCGACGACGACGCCTTCATCAGCTACGGGAGCATCGACAACCAGCTCGTCGAGGACAAGGAGAAGGGCTGGGTCGACAACTTCCACGAGCGGCTGACCTACAAGCTCGGCGAGCGGCTCGGCTACCGGCCGAGGGTCTGGCGCGACTCGCGCATGCCCGGCAACGTCTACTTCGCCGACTTCCTCGGCGAGAAGATCGCCAACACGTCCGTGCTCGTCTCGGTGCTCTCGCCCGGCTACATCCAGTCCGCCTGGTGCATGGGCGAGTTGAAGGAGTTCTGCCAACTGGCCCGCTCGCGCGGCGGGCTCACGACGAAGGGCGGCCGGGTTCGCGTCTTCAAGGTCATCAAGACCTACATCAGGCGCGAGCAGCACCCGGAAGAGCTTCAGGGGATGCGCGCCTACGAGTTCTTCGAGGAGGACAAGGAGTCGCAGCGCCCCGTCGAGTTCGGGCAGGGGCTCGACCGCCACTACGACCAGCGCTACTGGAACCGTCTCGACGAGCTGGTCTGGGACATCATGCAGACGCTCGAAGAGTTGAAGCCGCCGCGCGCGACCGTTCTCCCGGCCCACCTCAACACGCCCGCGCGGCCGCCCGACGCGAAGAAGGGCGCGGTCTACCTCGCCGTCACGACCGGCGACCTGCGCGAGCAGCGCGACCGCATCCGGTTCGAGCTCCTCGACCGCGGCTTCGAAGTCCTGCCCGAGGGCGAGCTGCCCTACTCCTCGCCCGACTTCGAGGAGGCCGTCCGCGAGAGCCTGCGCCGCGCCAGGCTCTCGATTCACTTAATCGGCGAGCGCTACGGCCTCATCCCCGAGGGCGCGGACGACTCTTCGGTCGTGCGCCTGCAAAACGAGATCGCCGCCGAGCGCAGCGGCGAGGCGAATTTCGCGCGCATCATCTGGCTGCCCGAGCGCTTGCAGCCGCGCGAGCAGAAGCAGGCGCAGTTCATCGACTACCTCAAGACGAGCGCGCAGCCGCAGCGCGGGGCCGAGCTGTTGCAGACCACGCTCGAAGAGCTGAAGTCGGTGATCCGCACGAGGCTGACGGGCCCGAACGGTCACCGCCCCGCCAAGGCCGCCCCCCCGCCGGGCGGCCCGCGCAAGGTCTACCTCATCTGCGACCGCCGCGACGCGCAGGGGATGCTGCCGCTCTACAAGTCGCTCACACGGCGCGGGTACAAAGTCCTGCTGCCGCTCCTCGAAGAGGTGGCCGAGGGCGCGGACGACGCGCAGGCCGACAAACTCCACTGGGACAACCTCAAGCGCTGCGACGCCGTGCTCGTCTACTACGGCGGCGCGCGGCAGGACTGGTTCGACTACCGGCTGCAAGACCTCGAACGTGTGCCGACGCTCGAACGCGCCGGCCCGCTGCTGGCGCGCGGCGTCTACGTGACCTCACCCCCGACGCTCCACAAGGAGATTTACGAGCCGAACGAGAACGAGGGCGTCCTCGTCAAGCACTTCGGCGAGTTCTCCGAAGAGCTGGTGGAACCCTTCGTCGCCGAGATCGAGGCCGCCGCCAAAGGAGTCGAAGATGCCGGACATGAGTAAGCACGCGAACCCCTTTCCGGGCCTGCGCCCCTTCGAGCCGGACGAGACGCACCTCTTCTTCGGGCGCGACGGCCAGAGCCGAGAGATCATCCGGCGCCTGGAGCGCACGCGCTTCCTCGCCGTCGTCGGCACCTCGGGGAGCGGCAAGTCTTCGCTCGTGCG
>DAIRFV010000218.1:0-10118 GCA_036794905.1 Pyrinomonadaceae bacterium | reverse complement strand
CGGAAGGGCTTGTAGAGGTCGTTGACGGCCGTCGCCGCGATGGAGTTGAGCGAGGACGAGAGCGCCGCGGCGAAGATGGCCGCGACGACGAGCCCCGCCAGCCCCGTCGGCATGTGCTTCGTGATGAAGTCGGGGAAGACGCGGTCGCCGCCCGCGAAGGGGAAGGTCGCGCTCGCGGCGCGCGCGAACGCCGGGTCGGACAGGCAGCGCCCGGCGGCCTCGGCCGGGTTCACCTGCGCGCAGGCCGCGGCGAAGTCGTTGTAGACGGGCGAGGCGTGCGGCCCGTAGAAGGCGAAGAGCAGCACGCCGATGAAGAGGAAGCCGACGAACTGCGCGAAGACGACCGCGCCGCTCGACAAAAGCGCCGCCGCCGCGCGGCGGGGGCGGTCGGTGCAGAGGTAGCGCTGCACGAGGTACTGATCCGTCCCGTGCGTGCTCATCGTCAGGAAGCAGCCGCCGACGAGCCCCGCCCAGAACGTGTAGCTCTTCGTCAGGTCGATGGGCAGCGAGAACGTGTAGGTCGCCGGCGTGAACGGGAACGAGAGCGTGTACGGCGTCTGCCTGAAGGCGAAGTCCACCACGTCGAACTTGTCGAACTGCCTCCCGAGTTCCAACGCGCCGCCGAAGCCGCCCGGGATGGCCGACGCGAGGACGAGGACGGCGGCGAGCGCGCCCACCAGGTAGATGCCGAGCTGCACGACCTCGACCCAGATGACCGCCTCCATCCCGCCGTAGTACGTGAAGACGATCATCACCGCGCCGAGCAGCACGATGGAGGCGACGGTGGCGGCCGTCACGTTCGCCCCCGGCTGGAAGGCCGCGTAGACGGCCGCGAGCACGATGGCCGTCAGCAGCAGCCGGATGCCGTCCGCGATGTTGCGCATGACGACGAAGAGCGCCGCCGCCAGCATCTTGATGCGCCCGCCGAAGCGGCGTTCGAGGAGCTGGTAGACCGTCAGCAGCTCGCCGCGGAAGTAGGACGGGATGAAGAGGAGCGAGATGACGATGCGCCCCAGCATGTAGCCCACGACCAGTTGCAAAAACTGGAAGTTGCCGCCGCGCGAGAAGGCAACGCCGGGCACGCTGATGAAGGTGATGGTCGAAGTCTCGGTGGCGACGATGGAGGCGGCGATGGCCCACCAGGGCACGTTGCGGCCGCCGACGAAGTAGTCGCGGGTCGTCTCCTGCTTGCCCGCGAACCAGATGCCGAACAGGGTGATGCCGACGAGGTAGCCGACGACGATGATGATGTCGAGCAGTCCCATGAACCGAGTTGGGGCCGGGCTTCAGACTTGGACGAGCGGGAGTGACGCGTGGATTCTATTTTCAAACCTCTCCGGGAAGCAAATCGCCCAGGCGCCGGATGCGCGGGCAGACCGCTTCCGGGTGCAGGTCGAGCGGGTCGAGCAGCACGGCCGCGAGTCCCGCCGCGCGCGCCGCCAGCGCGTCGTGCGCGTAGGAGTCGCCGACGAAGACGGCCTCGCGGGGCTCGACCTTGAGCCGTTCGAGCGCGTGGCGGAAGATGGCCGGGTCGGGCTTGCTCAAGCCGACGAGGTGCGAGTCGATTATCACGTCGAAGCGTTCGGCCAGCCCCGCCGCCGCCAGCGAGTCGCGCGCCCGCCCGTCCTCCGTGTTCGAGATGACGGCGACGAGGAGCCCGAGGCGCTTCAGTTCGTCGATCACGCGCGGCGCGTCCGGGTCACACCCGCACCACATGTGTCGCTCGCCGTGCGCCGCGTCGATGCGCCCGACGAGCCCTTCGCACGCCGCCCCGTCCAGCCCGAGCCCGCCGTACATGGCCCTGAAAGTCCAGTGGCGCCCCGTCTGGTCGATGACGCGCCCGCCCGGCGTCGGCTCGTTGACGCACTTGAGCATCTCGCCGAACGCGCGCCGCATCTCCTCCGCGCCGAGGCGACGGCCGGCCGCCTCTTCGGCCAGGTCAGCGAGCCGCGCCCAGTCCGGGTGGACGAGCGTCCCGCCCGCGTCGAAGACGCACGCGCGCGCGCCGATAAGAGCCGGGTGGAGCGATGTCATAGACGCTTAATCCTGGCCGAACCTCTTGCGGTACTCGCCCGCGGAGAGGAACGCCTTGACCATCTCGGCCGCGACGTAGTTGCCGTCGAACTCGTCGAGCTTCGAGAGCCAGAAGTCGTAGCCGGAGAGGTCCGCGTCCGGCGGGTCGTCGGGGCTGCGCTGGAGGTAGCCGAAGTACTGCATCTGGACGAACGCCTTGTTGAACTCCCGGCGCTCGAACTCCGCGTTCTCGGCGACCTTGCGGAGCACCGTGGCGCGCGTCTCGGCGCCATCGGTCAGGCCGCCGATGAGCGAGGCGCGCTCGGCCGGCGTGGGCTGCACGCCCGCGTTGGCAAAGAGCGCGTCCACGTACTCTGCGTGGCCCTTGCCGTCGAAGAGGGCGCGGAAGTCCGTGCGCTGCACCCACGCCTCGACGAAGGCGCGCTTGTTCGCTTCGAGCCGCAGCTCCCAGCCCGGGGCGTTGACGACGACGCCCTCGCGGATGAGCCGCGTGTCGGGCGCGAACTCGACGAGGCGCGGGGCGCGCGCGTGCGAGGCGCGGTAGAGGCGGTGGACGAGATAGCCGGTCTGCTGGAACTCGATGGAGAGGAAGAAGGCGGCCGAGACGTTGATGCGCTTGACCTCGACGCAGGCGGCGTCGGCGCCGCACTTGGTGATTTCGTCCGTCCAGAAGGCGAGGCCCGCGGCGTCCGGTTCGCGGTTGAGGAAGTCCAGGTACTGCTGCCGGACGAACTTCTGCGCGTCGTCGATGGGGTTGGGCAGGACGGCCTGGGACGCGGATGCCTTCGCCTCGTCGGCCGGCGCGGTCGCCGCCGCGAAGCTCGAAGGGTTGTCCACGCGCGCGACGTAGGCGTCGAACGAGCCGCCGTGCGTCGCCTGGAGCGCGTTGGCGGAGAGGGGGAAGTTGTTTGAGAACGTGTAGCCCGTGATGTAAGCGTTGCCCTTCGGGTCGAGCGCGATGCCGCCCGCGCCGTCCCCGCCGCTCCCGCCGAGGTAGCTGAAGTAGACGAGCGCCGTCCCCGCCGCGTTGAGCTTCGCGACGAAGGCGTCCCCGCCCGGCGCGTTGAAGACATCGCTGATGCCGCCTATCGAAGGCTGGAAGGCGCCCACCGTGACGGGGAGGTTGGTGGAGCGCGTGTCACCGGTGACGTAGGCGTTCCCCGCCGCGTCCACGGCGATGTCGCCCCCGGAATCGTCGGCGCTTCCGCCGAGGTAGGTCGAGTAGATGAGTCCGGCCTTCCCCGCCCGCGACAGGTTCAGCTTCGCGACGTAGGCGTCAGCAGCCCCGGCGGGCGACGGCTGAAGCGCGTTCCTCGTCGTGGGGAAGTCGCCCGAGGTGGTGCGCCCCGCCAGGTAGACGTTGCCGGCGCGGTCGAGCACCATGCCCTCGGAAGTCTCATTGCCCGCGCCCCCGAGGTAGGTCGAGTAGACGAGTCCCCCCGCGCCCGGAATCCTCAAGTCCATCTTCACGAGGAAGACGTCGCTCAGGCCGGCCGCGTTTCGCGCCGCGGCGTCCGTGGTCGAAGGGGCGGGCTGCACTGCGTCGGCCGTCGTCGGGAAGTCCGTCGATGCCGTGACGCCCGCGACGTAGACGAACCCGCCCGGGCCGACCTTGATCCAGCCGCCGTACTCGCCCCCGTTGCCGCCCAGGTAGGAGGAGTAGACGAGGTCGGACGCGCCCCCGCCCCCGGGGTGAAGTTTCGAGACGAAGCCGCTGTCCGAACTGAGGAAGTTGGTGCCGACGAACGTGGGTTGGGTCTTCTGGAAGGCGTCGGCCGTGATCGGGAACCCCCTGAACCTGGAGGTCACGCCGGCGAGGTAGATGTCGCCCGCGGCGTCCACGGCGATGTGGGCCGTCTGGATGCCCCCGGCCCCGAAGTAGGTTGAATAGAGCAGCGCGTCCCCGGCCGCGCTGAGCTTGGTCACGAAAAAGTCATGCTCCGTCGTAGCCGTTTTATAGGCCCCCGCGGTCGTGGGGAAGTCTGTGGAGCTGGTTCCGCCCGTCAGGTAGAGGATGCCGCCGGGGCCGAGGGCGAAGGTACGCACGAAGTCACTCTTGCTGCCGCCGAGGTAAGTCGAGAAGGCCGCGGTGCCGGACGCGTTTATCTTCGTCACGAAAGCGTCCGAGGAGAAATCCGTGCTGCCGAACTGCTTTTGGATCGCGCCCGCGGTGGTCGGGAAATTGGGCGAGAAGGTGCTGCCGGTGACGTAGGCGTTCCCCGCCGCGTCAACCTGTATGTCAAACCCCCGGTCGCCATTTGCGCCGCCGAGGAACGACGAGTAGCCGAGCACCGGGTCGATGACGAGCGGGCGCGTGCGGTCGTACTCGCCGACCTCGAACCCGACGCGGTTCGCGCCCGCGCGTACGTAGCGCCCCGCGACGGGGCGGCGCGCGCCGTCCGCCTCCTGGTAGAGCACGGGCGCGTGCATTCTCACGCTCGAACTGCCTTTGGAGATGAGGAGGTCGCCCGCGGCTTCGACTTCGAGACGGTCGTGCCCGCCGAACTCAAGCATGATGCGGCCCGAGTCCGCGCCCGGCGCGACGCGGAAGTCGTATTCGAGCGCGCGCCCGTTGCCGTAGTAGACGAGGTCAACGCCCTTATAGACCGACCTGTAGCTGACCCTCGAATAGGTCGGGACGTTCGTGACTCGCTTGCCTGTGACGCCCCCTTTGAAGTAGTTGACGCGGCCGGGCTGCTTCTCTTCCCCCGTGGCGGGGACGCGTTTCGCCCCGACGATTCTCATCGAAAGCGCCGCCGTCCGCGACGCATCGCTGTCGTGGAGCGCGAAGACGGCCTCGGTCGAGGAGAGCAGGGCCGAGTAACCGCCGGCGCGCGTGACGAAGTCGAAGCGCGGGTCGGCCTGCCCCCTGTTGCCCTCGAACTGGAGCGGCAGCTCGCCGTACGCCCTGGCGGCGCGCGCGCGAACCGCTTCGGTCGCGTCCGCGGGGGCCGGCCTCTCGGGCCCTCCCGCGGCGGAGGCGGCCGCCGCCGGGGCTTTGAGGAGGCCGGAAGTTAAGACGGAGCAGACGGTGACCAAGACCAGCGCAAGGCTGACGAGACGGCGCACGGGGGATGAGAGCAGTGACATGATTATTTCCTGTGACTCTTAAATCGTAAGGAGGAGGAGAACGTTTTTCGGGCTCGCCGGGAGGGTAGATTAACAGATGTGCCCCGGCCGGGACAAAAGCGTGCGGGGCTAGTCGCGCCCGCCCATGAGGAGTTCTTGCAGGCGCTCGCGGCGCGCGCGGCTGAGCTTCAGCTCGGTGCCGTCCCGCAGGACGACGACGTACTCGCCGCCGGGGTGCTGGTGCAGCTCCTTCACGCGGTCGAGGTTGATGATGGCCGAGCGGTGGATGCGCCAGAAGGACTTCGGGTCGAGACGTTCCTCAAGCTCCTTCATGCTCAGACGCAGGAGGTGCGCGCGGCCCCCGACGTGGAGCTTGATGTAGTAGTTGTCGGCCTCGATCCAGTCCACGTCGGCCGGGTTGACGAAGATGACGCGGCCGCCGACCTTGACCATGAAGCGCGTCAGGTGGCCTCCCTTTCTGGGGGACGCCGCGACAGCGGCACTCTCATCCTCCGAGCCCGTGCGCCCGCGGAGGAAGGCGCGCAGACTCTCCGCGAGCCCCCGCGCCTCGCGCAGCTCGACGTGCGACTTGGCGCGCGCCAGCGCCTCGCGGAACCTCTCGTCGTTGAAGGGCTTGAGCACGTAGTCGAGCGCGTGCACCTCGAACGCCTTGAGCGCGTAGGCGTCGTAGGCGGTGACGAAGATGACGGCCGAGATGCGCTCAAGCTCGATCTCCGAGAGCACGTCGAAGCCGTCCATGCCGGGCATCTGTATGTCGAGGAAGAGGAGGTCGGGCGGGCGCCGGCGGATGCTCTCGACGGCCTCGGCGCCGCCGCCGCACTCGCCGGCGACTTCGATGTCGGGGTCTTCGGCGAGCAGATTCCTGATCGTGCGGCGGGCCAGCGGCTCGTCGTCCACGATGAGCGCCCGAATCTGCTTCGCGCCCGCCGTCATCGCCTCGGCGCCGCCCCGCGCCCCTCGCGGAAGGGGATGACGAACGACGCCGTCACGCCGCAGCCCGCGCCGCCGCCGTTGCTCAGCTCGAAGCGTTGGTCGGTGCCGTAGAGCCGCCTGAGCCGCTCGACGGTGTTGGCGAGCCCGATGCCCTCGCTCTGCTCCAGGCGCCAGCCGGACTGGAGGCCGGGGCCGTCGTCCGAGACTTCGACGTGCAGCATGCGCCCCGCGCGGTAGGCGCTGATCGAGACGGTGCCGGGCGACTCGCAGGGCGAGACGCCGTGGCGGATGGCGTTCTCGACGAGCGGCTGCAAGATCATGTTCGGCACCAGCGCGTCCAGGGTCTCGGGCGCGATGTCCGTCCGCACCGTCAGGCGGTCTGAGAAGCGCACGAGCTGAATGTCGAGGTAGAGCTCGACGAACTTGACCTCCTCGCGCAACGGCACCTCCTGCTCGTCGGCGCTGTCGAGGGCGCGGCGCAGCAGCTCGCTGAGGCCCGCGATCATGTTCACCGCCGGCTGGCGCTCGCCCACGCGCACGAGCCCCGAGATGGCGTGCAGCGTGTTGAAGAGGAAGTGCGGGTGGAGCTGCACCTTCAGGGCTTCGAGCTGCGCCTGCGCGAGCTGCGCCTTCAGCTCGGAGGCGGCCGACTCGCGCTCGCGGTAGCGCTCGCGGTAGTCGAAGGCGTAGCCGACGCCGAGCACGGCCCAGTAGACGAAGAAGTCGAGGAGGAAGAGGCTCCGCAGCTCGCCCCTGTACTGCGTGAGGAACGGCCGCGTGTCCGTCCACACGTCGTACGGCTGGATGAGCGTCGTGATGTACGTCGAGGCGGCGACGTGCGCGGCCGGGAGGACGAGGCTGAGCGGGAAGTGGATGAGGAAGCCGCGGAGCCACGAGGCGTTCGCGCCCGTGACCCTCCGCCCGAGCCCGAGGATGATGGGCGTCATGCAGCCCCAGAGCCACCAGACGGCGAGCTGCCACAGGACGATGCGCCACCAGGAATGATGCATCCCCGGCTTGTGCAGCATCTCGAAGTAAATCTGGTTGGCGTTGAGGAAGCTGAAGACCGCCCAGAAGCCGAAGAGCGTCGCCCACTTCAGCCAATCGACGCGCGCGCGCCCCGCCCCCGCGGCGTCGAAGGCCGCGCGGGCGGCGTCCACCTCTATGCTCTCAGCACGCATGCGCGCTCCACTGTCAGGGACGGCGGCCGGGGCCGGGGCCGTCGTCCCCGTCGGTTTCTGTCGCCCGAGATTTTACAGGACGGGGTCGGTTTGTCACTCCCGGCGCAGCGTGAGCAGCGGGTCGATGGCCGTCGCGCGCAGCGACGGAATCAGGCACGCCGCCCCCGCCACCAGCATCAGCAGGCACGAGACGGCGGCGAAGGTCAGAGGGTCTACGGCCGGCGTCGCGTAGAGCAGCGAGGCGATGAGCCCGTTCAAGGCCAGCGCCCCGCCCACGCCCAGCGCGAGCCCGACCAGCACCAACGTCATCCCCTGCCGCATAATCATCGTCACGATGCGCGTGCGGCTCGCGCCGAGCGCGAGGCGGATGCCGATCTCGCGCGTCCGCTGCGTCACGGCCAGCGCCATCACGCCGCCGATCCCGGCCGCCGTGATGACCAGCGCGACCAGAGCGAACAGGCCCAGCAGCCACGCCGTCAGGCGCGGCGACGCCACCGAGTCGTCCAGAACCTGCTGCAACGTCCGCACCTGGTCAACCGCCGTCTCGGAATCAACCTCGTGGACGGCGTCGCGCAGAGACTTCGACGCGGCCAGGGGGTCGCCCTTCGTCTTGACGACGAGGAACTGCCCGAAGGCGAGCTGCGCGGTGGGGCCGTAGATTTCGTCGGCCGGCTCCTTGTCGAGCCCGTACTGGCGGACGTTGCCGACGACGCCGACGATGGTGACCCACGTCTGCCCGTTGTCGAACGAGACGCGCTTGCCCACGGGGTCTTCCGAGCCCCAGCGGTGGCGCGCGGCCGCCTCGTTGACGATGGAGACGGGCGGGGCGTTGGCGTCGTCGGACTCGGCGAACACGCGCCCGCGCAGCAGCGGCACGCCCACGGCGCGGAAGTAGCCCGGGCTCACCGCGCGCCCGTCGAGCCGCGGCGCGGCGCGCCCGTCCTCCTGCGGCTTGCCTTCGACGAGGACGCTGACGCCGTTCGGCCTCTGCGTCAGCCCCGCGGGGTTGAGCGGGTAGGTCGAAGAGATGGCGGCCTCTTCGACGCCCGGCTGGCGGCTCACGCGTTCGAGCAGCCGCTTGAAGTAGGCGGCGTACTGCGCGGTCGTCGCGTTCGGGTCGTTGGTGTTGATGAGTCTCGTCCAGTTCGGCGCGAGCCGCATGACGAGCGCGTTGTCGGGACGGAAGCCGGGCTCGACCTGTTGGAGCTTGACGAGGCTCCGCAGCATCAGCCCCGCGCCGATGAGCAGCGTAAACGAGATGGCCACCTGCGCCACCGTCAGCACCCCGCGCAAGCGGTTCTTCCCGGCGGCCGTCGAGCGCCCGCCGTCCTCCTTGAGCGCCGCGGCGAGACTCTGCCTCGCCCCCCTGCCGTGCGAGAGCGCCGGGAGCAGCCCGAAGACGAGGCCCGTGCCGGCCGAGAGCGCCAGCGCGAAGAGGAGGACGAAGCCGTCAATGCTTATCTCCTCGGTGCGGTTCGTGAAGCGCGCCGCGAACGTCGTGAGCAGCGGGAGCCCCCACGAGGCCAGCAGCAATCCCAGCGCCCCGCCGCCCAGGCTGAGCAGCACGCTCTCCGTCAACATCTGCCGGATGAGCCGCCCGCGGCTCGCGCCGAGCGCCGTGCGCATCGCGATCTCGGGCTGCCGCCGCAGGACGCGCGCGAGGTTGAGGTTGGCGACGTTCGCGCACGCGATGAGCAGCACGAGCCCCGTCGTCGCCAGCAGTATGAGGAACGTCGGCCGCGCCTGCTGCGTCAGCGCCTCGTCCAGCGAAGCGACCTGCGCGGCGTAGCCGATGTTCTGAGGGTACAAGTCAGCGTACGTCGCCTGCAGATGATTGGCGACGCCGTCGATGTCGGCCTGCGTCTGCTCTAACGTCGCGCCGGGCCTGAGGCGCCCGAAGACGACGGAGAGGAGGCGCGCCTGCCGGTTCTCGATGGTCTGCGGGCTGGAGCGGAACGGGCAGTTCACCGTCGGCATGTACACGTCGCTCTCGGACGGGTACTCGGGGATGGGCGGCAGCACGCCGACGACCGTGTGCGGGCGGTTGTTCATGCGGAAGACGCGGCCGACGATGTTCGCATCGCCGCCGTGGCTGCGCTGCCAGTACTTGTGGCTGAGCATGAGCACGGCCTCGCCGCCGGGCGTCTCGTCTGCGGGCGTGAACGAGCGGCCGAGCAGGGGCTTCACGCCGAGCACGTCGAAGAAGTTCGCGGAGACGACGCCCGTCTGCACGCGCTCGGGCTCGTCGCGGCCGTAGAGGACGAAGTTCATCGAGTGGTGCTCGACCATCGACTCCATCGTCTTGTTCTGGTCGCGGTAGTCGAAGAACTCCTTGACCGAGAAGCCGAGGCTGTTGACGTTGTTGAGCCGCGCCTGCTGGCGCACGACGACGAGCCGTTCGCCCTCGCGGTACGGGAGCGGGCGCAGCAGCACGCCGTAGATGACGCTGAAGATGGCCGTGTTGGCGCCGATGCCGAGCGCGAGGGTCACGACCGCCGCCAGCGTGAAGGCCGGGCTCCGGCGCAGAACCCGAAACCCGTACCGCACGTCGCGCCACACGGACTCGAATAAACCAGCGCCGCCTTCCGAGTTCTCTTCTCTCACACGACACCTCCCAGGTAGCACCCACGGCCGTCGCCGCACATAAACGCGGCCGAGTTTATACAACACCCTCCGCGGCGCGGGTTCAGGTTTGCAGCGAACGGCGGCGTGGGTGCAGCGAGGGTCTTGAAAGGACTTGCGACCGGTTTTCGGCGTGACCCGAGGCGTTGACGGACGGCCCGGACTTTAGCTCAGTCTATTGGATTTCCTTACGGGATGTTGCTCTTACAGCGGCGTGCAGATGCGTGCGACCTCGCGGCGGAGGCGCCCTCCCGGGGG
>DAIRFV010000217.1:0-10124 GCA_036794905.1 Pyrinomonadaceae bacterium | reverse complement strand
GCAAGAAGCCGTGTCTCTGTGTCTCTGTGGTTAATTCTTAATCTCTTCGACGATTCGCCTGTACTCGGCCTCGCCCCGCAGCGCGTCGAGCGCGTGTTCGCGCTCCAGCGCGGCCGCGTCTCTGAAGCCCTTCTCGAACGCCGTGCGGAGGGCGGCGAGCGCCTTCTTCCTGTCGGAGTTCTCGGCGTGCGCGACGGCCAGCTCGAAAAATATGTACGGGCTGTTGGGCGCGACCTCGGCGGCCGTCTCCAGCGCCTCGACCACTTCGGACGCGCGCGCGCGGCGCTGGCGCAGGTTCGCGGCCGTTTCGTAGAAGCGCGCCGCCAACTGACTGATGACGCGCCGCGCGACACGCCGCTCGCCCGTGTCGGCCTCGGCCTTCGCCTTCGCGCGCAGCTCTTCGGTGAGCCGCCTGAAGTCCGCGATGGCCTGCACCTTCACTTCGAACTCGCCGCGGCGCCGCTCGGCCAAATCGAAGAGTTCCGACACGAGTCTCCGCTGCCGGCTCAACTGCCCTGACTCGTCCTTGAGCGCGGACTTAACTTCCTTCGACGCGCCCAGCGCGCCGAGTCTTCTCTCCGCCTCCGCGATGTCGCGCAGGCCGCGGAAGTCCGCGGCCAGAGACTCGTAAGCCCTGAAGGCCGCGTACGGGTTCGCGCCCGCTTCGAGCCTTCGCGCTTCGGCGAGCCTGCGCTCCCACATGCCGGCGACGAGCGCTTCGTCCCTGTCACGCTTACCCGTCTTGATGGCCTGAAGCTCCATCCATTCGACGGCCGCGGCCGCGAGTTCGCGCGGCGCCCACGCGTGCCCGCCCGCGAAACTCTCGAAGCGGTGCGCCGCGCCGACCCGCGCCAGGTCGGCGTCGAGGTCTTTCATCTCGGGGAAGTTGAAGTCGTCCACGCCCGCGACGCCGAAGAGCGCGAACGTGACGGGCGCGGTCGGCTTGTAGTTGGGCGGGTAGCCCGCGCCGACGGCGATGACGCCCGCGAGGCATTGGCGGCAGAGCAGGTCGATCATGACGGCCTGACGCGCCCCGCCCGAGAACCCGGCCGTGTATCTCCTCTCGGCGTCGAGCGAGAGCCGCGCCTGCGTGTCCTCGAACACGGCCGCGGCCGCGTCCACCGAAGCCTTGAAGGGGCCGTTGCGCGAGTTGTTCGACCCGACGACGACCCACCCGAAGCGCTCGGCCGCCTCGCTGAACAGGCCGACGGGTATCGCGCCGCGCGCCAGCGGGTCGAAGCAGTAGAGGGTCGGCCAACGCCGCGCGGGCGTGTAGTTCGAGGGCAGGTAGAGCGCGTAGGTCTGCGAAGAATCGCGCAGCGCCGAGACCTGTTCGACGACCCGGCCGCGCGGGAGTTCCTCCGCCGTTGAGGAGGGGCCGGCGTTCGGCGGAGGGGCTGGGGGGGCCGGCGTCTGTGAGAATACTTGGGTGGAACCTAAGGGCGCGACGCAGCAGAGCGCCCAGCACGCGAGGAGCGCGAGGCGCCGCTGCGGAAGGCTCGGCCGCGTCGTGCCCACGGTCTCAATCCCGCCTCGCGCCGCCGACGAAGCCCCTGACCGCCTTCAGGAGTTCGATCCCCGCGTCCCACGTCAGCCCCCTCTCGCCGAGCGTGACGCGTGGCAGCGCGGCCAGTCCGGGCGGCAGCTCGAACGTCCCGTCGAGCAGCAGCAGGACGCGGCGGTCGTAGAGCACGCAGGCGGCGCCGATCTCGACGAGCGCGCGCTCCGTGACGGCGGGCGTGCCCGACTCGTCGGGCCGGCAGTCGTCCTTCGAGAGCAGGACGAGCGCCGCGTCGCAGCGCCGCATCACCTCGGCGGCCTCGTCGGCGACGAGCACCGCGGCCTCGCCCGGCGTGGTGCGCTGCGAGGTGTGGCTCCTGATGCCGGCCAACTCGAACGCCGTCTGAATCTGCGCCACGACGTGCGACGGCTGGCTGCCGTACGTGATGAAGAGGCACGTCCTCTCGGCGTCTGCGTCGGCCGCCGACAGGTCGTCCGCCTCGCCGCGCGCGCCCGCGCCCGCGCGCCCCGGCGCCCCCGGCGTGTGCTGCGGCGCCGCCACGCGCTGCGCCGCGCCGCGCCGCTCGACGTAATCCGCGAGCCCTTCGCGCTCGACGCGCAGGCGCGCGGGCTGGCCCCGCTTGCCGATGGTCAGCGTGCCCAGCTCGGCGGCCTGACAGAGGTGGAAGAAGCAGACGACGCCGTCCTCCGTGAGCTTCTCGTCGTCGGGACTGAGGAGCGGCGCGAAGCGCTCGCGGAGGAAGGCGACCACGTCGCCGTAGGTGACGAGTTCCATCTCCTCGCGGTGAATCCATTCGAGCGCCGCGCGGTAGGGCGGGTTCGAGTCGAGCAGGGCGCGGTACGCGCGCGTCTCCGGCTCGAGCGTGCGCGCGAACTGCCGCCCGAGATTCGTCAACAGCAGGCGCTCGCCGCGGCGCGCGACGAAGCCCCACGACTCGTAAGCCTCGACCTTGCGCGCCTCGAACACGCGGCGCTTGGCGTCGGAGAGCGCGGCGGCCAGCGTCGCGCCGCCCGGCCTCCGCTTCAGATACTGGACGGCCTCGCGCAAATCGCCGGGCGTCGCCAGCGCGGGGAGTTGAGCGCCCTGCGCCCCGCCCTTCGTCGTCAGCAGGCGCAGCGCCGCCGGCGCGTCCGGGCGCGGGCTATGTTCGTGTGCTTTCGGGGAACGGCTCTCGGCCGGTTCCCACCGCCCGCCTCGACCGGCGCGGGCCTCGACCCTCTCGCTCGATGGTGCAGAAAGACCTGACATGTACGTACCCTTTGAACTGGTGTGGAGCAAGTCCGGCCGCCGCAGACCTCGCGGCCGGTAGATGAACACTTTGATGCGAACTCGGCAACCCGCGCGCGACTTTGTGATGAGTGGGCCGTCCGGAGGGACGAAGTGGATTAAGCGCGGCCCGCCATTCAACACGCCGTACAAAACATCTACAATCTGTAATCTGTCGGCGGGGAGCGTAATTGATAACCGGAGGTCTCTTAAATGACGAGAGAAGATTTGCGTTTGGAAGAAGCCGTGGCGGTGCTGGAGCGGACGCCCGCGGCCGTCGGCGCGCTCCTGGGCGGCGTGCCCGAAACCTGGGCGCGCGCGACGGAGGGCGAGGGCACGTGGTCGCCCTACGATGTCGTCGGGCACCTCCTGCACGGCGAGCGCGCCGACTGGATGGAGCGCGCGCGGCACATTCTTTCGGGCGACCCGCGCCCCTTCACGCCGTTCAACCGGACGGCACAGTTCACCGAGAGCGAGGGCCAAACCCTCACTGAACTGCTCGCGGCCTTCAGGGAACTCCGCGGCCGCAACGTGGAGGAGCTGCTCGCGCTGAACCTCGGCGCGGGCGACCTCCGCCGGACGGGGCGGCACCCCGACTTCGGCGAAGTCACGCTCGGCCAGTTGCTCGCGGCGTGGGTCGTCCACGACCTCGACCACGTGGCGCAGATCGCGCGGACGATGGCGAAGGTCTACGCGGACGCGGTCGGCCCGTGGGCGGCTTACCTCTCAATCCTGCGCGACCGGCAGAAGTGACGGCGCCGGCCAAGCCCGCCGCCGAACGTCCGACACCGCCGGCTCTACCCGCTGCTCTTCCCGCCGCCCTTCGAGTCGGGCGCGGCGGGCGCGGGGAGCTTGCAGCCGAGTCCCCTGTAGAGCTTCCAAGACCCGTCGCGCTGCCTGCGCCAGATTTCGAGGTCGCGCTCGACGGAGCTGCCCTCTCTGCCCGAGTCCTTCAGCGACCACTTCGTCCGCCACGTGATGCGCAGGAATGCGGTGTCGCCCGACACCTGCACCTCTTCGAGTTCCGGCTCGATGGTCTCCGAAAGTTCCGGGCGGGGCGCGAGCATCTTCGCGAACACCTCGGCGAGCGCGGGGTGGTCTCTGTCAGCCGACCCGGCGTGGCTCAGCAGCGCGTCCTCGGCGATGAGCGACATCACCGCGCGCGCGTCCCTGTCCCTGAAAGCCTTGACCAGCTTCTCGAAGGCGGCGCGCACCGCGGCCGTCTCGTCGCGGGCGGCGGGCGCTGCCGGCGGCGCCCCCGTCTGCGCCGCGGCGCACGGCGCGAGTGAAACGGCCGTCAGCAGCAGCGCCGCGCAGACGCTCGAAAGTGATCTCATCTGTAGCTCCTTACGCGCGGCGCTCACTTCTGCTCGATGCGCTTGAGCGCGGCCGTGGCGTTGGTGTTCCGCGGGTTCAGCTCCAAAGACTTCCTGTAATTCTTTATCGCCAGCTCGCGCTCGCCCGCGGCCAGATAAGCCTCGCCGAGACTGTCGTAGGTGTTGAAGCCCTGCGGGTACATCTCGACGTTGAGCTCGAAGATTTCGACGGCGTCTTTGACGCGCCCCGTGAAGAGCAGCTCGTAGCCGAGCGCGTTCAGCTCCGGCTCGCCGAAGTCGTACCGGCCGGTCTGGCTCTTCCGCAGCTCGCGGTACTGCGCGACGGCCGCCTCGACGCCGCGCTCCCGGATGGTCGCGCGCAGCGGCGTGGTGATCGAGTTCGTGCGCGGGTGCTTGAACCAGTCAACCGCACGGCGCAGGCGGTCTTCGGTGTTGCGCGTGACGAAGTGGTCGTCGCGGGCGTAGACGACCAGCTCGTAGAGGTTGCCGGCCTCGCCCATCCGGCGCGCGAGGTCGAGCGCGTGCGTGGGCGAGACGGCCGGGTCGGCGCCGCCGTGGAAGATGAGCACGGGCGCGGTCAGCTTGTCGGCCCAGCGCGCGGCCGAGCGCTCCTCGATGTTCTGTTCGAGCCGCGCCGCGCCGCCCGCCCAGTTCGAGGTGATGAGGTCGCGGATGCCGGGGTTCTCGCGGAAGCTGAGCGCGAGGTCGGTGGGCGCGCCGACGACCGCCGCCGCGCGGACGGGCGCGCCGCGCCGGATGGCCTGCAAAGTCATCTGCGCGCCGCGCGAGAAGCCGAACATGAAGACGCGCTCCATGTCCACGTAGCCGAGCGCGCGCGCGAGCGGGAAGAGGTTGAGCACGTCGTTCGTGTCCGCGCCGCCGACCTCGTCCTTTCCCTCGCCGCCGTCGTAGCCGCGGTACTGCGAGGCGAGCACGACGAACCCTTCGGAGGCGAGGCGGTGCATCTCGTAAAAGTGCAGGTAGTTGGCGGCCGTGATGACGGTGTCGTCGCCCGCGCCGCCGCGGTTCCAGATGACGGCCGGCAGTTTCTTGCCCGCCACGTCCCTCGGCTTGTAGATGAAGCCCGTGACCTTGAGCCCGTCGCTCAGGTACCTGATCTTGAGCAGTTCGAGGTCGGGCGAGTTGCTCACCCGCTCGATCCCGTCGCGCCCGTAGAGCTGCTTGAAACGGTCGGGCACCTGCTCGAACGCGGGCGGCGCGAAGGGCGCCTGCTCGACAATCTTCCCGTCGTCCTTCGCCCCGCCCTGCGCGGGCGCGTGAGCGGGCATCAACGCCAAGCTCAACAACGCGACCGCGCGCCCCAGACTCTTCACACGCATCTCGGTTAAGACTCCTCGCCGTCAAGATGTCAGCCGGCCGCGGGGGAGGGCGTGCGGGCTTGGAAGTGAGGGACGGTAAGCCTGACGTTCACCCCTCCGCCTTCCCTTTGCCGTACGCCCCGCCTCGCGGCCGGGGAGTGTGCGCGGAGGATGATGGGGCCGCGGCCGCCTCCGAGTCTTTCAAGGGCTGTGAAATCTTGTAAAAGTTTATGAAATCGCTTAGAAGTGTCCTACTTCGAAGCTGCACGCGCCGCGGGCGCGGTCTCCCCGGGTCGGACGTTCGAGGAAGTTTTTGTCATGGAGCAGACGAACGAGAGAGTCTACGAGTTCGGGCCTTTCCGCCTCCACCCCGCGCGGCGCGTGCTGCTGCGCGAGGGGCAGACGGTGGCGCTCACCGCCAAGGTCTTCGACACCCTCGTCATCTTCGTCGAGCGGAGGGGGCGCGTGCTGGCGAAGGACGAGCTGATGGCGGCGCTCTGGCCCGACACGGCGGTCGAGGAGAACAACCTGACGCAGCACGTCTCCGTGCTGCGCAAGGCGCTCGGCGAGCGCGCCGGAGCCCACCGCTACGTCGTCACCGTGCCGGGGCGCGGCTACAGCTTCGTCGAGCCCGTGCGCGAGGCCGCCGTCGAGGCCGCCGTCGAGGCCGCGGCCGAAGTGTCCGAGGTGCGTGCCGCGAGGCGGCGCGAGGAGAGCGCAGTGGCGGAGGCCGCGGCCATCACCGTCGGCGCGGCGCGTCCGCCGAGGGCGGCGTTGGCGCTCGCCCTCGGCGTGGCGATGGTCTCCACCACCGCGGCCGTTTACCTGTGGGCGGGGCGCGAGGTGCCGGGCCGAGTTCCGTCGGCACAGGCGTCGAAGGCGGGGGGCGTGCGGCGCGCGCGGCGCCACACGACCGAGGTCTTCGAGGCGCACGAGGCTTACCTGCGCGGGCGCTACTTCTGGAACAAGCGCAACGCCGAGGCCGTCGAGAAGAGCGTCGAACACTTCCGCCGCGCCATCGACCTCGACCCGGCCTACGCCGCCGCCTACGCGGGGCTCGCCGACGCCTACAGCGTGCTCGGCGGCTACCGCTACGGGTCGCTCCCCGCCGACGAGTGCTTCAGGCGCGCGCGCGCCGCGGCGCTGAAGGCGGTCGAGGTTGACGACGAACTCTCGGAGGCGCACGCCTCGCTCGCGCTCGTCAAGGCTTACCAGGAGCGCGACGCCGAGGGGGCCGAACGCGAGTTCCGCCGCGCCGTCGAGCTCAACCCCTCGTACGCGACGGCGCACCACTGGTACTCGGACTTCCTCGCGGCCACGGGGCGCGCCGACGAGGCGCTTGTCGAGGCCGAGCGCGCCGCCACGCTCGACCCGCTCTCGCCCATCATCTCGACGACCGTCGGCGAGCGGCTCTACTTCGCGCGCGACTACGAGCGCGCCGCCGAGCGCCTGCGCCGCACGCTCGAACTCGACCCCGACTTCATCCCGGCGCGCTTCATCCTCGGCCTCGTCTACGTGCGGCAGGGGCGGCGCGCGGAGGCGGTCGCCGTGCTGAAGCGCGCGCGCGAGCTGGCCGGCGGCGGCGACGCGCGCGTCGCCGCCGCGCTCGGACAGGCTTACGCGCTGACGGGTCGCAGGTCTGAGGCGCGGCGACTGCTCGACGAGTTGTCGGCCGCGGGCGTGGAGGTCGCGCCCGCGGACGTGGCGCTCGTCCACGCCTCGCTCGGCGAGCGGGAGCAGGCGCGCGCGTGGCTCTCGAAGGCGCGCGACAAGGCCCGCACGAGCCCCGAGGCCGCGAACATGCTGAGGGCCGACCCGCGCCTCGACGCCCTGCGCGCCGACCCGCAGTTCCGAGACATCTTCATCCTTTAGGCCGCTTCCGCTCCGTCGGCCGGCCGCGCGGGATACGCGGCGGGACGGCGTCGCCCGCGCGCGCGGTCGCCGTCTTGGAGGGCTTGTCCGGCGCGCGGCCGAACTCCGCCTGAATCTCTCGCGCATTTACGTTGACAGTCGCGCCGCCGCCTCATTAACATCTGCCGACTCGTCCCGGGCCGAAACCCTCGCGCCGGAGACTCCCGAAGTCTTCGCCCCCCTCTGTGCCGCCGCCGCGGTCTGGCGGCCGAACTTAACGTCTCTTCAAACGCAGACTGGAGAAAATATGCGTCCCCCTACCAACTTCAAACCCGCCGGGAAAATTTTCGGGCTCACGTTCGGGCTCCTGCTCGCATTGACGTTCGCGGTCGGCGCGCGCGCGCAGACGCAGATCACGACGGGCGTCATCCAGGGGACGGTGCAGGACGAGCAGGGCGCGACCGTGCCCGGCGCCGCCGTCGAGGTCAGGAACGTCGAGACCAACCTGACCCGCTCGCTCACGACCGACGAGAGCGGCCGCTTCGTCTTCCTCCAGCTCCCGCCGGGGCGCTACACGGTCAAGGCGTCGAAGTCGGGCTTCGCCACGCTCCAGCAGGAGGAGTTCAACCTCACCGTCGGCCAGGCGGCCAACCTCGACTTCAAGATGAAGGTCTCGGGCGTCAACGAGGTCGTCAACGTCTCGGCCGTCCAGACCGTGGACACCGCGAGCGTGCAGACCTCGACGACCATCAACGAGCGCGCCGTCGCCAACCTCCCCGTCCTCGGCCGCAAGTTCGAAGACCTCCTGACCTTGACGCCGAACGTCTCGGTCACGCAGGGGCCGGACGGCGACGAGATCAACTTCGCCGGCCAGCGCGGCGTCTTCAACAACATCAGCCTCGACGGCGGCGACTACATGAACGGCTTCTTCGGCGAGCAGGCCGGCGGCCAGCGCGCCGCCATCGACATCCCCCTCGACGCCGTCAAGGAGTTCCAGGTCATCGCCACCGGCGCGACCGCCGAGTTCGGGCGCACCGCGGGCGGCGTCGTCAACGTCGTCACCAAGTCGGGCACCAACGAGTTCCACGGCTCGCTCTTCCACTTCCAGCGCCTCGAAGCCCTGACCGCCAACACGTCGGACGGGAAGTCGCTGACCGACTTCCACCGCGAGCAGTTCGGCGCCAACGTCGGCGGCCCGCTCAGGAAGGACAAGGCGTTCTTCTTCGTCGCCTACGAGCAGATTTTCGAGAACCTGACGCGCGCCAACCTCTCCGAGCAGGTCGGCCCGACGCCGTGCCCCGTCTCCGCGCCGACGGTCGTCGGCAACGAGGGGCTGATCGACGCCAACGCCGACTGCCAGCGGCTCGCGCTGCTCGGCTTCTTCCGCGCGCGGCTCAATCAGGAGGAGGGCCTGCCCATCGAGCGCCCCGTGCGCAACTCCGCCATCCTCGGCAAGATCGACTGGCACCTGTCGGATAACAACCACCTCGCGCTCTCGCACAACTTCGACCACTCGAAGAACGAGAACCAGACCTTCGACGTGGCGACCTACGGCAACTCGGCCAACGGCATCGAGGGGCCTTCGAAGATTCACGCCTTCAACGTCAACCTCCTCTCGACCGTCTCGCCGACGAAGGTCAACGAGTTCCACTTCACCTACGGGCGCGAGGAGCGGCCGCGCTCGGCCGTCGAGTCGAACGTGCCCGCCGACACGGCGATGGGCTTCGCCACCACCTTCCGCTTCGGCAACCCCTTCTTCCTCGGGCCGACCGTGGACGAGACCTTCTGGCGCGCGCAGTTCAAGGACAACTTCTCCATCGTCTCGGGCAACCACACCACCAAGTTCGGCGGCGAGTGGGTGCACAGCCGCAACTCGCAGGTCTTCCGCGGCTTCTTCCAGGGCCGCTACATCTTCGACAGCGTCTCGGGCTTCCTGCGCTACGCCTCGCCCGCCGCGGCGGGCGGCTTCGGCCCCGCCACCGTCGGCTGCTCGAACGGAACTTACGTCACGGCGCCGACGCCGTGCCCCGCCGGGACGACGGCGACGGGCGGCCCGCTCCTCCTGTATTTGCAGGGCGCGGGCCGCACCGGCCCGGCGACCGACGCCGCGGGCTTCTCCGACATCTCGAACGAAGACCTCGCGCTCTTCGCGCAGGACTCGTGGAAGATTCGCCCGAACTTCACGGCCTCCTTCGGCCTGCGCTGGGAGGCGCAACTCTTCCCCGAGCCCGTCGTCCCGCCCGCGGAGACGGCCTACGGCATCTTCCTCAACGACCCGCGCTTCCCGTCCGACGGCCGGCTGCCGAGCCAGAAGAAGCAGTTCCAGCCGCGCGTCGGCTTCGCGTGGGACATCGCGAGCAACGGCCGCTCGGTGCTGCGCGCCAACTACGGCATCTACTACGCGCGCCAGAACATGCTGAGCCAGGTCGGCTCCATCACGACCAACGGCGTGCAGCAGCAGACCATCTTCCTCAACACGCCCATCATCTCGTCGGGCGTGCCCGGCCCCGTCTGGCCGGGGCTGGTGACGCCGCCCTCGACGGTGACGCCCTGCGTCGCGGGCGCGGTCTCGAACCCCTTCCCGTGCTTCTCGGGCGTGCGCGTCTTCAGCCGCGACTACGCCAACCCGCGCATCTACACCACCAACGTCGCCTTCGAGCAGGAGCTGGCCCAGAACCTCTCGCTCTACCTCGACTTCACGCACGCCAAGGGCGTCCACCTGACGCGCTTCCTCGACTACGCCCGGACGAACTTCTTCGCCCCGTTCCTCGGCGAGACGATGGTCACGAGCGCCAACGGCAAGTCGCTCTACCGCGCCTTCACCGTCGG
>DAIRFV010000216.1:0-10161 GCA_036794905.1 Pyrinomonadaceae bacterium | reverse complement strand
GGAAGACGCGCTTCATCACCTGCCGGTTGGCGAGCATGTAGGAGACGCCGCTGGGTACGCGCAGGTTGTCTTCGAGCACGACGAAGCGACCGTCGCGCAGCCGCACGAGGTCTGTGCCGACGACGGAGATGTAAATGTCGCGCGGCACGTCCACGCCGCGCATCTCGCGCCGGAAGTGGCGGCAGGTGTAGATCAGCTCGGCCGGGACGACGCCGTCCTTCAGAATCCGGCCGTCGTGGTAGATGTCTTTTAAGAACAGATTGAGCGCCGTGATGCGCTGCTTCAGGCCGCGCTCCAGCGTCTCCCACTCCGCGCCCGTGATGACGCGCGGCAGCAGGTCGTAAGGAAAGATGCGCTCGGTGCCCTCGTCGCGCCCGTAGACGGTGAAGGTGATGCCCTGGTGGAGGAAGGAGAGGTTTGCGGCGAGCTGGCGCCGGTTCAGCTCTTCGCGCGGGATTTCGTCGAGCCTCTTGAAGAGCGCCTGATACTGCGGGCGGCACTGTCCGTCGGCGCCGAACATCTCGTCGTAGGGCGCCTCGGCCGGGAGTGTCGCGTTGAGTGTGTCGCCGGGCATCGTCCCTCGAACGGAAAACAGTCGGCGCTCCCCCGCCGCGTGTGCCGCGAACGCGGTGTGGAGCGCTGCCCTGAGGGTTAGAGATAAGTCATGCTAATTAACCGACCGTATAAAATCAAGCTGATTATATTTATGAGGCGATAAGATAAGTTTTGCCCGCGCCGTTCAAAACAGGTGCCCCCGGCAACCGCCGTCCCGCCGGGGCGTCCCTGCACCCTCAACACTTACGTCTTGACAATAGTCGTTATGACAAGTATACTGTCTGTCGTGGTGAGCAGATTGCAAAGAGAGATTAGGCAGACCAAGCCCTTCGGGAGTCTGGAGGAGGAGGTCATCTTAAACCTCGCGCGCACGGCCGAGTATCTGGGGTCGCGCGCCGCCGAGGTCTTCAAGCTCGCAGACCTGACGGGCACGCAGTACAACGCCCTCAGAATCCTGCGCGGCGCGGGGTCGGAAGGGCTCTCGTGCCGCGAGATAGGCGAGCGGATGGTGACGACCGTCCCGGACGTGACGCGCCTGCTCGACCGGCTCGAAGCCCGCGGCCTCGTCTCGCGCGAGCGCCCCGCGCACAACCGCCGCCAGGTCATCGCGCGCGTGTCGGACGAGGGGCTGCGGCTCCTCGCCGAACTGGACGAGCCCGTCGTCGAGAGCCACCGCCGCCTGGCGGGCCACCTCGGCGAGAAGCAGTTGAAGACCTTGAACCGTCTGCTCGAAGCCCTGCGCGGCGAGCAGGCATAAAATTTTTTGACTTAACTTTTCTTCAAAGGAGTTAAGTTATGACGCTTCGAGCGAAAGCATAAATTCCGGGGACTGAAATCGGAGGAGAGCAGGATGAAGATCTTTAAGCAAACAGTCATGACCGCGGCGCTCGCGACGCTTTTGGTGCTGCCCTTTGTCGGCGGCCCGGCCGCCGCGACCGCCACCGCGCAGGCTCAGGAGACGAAGGTCGCCTACGCGCCCATCCCGGCCGGCGAATACAAGATCGACCCGGCGCACAGCACCATCGGGTTTGCCGTCCGTCACTACGAGATCAACTGGGTTGACGGTCGCTTCAAGGATTTCGAGGGGACGGTTCGCTACGACGATAAGGACGTGACGAAGTCGTCGGTCGAGTTCACCGCGAAGGCCACATCCATCGACACGGGCGTCGAGGCGCGCGACAAGCACCTGCGCACCGCAGACTTCTTCGAGGTCGAGAAGTACCCGACGCTCTCCTTCAAAAGCACGCGCGTCGAGCGGAAGGGCAAGGACGCTTACGTCCTCCACGGCGACCTGACTCTGAAGGGCGTGACGAAGCCGGTGCAGCTCCCGTTCAGCGTCGTGGGCGCGGTGAAAGACCCGAGGGGCAACACCCGCTTCGGCGTCGCGGCGCAGACGAAAGTCAATCGCCGCGACTTCGGCATCAACTTCGGAGGCCCCATGACCGGCGGCGGGCTCTCCATCGGCGACGAGGTCAACATCGAGCTTAACCTCGAAGTGGTGCAGGCCGCGCCGAAGCCGGCCGGCCAGTAAGGGCGTTAGCGGACGGACGACAATTTGCGCCGGGGCGGACGAAACTCTCGGCCGCCCCGGCCTTCTTATCTAAATATCGAACGTGAAGAACTGGTAACAGCCAGGGGGAGACAAAAACGATGATCAGAGTGAGACCTGCGGGGGAGCGTGGCAAGACGCGCGCGCCCTGGCTCGACGGCAACCACACTTTCTCTTTCAACCGTTATTACGACCCGCGCTGGACGGGCTTCCGCGACCTCTTCGTCATCAACGAGGACTTCGTCGCGCCCTCGTCCGGCTTCCCGCCGCACTCGCACGCGGACATGGAGATCATCACCTACGTCATCGAGGGCGCGCTCGAACACCGCGACTCCGCGGGCGGCAACGGCGTGATACGCCCGGGCGAGGTGCAGAAGATGAGCGCCGGCACGGGCGTCACGCACAGCGAGATGAACCCCTCGCCGGACGAGCCCGTACACCTCCTGCAAATCTGGATACGCCCCGAGCGCGACGGGCTGCGGCCGTATTACGAGCAGAAAGCATTCCCGGAAGAGGAGCGGCGCGGGCGTCTGCGCCTCGTGGCCGCGCCGGGTGGGACGGATGGGTCTGTCACACTCTACCAGGACGTGAGGCTGTACGACGCGCTGCTCGGCGCGGGGGAAGAGGTGACGCACAACCTCGCGCACGGGCGCCACGCGTGGCTTCAGGTTGTGAAGGGCGCGGTCACGCTGAACGGTGAGCGACTCGGCGCTGGTGACGGCGCCGCCGTCAGCGACGAGGAGTCGCTCACGGTCAGGGCCGACGAAGAGTCCGAAGTCCTCCTCTTCGATTTAGTCTAAGCGGATGCAGGAGCCCGTCCGTGAGTGGAGGGCTTCAGAGCGGTTCGCCATTCAGGAAGAGCGCGGCGGCGGGACGTGACCTGCCGCCGCGCCCCGGGGTTCCATGTGTGCCGTCCGTTCCGCGAAGCCCTCGCCGCCCGTCCTCCTCCGTCCGAGACCCGAGTCCCGGAGTGCCGCCCTCGCCGCCGTGCCCGCCGACGCCGCTTGCACCGCCCTCGCCCGGTTGACTCGGCTGAGCAAACGCGAAAACTTTATGCGCGTCTGGCGGCTCGACCGTGATGTAGACGTTCGAAGAGATTCCGCCGTGTCCGCCCCTGCCGCCGTCACCACCGTCACCGCCCGGGCCGCCGTCGCCGCCGTCGCCACCCGGAACGGGGCCGCGCAGGGAACGCCCGCCGCTCCCGCCGTGTCCGCCGCGTCCGCCGTGCCCGCCCCGCCCCCCGTCACCGCCGCGCCCACCGTGCCCGGCCTGCGCGAAGACCGTCACGACGCCTCTCGTTCCCGCAACCTCTCTGAGAGTCAGCTCGGCGAGCTTACACATGCCTCCGGTGCGCCCGCGCGTGCCGTCCTGCCCCGGCCCGCCGGCCGTGGCCGCGCTGCCCGCGGGGCCTGCTTCGGCCGTTTCGTCCACGACCAGCGGGCCGAGCATCCCCGTCCGGATTTCGAGGTCGAGTCCGTCCCTCCCGTCGGAACCGTCCGCGCCGTCCGCGCCGTCGAGCGGCCCCGAACCTGTGTCAACCGAGAATGGAGTGGGGAGGATGCCTATGTCGAAATTGTCAGGGCCCGGCACTACGTTCTCGGGGGCTGGCCCGTTCCTGACGAGCCGCTGGCAGACGAGTGAGAAGACGTTGCCGCGCACGATGAGAGACGCCCCCGGCTCCATGACGAGGACGCCGACGTTGACGATGACGTACAGCTCTTCAACGTCATCCACCCCCCAATCCTCGCCCCTCACGCTCACGTCCCAAACCTCGCCCGCGGCGAGCGTCTTGTGCGCGACCGAGATGGCGCACACGCGCACGGGGAGGTGGCGCGCGAGCCCCTTTCCGTCGGACTGTGTCGGCTCGGCGTCGGCGAACGTGAAGGCTTCGCCACGGTCGTGCATGCCCTGTCCTAGCCGCTGCCGACTGCGGATTGCGTCGAAGAAAGTCGCGCCCCTGCGCTTTCGCTCCTCGGGCGTCGCGCGCGAAAGGACGCGCCGCCCGTCTTCCATCGTGGGGAGTCTGAGGTGACTTCGCAGTTCGACGCCCGCGCGCAGGGTCTGTGCGTCGTGTTCGAGCATGCCGGCCACTTCGAAGAACTCCGCGGCGCGTTCCGCGGGGAGGTCGGACAGGGAAGCGTCGCGGCCGGGCGTCGGCGTTGTACTCGCCGCCGTCAAAGTGTCGTGTGTGGTGTTGAGATATTCATTCATCTTCATGGCGACGCCCCTTTAATTAACATCCACCGTCACAAACTCGCCGTTCCCCGAGAGCGCACGGACCAGACAGGGGCGCGGCAGCCTCGACTGTGCCAGCGCGATGCGGAAGAGTTCGGCGCGGGCGCGGCACGCGTCGTGGTCGCGGCTGGTCTCCTTCAACAGCGCCTCGTCGGGGCGCGCGTGCGGGTCGAGCAGTTCGCCGAAGACGCGTACGGCGAGGAAGGACGCGTCGGCAGGCATGCGGTGTGGTTCGGCCGGGACGGCTTCGCCCTCAACATCGAGAAGTCGTCCCCAACGCTCGGCGGCCTCCCCAGCGCGGGCCATCAGCGTCTCGGCGACGCCGTAGCGGCGCGCGGCCTCGGCGGCGCCGGCGGCGGCGACCCAGTAGACCATCCGCTCGGGCAGAAGGAAGATGAGCCTTTCGCCCATGACCGACCATGCGGCGCCGGACGTGGTCAGGTGATTGACCTGCACCTGTAGACGCGCCGAGTGGCTCCGCTCGTTGTCGACCCAGACACAGACGAACTCGCCGGAAGCCGCGCGCAGCGCCTCTGCCATCGGGTCAGCGCCGCGCGACTCGTCCGGAGCGAGCACGCGTATGTCTCCGCGGCCGAGTGAGGAGACGAACGCTTCGACGGCGCGGAGGTATCGCTCGTCGCGGGCGACGGCGACGATCAGCTCGCGCCGCTCGTAGGTCTGCTCGCAGTAGCAGCGCACGGCCTCCTTGAGTCCGGGCAGCGACCCGCGCGCGACGGTCACGCAACTGACGAGCGGGGTCGTCATGCCGGCTCCTCCTCCGTCAGTCGAGGCATTTCTGCGACGGCCGGCAGGTAACTTTCGACGCGCCCGAAAGGCCGCCCGGACTGCACGAAGTGGAAACTCGCGCGCTGCGCGTCGCGGCCTGAGTTGTGCCACGAACTCGGGTTCTCGGAGTTGTAGACGTGCAGGACGCTGTCGTTGTAGATCACCCGGTCGAAGCCCGCCAGCTCCATCACGGCGAACATCACGGCGGCGTCAACGGCCGAAGTCAGCCACCCGCCCGCGGCGTCTCTCATGCACTCGTAGTCGGGGTCCTGCTCCGCGATTCGTTGGTAGAGCCCCGCGCGGTGCGTGCGCAGGTGGGACACGACCCACGACTCGCGCAGCCGCGCGAACGCCTCGCGCGTGGCGAAGGGCCGCGCGGCCCCAATCTCGCCGCGCGTCGAGTTGGACTGGCCGTAGGTGACCCAGCAGTCGTGTCGGTTGTAGAGACCGTTGACCTGTGTGAGTGCGTCGGCGCAGGCCAGCCAGTCGTCGCCGTCGAGGTAGACGGCGATGTCTTCGGGGCGGCAGAAGCGCGTCAGCGCGCGGTGCTGGTGCCAGGCGGCCCCGCGCCTTTGCCGCGAGCGCACGAGCCGAAACCTCGGGTCGTCGCGCGGCAGCCTCCGCGGCGAGCCGTCGCCCGAGGCGTCGTCGAGCAACAAGACCTCGAAGTTGTCGTAGTCCTGCGCGAGCAGGCTCTCGACGCAGTTGTCGAGGAAGTGCCCGGGGTTGTGGAACGCGACGAGCACCACGATTCGATTCCGGCCTGTTTCGCCGCGCGGCGGGGGCGCCTGCGCGGCGAGGGCGCTGCTTCGCGTCTGCGAAGCCATCTCGGCCACCCAGTCGGGCAACACCTCCGTGTCGAAGACGCGATTCGTCGCGGCCAAGGCCTCCGCGTAATGCCCCGCGCCGAGGGCGCAGAGCCCCCCTTCGAGCATGAGTTTGTAGTCGTAGACCGCCCGGTCGATGAAGAGTGTGTCGGCCGGGTAGTCGAAGCCGACGAGCGCCCGGGAGAAATAGAGATAGCCGAGCGCGTACTCGTCGCGCTCATGGTAGTGGTGGACGATGTCGTAAAGCGGTTCGAGCCGGCTCGGGCGGAGCGCGTAGGCGCCGAGTAAGTCGGGCAGCGCCTCGTTCCATTCGTGCCCGAGCGCCAGCCGCATCCGCGCCGCCTGATAGGTCGCGAACCATCTCTCCTCGTCCCAACCGGCCTCGTTCGCCGCGCGCCTTCGATACCAGTCGAACGCGTCTTCGTGATGCCCGAGGTGCCGGTGCAGGCGCAGGTGGCGCCGTCGCCGCCCTGACCGCCGGGCCCGCCCACGCCGCCCGCGCCGCCCATGCCGCCCGCGCCGCCCGTGCCCGAGGTGGTCGCGACCACGAGCTGGCCGGCGCTTCCGGTCAGTCCCTGCTGAATCGTGATGTAGGCGTTGAGCGCCGCGAGTCCGGCGCCGCCCGGCTGGCCGACGCCGCCCGTGGAGCCGATGGTGCCGGTGGCGCCGTTGCCACCGTCGTCGCCCGGCTCGGAGTTCGAGACGGTGCAGGTGCCGGGCGTCCCGACGGCGCCGGTGGCCCCCGTCGAGCCCGCCGCCCCGGTGGGTCCGGTCGCGCCGGTCGCGCCGAAGATGCCGATGTCGTAGTTGACCGTGCTGGTGCTGCTCCCCGAGTTGCGGATGAGCGTCTGCACGGTGAACTTCAGGATCGTGTTCTGGATGCGGATGGAAGAGCCGGCCTCCATCGTCAGCGTGCCGAGGTTGATCGAGACCGGGCTGGTCGAGGTGCCGAGGTTCCAGACCTCACCCGGATTGAGGGTCTTATTGAGGGCGGAGAGGGTCGTCACCTCCACCGGGAAGGCCGCCTTGAGCTGCTCGGCGTCGGCGTCGGCGAGGGGGGCGTCGCCGAAGATGTGCGCCTCGACGCGGCTCGGGAGGCTCGCCGCGGTCGGGGCGGAGCCGATGTTGCCGCCGACGAATGCACGCGCCTCCGGCGGATCGCCGTGGTCGAAGAGTGCTTTCAGTTCGTCGAGGCTGTTGACCTTGACCGTCGAGACAATCTCTTCTCCCGCCTTAAGTTCATTGCTGTCGTGCCCGAATTTCTCGGCGAGATCATCGAATTGAGCCATGACTTTTTTCCTTTCAGGAAGTCGGAACGAGTGGTACGCGGTAGTCGCCGAAGGCATCCCCTTCGGCGGTCAGGGGCAGCCCCGGTCGCGCCCGAAGACGGGCGGCCGAGACCGCGCGCGAGCCGTCAACCGGCGCCGCGGCGGACTACTCCGTCACGCGCCGGATTAAACGAAGACCCGCCGGTTGTGCTTCGGGCGAGAAGCGCGCGGCTCTCCGGATGTGTTGGAACAGGGTCAACTCCGCTGTGTCGAGGTCACGACGCAGAGCGGTGGACGTGTGGCTATGGGAACGTTAGTTTCTCGGAGAGGAGGGGACGCGCCCGCGCCACGTGCGAGGAGGCGAAGGCCGCGCCAACTCAGGACTGAGAAACGCTGACTCGCCCACGCGCGGCGGCGCGCATGGGCACTGAGGAAGTGTGTCGAGGGTGAATCTGATGCTACGACAATTCCGTCCGAACGGCAGAACGAACAACTTCAACCAGAGGGCTTTAAAAAGAAAATACCTGTGGAACTCGACACTCTGATGAGTCGTGAAAAGGAGCGAAGGTCGTACAAGAGGGCAAGAATCTATTCGCAAACTTCGCGGGTGTCGAGCATATTTTTTGACGGGGAATGACAATCCGATGAATCCGCCGCTGCTTCCAAGCAAAAATCACTAGGGCAGTTAAGGAGGCATGAAGGTTTTGTTGCGCTTCGAAGAAACAGCGGAGATTGTTGTTGACGTTGTCGTGCCTGAGGGCGTATGTTGCTCCCACCCTAGCCGTGCTTTCGGTTCATGGTCTCTCAATAGTTCTCATTGCCATCGGATTCGGCCGCGCGGGTAAAACGCCCGCTGCAAGAGTCCGAACGGGCTGTGCCTGCTCCTCAATTCCTCCAAGCGGGTGACGACCAACCCTTTCAAACTCTGAGAGGACTTCCCGTTCAAAGTATGAGGAGCTTCGAACTGGTTAATTTCGGAAACCGCTAACCCCGTTAAGGAAGGTAAGAATGGCGAACAACACAGAAGCAGGCCTCCCATCCCCTTCGGCACCGACATGGCAAAACTGGAGCGGCAACCTCGTCCACAATCCCCCAACAGACGGCACGAAATACTACTTCGCGCCGACCAACCTCGAAGAGTTGAAGCAGGTGGTCGCCGATGTCGCCAAAGTGCCCGGCGCAACCGTCCGAGTCTCAGGCCAGCGCCACTCGCAGACGCCGCTGGTCATCAATGACAACCGCGGCGCGGTGCCGCAGACGACCGGCGAATATCTCGTGGACTTGTCGTGCTATGCGGACCTGGGCGCCGGTCAGGACCAGCGCCTCGTGCTGGGGCCGGGAGAGAATCAGGTCACGTTGAACGCGGGCGTCCGCGAGGATGAGCTTGACGCCTTCCTCACTCAACACAACCTCATGATGCAGACGGTGACGGCGGGTGGCTTTTTCAGTCTCGGCGGTATGACCGCGGTGGACGTGCATGGGGCTACAATCTCCGCGCCGATCTTCGCGGAGACCGTGGCGGCGTTCAGCATCCTGCTCGCCGACGGGACGGTGACGACGCTGGATGCGCAGTCGGCGAAGGTAGACGGCTGGTCGCCTTTGCAGTTCGCACGCGTGTCTTTGGGCGGTTTGGGGATTGTAACGTCACTCACGCTCGATGTCATAAGCCGCCCGTATACGACGACGCTCCAGGGCAGCACGGAGCGCCTGGGGCTCGCCGACAAGTCGGCCTTCGTTGCGAAATATAAGACGCTCCTGCAAAACCACACGCGTGTGGAGACGTTCTTCACCCCTTACGCCACTGATTCTGTTGGATTCCCCCTGTACGCCAAGAACTTCCTCGCGCTGTATTGGGACGTGAAGGACGACCCGTCCCCGAAGACTCCGAACGGGCCGCCGAACCCCGATTTTCTCAATGCGTGCGCTCTGGCAAGTGAACAACCACCCGTCTACGGCGCACCGTACCTACAGGGTTTTGCGAAATACGGAGCCGACGCGGCCCAGCGGGCACAGTATGCAGTGAGCCCGGGCAACACCATCTCCGGTGTTATCCAGGATGGCTTCGATAATCCCGCAGTCATCGCGGCCGTCACCTTCGACGTGGTCGAGCCGGAAGTTGCCACGGCCAATCAGGCGCATTCGGAGTTGTGGCTGACCGGCGCGGTGCGGGTTATTTTCATGTCCTACTACATCCCGATGCCCGCCATTGACGACGCGGGGCTCGGCAAAGTCTGGGACGGCCTGGATGTCGTCTCGCAAATCGTCTTACAAGACGGCAACTTCCACATCGCGGCGCCGATGGAGTTCCGCTTCGTCAAGGGCGGCGACACGGCTATGTCGGCGACATTCACCGAAGACTCCGAAAACACCTGGTTCATCAACCTGGACATGATCGGCTTCGTCGAGTACGACCAGTCGGCTCGCCCACAGTATTCCGCCAAACTCCTACAGTTTTTCGCCGACGTTGAGAGAAAGTGGGTCGAGATGGGAGGCTTCCCGCATCACGGCAAGATGTACGGCTTCTACGACCCGACTGACAACTCGGGCCAGACCGCGACCGAACCCTTCAACAAGAACTTCATGGCCGACCTCCGGCGACGCCGCGGCGCACGCCAGCAAGCCTACAACGCTTACCGCCAGCAACTCGATCCGAACGGCCTCTTCAGCAACGCCTATCTGAGTCAACTGCTTGGGTCGTAGCGAGAACGTACGGCTGTGATGTGAAGAATCGGGGGGACTCCGACTCGCGCGCGTGAGTCGGAGCCCCCCGATTCTTCACGCCGCAGCCGTCTTGCAGGTGTCGCGTGGAGAGGAGGTTCATGCCGACTGTTGCAAGACTCTTACAGCGGCGTGCAGTTGGGTGCGACCTCGCGGCGGAGGCGCCCACCCGGGAGCGCCGGGCTCCCAGCCCGGCACCGTCTCGCGCAACACGCCGGGCCGG
>DAIRFV010000031.1:0-37205 GCA_036794905.1 Pyrinomonadaceae bacterium | reverse complement strand
GGCAGTTGGGTACGAGCGCGGCCTAACAACGGCATGCACCCGACCGCCGACACGCCGGCTCTCATTATCCTTCGGAGATGCGGGGCGGCGGGTGAGATACTGTGTTGCGAGTCAAGCTGCTTTTTGTTTCTGCGCCCACTCCGGGTCGAAGGGCCTCCCCGTCTTGAGCACCCCGTAGGCGAGGTGGACGAGCTTGCGCATCGCCGCCGCGATGACCGCCATCTTGCTCTTGCCCCTGTGGCGCAAGCCCTCCGCCCACTGCTGAAAGAACGGACTGCACCGCAGCGCCGTGACGGCCGGGAAGTAGAGCGCCTTCCGAAGGCGTGCGTTGCCCGGCGTGTTGCCGATTGCCTGACGGCGGTTTCGCGCATATACTCCGTGCGCTTTAAATTCAAGGGGCCGGTCTTCCCAACCCGGCCCGCGCCGGCCGCCGCCGCGGGCTGGGTCACTTCGGTGCTTTCCACTTTCCTTTCAGGAGAAGAAGCCAACGATGAAAAAAGCAGCTCCGTCCGTCGCCCTATTCGCGCTGGGATGTTTGTTAGCCGCCTGCTCTTCCCCGACCACCAACACCACGACCAACACGACCAACACGACGACCAACGCCACGACTAACACGACGGCCAACACGGCGAATACGACGGCGTCGAACACCTCGTCCGCCAGCAGGTCAGGCTCGCTCGCCGACCCGAAGAGTTCCATCGCCTACCAGTTCGACCTGGTCAAGGCGGGCGACGCCGACAAGCTCAAGAACTGCTTCACCCCGCGCGTGCGCGACGGCATCACGAAGGAAGTCGTCGAGAAGGCCAAGGGCGAGGCGGCGCAGTACTCGATGGACGACCTCTACGCCTCCGCCGAGATGGGCGAGGCCGACGGCAAGAAGACCGCCAAGGTCAAGATGAAGAACGGCCGCCCCCTGACCACGCTGATCGAGACCGACGGCCAGTGGCTCGCCGACACGATCTGGTTCAAGTAACTTAACCGCGTGACGACCTGACGCGCCGGCAACAGCGACAGCACCACCCGCGGGGGCGGGCGGGTTTACGACCAGGGCCCGCGCCACGGAAAACCCGCCCGCCCCCGCGGGTGGTGCTGTCCGGGTGGACGATTCGACTGTCAGGAACAGGCATGAGGACTATCTCGCGGGTTCTGGCCGCCGCCGCACTACTGCTCTGTTGCTCCTTCCCCGCGGCCTCGCGTCAGGCGGGGCTGCCCCCGTCGTGGGACGGCGCGTGGAAGGGCGTCACGACTCTCAACTGGGCGTCGGGCAAGGCGGAAGAGGCGGCGATGGAGTTGCACGTCGGCACGGTCGCGGGCGGGCCGTCGAAGACCTGGAAGGTCGTCTACGTCTTCGCCGACCGGCGCGAGGTGCGCGAGTACGAGATCAGGCCCGCGGAGGGGGGCGGCGCGGGGCGGCTCGTCATCGACGAGAAGAACGGCTTCCTCATCGACAACTACCTGTCGGGCGGGACGCTCTACAGCCGCTTCACCATCAACGGCAACCTCGTCACGACCCGCTTCGAACTGCGGGGCGACGCGCTGGAGGTCGAGCTGACGATGTACGACGTGTCGAAGCCGCGGGTGACGAAGCTGACCGGCGGCAGCTTCGAGGTGGCCTCCTTCAGCCCGAAGTACGTCCAGCGCGGCACCCTCCGGCGCGAGCCGCCGGCGCGCAAGGACAGGGAGTAGCGGACTCGTGCGGTACGCCGCAGACTTGCACGCCACATGACCGAGGGCTTCGTGCGTCACGCGGACAGGTCTCTGAGCGCGTTGCAGCGCCGGGTGCGCGCGCGCGCCGTCCTCTACCGGCTGACGCTGGGGACGCGCGTGCTGCTGGCCGTGGGGTTCATCCCGACGGGCGCGGTGAAGCTCTTGGGGCGCCGCTTCACGACGATGAGCCCGGCGTCGGACATCGGGAATTTCTTCGAGACGCTGTACCGCTCGGGCCCCTACTGGCGCTTCCTCGGGCTGGCGCAGGTGGTCGCCGGGCTGCTCGTGCTCTCGCGCGCGACGGCCACGCTGGGCGCGCTCGCGTTCTTCGCGATCATGCTCAACGTCTTCTTCATCACGCTCTCCTACGACTTCCGCGGGACGCCCGTCGTCACCGGCCTCATGCTCCTCGCGACCCTCTACCTGCTCCTCTGGGACTACGACCGGCTGCGCGGCCTCCTCGGTCTCGGCGCCGGGGGCGACACCGCGCCGCCGCCCGGGCAGCGCTTAAACGGCACGCTCGAACGCGGCGCGTACGTCGCGGGGCTCGCCTTCGGGCTCGCCTTCTTCAGCGCGATGCGCGGCCTCCTCGTCCCGCCTGCGTTGAGCTTCTGGCTCGTGCTCGGCTGTCTGCTGAGCTTCCTCGTCGCGCTCTGGTGCGGCCTCTTCCGGCGGAGGCAGCGCGGGCGGCCCACCGGCCGCGCGGAGGACGCCGACGCTTAAGGTAAGGCCGCCGCGATGGCGGCCTCTTTCATTTTCTGTATAATCAACCTCACCCCCCTGACTTTGTCGCCGACAGCCCTTTTCATTCGTCCCGACCGGATAAGTGTGTCTATGACCATCGAGAGCCCGCAGGAGGAACCGCCCCGCGCCGACGCGGCGAAAGAACCGGCCGCCGACTTTCGCGGCGCGGAGATGGCGCAGGCGCGGCTCGCCGCCATCGTGGAGTCCGCCGACGACGCCATCATCAGCAAGACCCTCGAAGGCATCATCACCAGCTGGAACAAGGGGGCCGAGCGCATCTTCGGCTACACGCCCGAGGAGGTGATAGGCCGGCACGTCACCATCCTCTTCCCCGAAGACCACATCAACGAGGAGCCGGCCATCATCGCGCGCATCCGCGCGGGCGAGCGCGTCGAGCACTACGTGACCGTGCGCCGCCACAAGGACGGCACGCTCATAGACATCTCGCTCACGGTCTCGCCCATCCTCGCCCCCGACGGCCGCATCGTCGGGGCCTCGAAGGTCGCGCGCGACATCACCGAGCAGCGGCGCGCGCTGCGCGCGCTCGACGAAAGCGCGACGCGCCTCAACCTGGCGATGGCCGCCGCGCGCCTGGGCGACTGGAGCTGGGACATCAAGTCCGACGCCGTCAACCTCTCGGAGACGGCCGCGCTCATCTTCGGCCTTGAGCCGGGCGCGCCCGTCACCTGGACGGAGATGCGCGAACGGCTCTACGCGGACGACCGCGGGCGCGCGCAGCTCGCCGTCGAGGAGTCGCTGGCCTCGCGCGGCGACTACGACATCGAGTACCGCGTGGTGCACCAGGACGGCTCGCACCGCTGGGTGCTGGCGCGCGGGCGCGGCCTCTACGGCGAAGAGGGTCGCGCGGTCGGGATGCTCGGCGTCGTGCAGGACATGACCGAGCGCAAGCGCACCGAGGAGGCCCTGCGCGAGCAGACCGAGGCGCTCGCCACCGTCAACGAGCTGGGCCAGATCGTCTCCGCCGAGCTCGACCTCCACCGGATGGTGCAGGCCGTCACCGACGCCGCGACCGAGCTGACGGGCGCGCGCTTCGGCTCCTTCTTCTACAACGTGCTCAACGAAGAGGGCGCCTCCTACATGCTCTACACTCTGTCGGGCGTGCCGCGCGAGGCGTTCGCGCACTTCCCCATGCCGCGCGCCACAGACCTCTTCGGCCCGACCTTCCGCGGCGAGGGCGTCGTGCTCATCCGAGACGTGAAGCAAGACCCGCGCTACGGGAAGAACTCGCCCTACTACGGCATGCCCGAGGGGCACCTGCCCGTCGTCAGCTACCTCGCCGTGCCCGTCGTCTCGCGCTCGGGCGAGGTGCTGGGCGGCCTCTTCTTCGGCGCGCCCGAGGCCGGCGTCTTCACCGAGCGGCACGCGCGCATCGTCGCGGGGCTGGCCGCGCAGGCGGCCGTCGCGATGGACAACGCGCGGCTCTACGAGGCGGCGCAGCGCGCGCGCGCCGAGGCCGAGCGCCTCTACCGCGAGGCGCAGGAGTCGAGCCGCCTCAAGGACGAGTTCCTCGCCACCATCTCGCACGAGCTGCGGACGCCTTTGACCGCGATACTGGGCTGGGCGCACATGCTCCGCACCGGGCAGTTCGACAGCGAGTCGGCCATGAAAGCCTTCGAGACCGTCGAGCGCAACGCGCGCGCGCAGGCGCAGCTCATCGACGACCTCCTCGACGTGTCGCGCATCGTGACGGGCAAGCTCCGCATAGACGTGCGACCGGTTGACCCGAACTCCTTCATCGAGGCGGCGGTCGAGTCCGTGCGCCCCGCGGCCGAGGCCAAGGGCGTGCGCCTGCAGAAGGTGCTGGACACCGGCGCCGTCTCCGTCTCGGGCGACCCCGTCCGCCTGCAACAGATCGTCTGGAACCTGCTCGCCAACGCCATCAAGTTCACCCCGCGCGGCGGGCGCGTGCAGGTCAGACTTGAGCGCGTCAACTCGCACGTCGAGGTGGCGGTGAGCGACACCGGCTCCGGCATCCCCGCCGACTTCCTGCCGCACGTCTTCGACCGCTTCCGGCAGGCCGACCAGAAGACGACGCGCCAGCACGGCGGCATGGGTCTCGGGCTCGCCATCGTGCGCCACCTCGTCGAACTCCACGGCGGCACCGTCCGCGCGGAGAGCCCGGGCGAGGGGCACGGCGCGACCTTCACGGTGCTGCTGCCCGTCGCGCCGGTCTACCACGCGGATGAAGAGAGCGTGCGCGTCCACCCGGCGGCGAGGAACACGCTGCCCGCGTTCGAGCTGTTCGACCGCCTCGACGGCCTGAAGATTCTGGTGGTGGACGACGAGCCCGACACGCGCGAGATGCTGAAGGCGGGGCTCGGGCAGTGCGGCGCCGAGGTCGCGGTCGCGGCTTCGGCGGCCGAGGCGTTGGAGTCAATCGGGGAGTCCGCGCCCGACCTTCTCATCAGCGACATCGGGATGCCCGACGAGGACGGCTACGAGCTGATGCGGCGCATCCGCAGACTCCCGGCCGAGGCCGGCGGGCGCGTCCCCGCCATCGCCCTGACGGCCTACGCGCGTACGGAAGACCGCATGCACGCGCTGCGGGCCGGCTACCAGATGCACGTGCCCAAGCCGGTCGAGCTGGCCGAGCTGGCGGCCGTCGCCGCGAGCCTCGTCCGCCGCGGCAAATGACACGAGGGAGTTCTCGATTGTCCGTAGACATTCTCAAGCGGAATAACGTGAAGGTGTCGGGCCGCGGCACGCGCCCCCTACTTTTCGCCCACGGGTTCGGGTGCGACCAGAACATGTGGCGCTTCGTCGCGCCCGCCTTCGAGGACGACCACCGCGTCGTCCTCTTCGACTACGTCGGCTCGGGCAAGTCCGACCTGCGCGCCTACGACCCCAGGCGTTACTCGACGCTCGGCGGCTACGCGCAGGACGTGCTCGACGTGTGCCGGGCGCTGGCGCTGCGCGAGGTGATTTTCGTGGGGCACTCCGTCAGCGGCGTCGTCGGGATGCTCGCCTCCATCAGGGAGCCGCAGCTCTTCTCGCGCCTCGTCCTCGTCGGCCCGTCGCCCCGCTACATCGACGACCCGCCCGACTACCGCGGCGGCTTCGAGCGCGCCGACATCGAGGGGCTGCTCGAACTGATGGAGCGCAACTACATCGGCTGGGCCAACTTCCTCGCGCCCGCCGTGATGAAGAACCCCGAGCGGCCGGAGCTGGCGCGCGAGCTGGAAGAGAGCTTCTGCTCGACCGACCCGCGCGTCGCGCGCCGCTTCGCCGAGGCCACCTTCCTCTCCGACAACCGCGCCGACCTCCCGCGCGTGCCCGTGCCCTCGCTCATCATGCAGTGCTCGGGGGACGCCATCGCGCCCGCCGAGGTGGGCGACTACCTCGCGCGGCACCTGCCCCACAGCACGCTGCGCGTGCTTGAGGCCACGGGCCACTGCCCGCAGATGAGCCACCCGGAAGAGACGATCCGCGTCATCCGGGAGTACCTCGACGACGGGGACGGCGACTGAGCCCGTGCCCGCACCGGTTCGCATGGACGAGATGCTGAACAACGCGCCGTGCGGCTTCCTGTCGCTCGCCGACGACGGCCGCGTGCTGGCCGCGAACGCCACGCTGCTCGGCTGGCTCGGGTACGAGGCGGGCGAGCTGTTGGGGCGGCACTTCGAGTCCATCCTCCCGCCGGGCGGGCGCATCTTCTACCAGACCCACTTCTTCCCACTGCTCAAACTGCAAGACCGCGCCGAGGAGGTCTACCTCTCGCTCCGCACGCGCGGGGGCGTTGACGTGCCCGTGCTCGCCAACGCGGCGCGCAACGCCCGCGACGGCTCGGCCGTCAACGACTGCGTCTTCGTCCCCATGCGCCAGCGCCGGCGCTTCGAGGACGAACTCCTCGCGGCGAAGCGCGAGGCCGAGGAGGCGAACCGCGTCAAGGACGAGCTGATCGAAGAGCTTTCGACGCCCGTCATCAACGTCGCCGAGGGCGTGCTGCTCGGGCCCGTCATCGGGAGCCTCAACCGCGAGCGCGCAGACCTCCTGACGGCCGCGCTCCTGCGCGCCGTGGTCGAGCGGCGCGCGCGCGTCGTCATCCTCGACGTGACGGGCGCGCGCGCGATGGGCGCCGATGTCGTCCACCACCTGGCGCGCGCGGCCGCGGCCGTCCGCCTGATGGGCGCCGAGTGCGTGCTGACCGGCATCAGCGCGGGCGTCGCGCGGACGCTCGTCAACGTGGGCGGGGACCTCTCCGGCATCAAGGTGCGCCGGACGCTGGCCGACGGCCTCCGCTTCGCGTTCGAGATGCCGGCGAATAAGTAGGAACAGAGCCCTCCCGCGTGCGTGAAATGAGTCGCGGTCGGTCAACCGTTGGGCGGCGCCGCGCGTCTAACTCCGGCGGGGGCGTTCGGGGTTCTTAACGGGCGCCCCGCCTTTTGAGGTTGAGGCGTTTGCCTGTAGAATTGGTGCCGTCCTAATTTTCGAGACCCGACGGTTGAGCGCGGGCGTTTTTACGGGACGCTCCTTCGGGTGAGCATTCGAGTGAGGCCGCCGACGCCGTGGGTTTTTAACCGGGAGCGCCGACGGCCTCTCCGTTTTTGCCTGATGTAGTTCTTTATGGTGACTTCGATGTTCAGACGCTCCGCCGCTGCCGCCGCGCTCCTCGCCGCCGCCGCGCTCCTCTTCGTCCTCGCGCCCGCGCGCGCCGCCGCGCAGGGCCTGAGCGACGTGGTGCTCATCGTCCCGTTCGAGAACACTTCGAACAACCGCGAGGCCAACTGGGTCGGCGAGAGCTTCGCCGACCAGCTCCAGGAGCTTCTGGGCGCGCACGGCCTGCGGGTCGTCTCGTCGGACGCGCGCGAGCTGGCGTACGGGCGCCTGCGCCTGCCGCTCACCGTCATCCCCTCGCGCGCCACGGCCATCAAGCTGGCGCAGGAGGCCGGCGCGACGATGGTCGTGCTCGGCAACTACGAGGTCTCGCCGCGCGACGAGAAGACCGTCGCCGAGGTGCGCGGCTCCGCGCGCATCGTCCGCGTCAACGAGGGGCGCATCGCGGGCAAGCAGATGAACGACGGCCGCTGGGCCACGCACGAGTTCTTCTTCGGCGACGCCCTGACGAACCTCCAGGCCGTGCAGGGCAAGCTCGCCTACCAGATTCTCTACGAGCAGGACGACAAGCTGCCCTTCTCGCAGAACCTCATCGTCGAGCAGGCGACGAAGGTGCCGCCCAAGGCGTTCGAGGCTTACGTCAAGGGCGCGATGCTCCCGCACGGCAACCCCGACAAGCCGGCCTACTTGCAGAACGCGATGCGCGAGTTCGAGCGCGCCAACCCCGGCTCCATCTACAAGCAGGCGGCCTTCGAGCTGGGGCAGCTCTTCTACGCGCAGGGCGACCAGAAGAAGGCGGCCGAACACTTCTCCCTGCTCCAGCCCGCGGACGCGCACTACGCCGAGGCGGCCTTCTACGCCGCGCTCGCCTACGAGCGCGCGGGCGAGATTCAGAGCGCGCTCGACGTGCTCCTGCCGCTCTCGACGCGCGCCCCGCTCACGAGCATCTACAACAACGCGGGCGCCATCTCGACCAAGGCCGCCCTCGTCGAGAAGAACGCCGTCAAGCGCGAGGCGCTTTTGAAGCAGGCGACCAACTTCCTCAGCCGCGCCGTCGAGAGCGCGCCCGAGGACTCGGCCTACGGCCCGACCGTGCGCTACAACTACGCCTACGCGCTCGTCCTCTCGGGCAAGCCGCAGGAGGCGGCCGAGCAGCTCCGCGCGGTCGTCAAGTCGAACCCGCGCCACGCCGAGGGGCTCTTCCTCTTCGCCAAGATGCTGGAGAAGACCGGGCAGGCCGAGGCCGCCGCCGCCAACGACAACGAGGCGCGCAAGCTCCTCGCCTCCTACGGCAAGGCGCAGACCGAGTGGGAGCAGGGGCAGTCCATCTCGCTCCTCTCCGTCCACCTCATCGGCGGCTTCAACCGCGCCGACTACGTGGCCTCGCAGCAGGTGCCGCAGACCCCCGCGCCGGGCACGAGCGCGCAGGACCTGCTCGCCAAGGCGCGCGAGCTATACACGGCCGCCCACGACGACGAGGCGCTGATGGAGCTGCGCAACGTCGTCCGCGTCGAGCCGATGAACGCCGAGGCTTACCTCCTGACGGGTCGCATCTACATGCGCCGCGGCGAGCTGGCCCCCGCCATCAGCCAGCTCAAGGCTTCCATCTTCTGGGACACCGAGCACAAGCTGATCGACGCGCACATCCTGCTCGGCCGCATCTTCCTCGAACGCGGCGACCGCGCGCAGGCGACCGCCTACATGCAGAGCGCCGTCCAGATCGACCCGAACAACCCCGAGGCCATCGCCCTCCAGCGCGAGCTGCAAGTCGGGATTAAGTAGGTGGTGCGAATGCCTGGCGGTCAGTACCACCCGCGGGAGCGAGCGGGTACGTCTGACTCTGACAGACTCTGCCGAGTTAGGCCGGCCGGCCCGTTACCGCGGGTGGTACTGACCCGGTAGCCCTCGAAGGATGCAACTGCTGCCGCTCATCTCACTGCTCATCATGGCTGCGCCCGCCACGGCGCTCCTCGCTTACGTCATCCACGCGTCGAGACAGCAGAAGTATTCGCGGGCGCCTCTGAAGCTCGTCGGACGCGTCGCGTCAGTCGAGAGCACGCTCGCCCCCGAAGGCTTCGTGCTCATCGGGGGCGAGTTGTGGCGCGCGCGCGTGCGCGGCATCGGGTCGGTCGAGCACGGCGGGGCGCGCGTGCGCGTGGTCGGCGCGAGCGGCTGCGTGTTGGAGGTCGAGCCGCTCGGCTGAGTCTTCGGAGGGTCGGTGAAGTACCCGTGCGGGCGCGGCTCTCTTCCGGAAACGCGCGCGCGGCTTTCCTGGAAACGTCCGGCGCGGCCTCCTTTGTGGCACGCGAACTGCTTTAGAGAATGTCGGCAAGCACGGAGGAAGTTAAACCGTGACCCCGCCGCCATCACTTCTCTGAGCGTGGCCTGCCGCTACGCCAGCCGCCCGCCGAGCGTCCCTACAAATCCCCTACCTATCAGGAACCTGGCCTCCCGGCCGGGTTCTCTCGCTTTTGGGACAATTTCTTCCCGATTCCGAAATTCCCCGTCTTATCGAGCGCCGCCGTGCTGTCAACCCGTGGCGACACGCTGTCAACCGGCGACCCGCGGGCTGTCTCTCCGCGGGAACAGGAAACGGGCGCTGACGTGTCACCCCGACAAATTTTGTCACCCGGGGGGTGACGTTTTACGTCGTTTCGCCCCCCGACATCCGACGATTTGCCGCAGCACATCGCCTGGATCAGATAATTTTTCGCACCCCTTTTTCCACCCTCCCGGAGAGGCCCGGACGCGGTGACGCCCCAGCACGGCTCTGTTAAACTCGCGGCGTGCGGGAGACTTTTTCAACTGACGCGGGCACGTTCGTGCGCCGGAGAGGATGGCTCCCGCGCGCGCGCACGCTCCTGCCCGCCACCTCGGAAATCGTCTGCGCCGTCGCCTCCGCACTCCTGCTCGTCTTCGCCTTCCCGGACTTCGGCGCGTGGCCGCTCGCGTGGGTCGCGCTCGTCCCCTTGCTCTTCGCCGTCGCGCGCAGGCCGCGCCCCGTTCAGTCGTTCGTCACGGGCTGGCTCGCGGGGACGCTCTTCTTCTACGCGTCCTGCTACTGGCTGGCCTACCCGATGATTCACTACGCGGGGATACCCGCGCCGCTGGCCTACGTGCTGCTGCTGCCGCCGGCCGCGGCGGGCGGACTCTTCCCCGCCCTCGCCGCGCTCGCGCTCGCGCGCCTGTGCGAGCGTTGGGGCGCGGCCGCCCTCCTGCTCGCGCCCGCTCTGTGGGTCGCGTGCGAGTGGGCGAGGCTCGGCGTCATCGGGCAGCTCTGGAACGCCGTCGGCTACTCGCAGGCGTTCCATCCCGCGCTCATCCAGTCCGCGCGCTTCGGCGGCGTCTACGCCGTGAGCTTCCTCGTCCTGGCCTTCAACGCGGGCGTAGCCTACGCGCTGATTAAAAGAGGCATCCGCGGCGCGCTCGTCTCGCTCGCTGTGGTCGCGTGTGTGGCGCTGGCCGTCTACGGAACGTCGTTGACGAAGGCGCCGGGGACGGAGCCCCGGACTTCGGCGTTCGTCGTCGCCGTACAGCCGAACGTCATCCCCGACTTCAGCCGCAGCGAGTCGGAGTACGAAAGGCTCCGACGCAGACACTTCGACTTGAGCGACGCCGGCCTGCTGCGCGTGCCCGGCGCGTTCGATGACGAGAGACCGAGGGTCGTGGTGTGGCCCGAGTCGCCGATGAACTTCACGCTCCAACGCGACCGACGCTTCCGCGAGGAGCTGGCGCAATACGTCGGCGGCCGGCGCGTCTCTTTGCTCTTCAACTCGCTTGAGCCGGCGGCGGGCGGGGGCGGCTACAACGCGGCGGTGCTCGTGAACGAAAAAGGTTTGCTCGCGGCGCAGTATGATAAGATTCGCCTGATGCCGTTCGGCGAGTACGTGCCGATACCGCGCTGGCTGCCCGGCGTCGGGATGCTGGGCGGCGTCGTCGGCGACTTCACGCCGGGCGAGCGCTACACGCTGATACCCCTGGGCGCCGGCGGTCAGGGCCCGCACGCGGGCACCTTCATCTGCCTTGAGTCGGCGTACCCCGACATCACGCGCCGGCTCACGCAGGAGGGCGCGGACGTGCTGATCGAGATGACGAACGACGCCTACCAGGGCGACACGGCGATACTCAGGCAGCACCTCTCGAACGCGGTCTTCCGCGCGGTCGAGACGGGGCGCCCGCTCCTGCGGGTCACGAACACCGGCATCAGCGCGCGCGTCACGGAGCGCGGCGAGGTGTCTGACGAGACCGGCCGCTTCGTCGAGGCCGTGCGCGTGTGGCCGGTCGCGCGCTCCGGCGGCGGGAAGACTTTTTACGTCCGTTGCGGCGACGCGTTCGCCGCCGCCTGCTCCCTCGTCGGCCTGTCGGCCCTGGCGCTGACGCTGAGGAGGAGGAGCATCGCGCCGGGTCTCTAGGGTCGAAAACTTTATCTTCAGTCGAGAGTCCTTGGGAGGTTGAATGTCGAGAGCCTTGCAGTTGAGTGACAGCGAAGACCGCGACCTGCGCATGCGGGCCGACGCCCTGCGCACGCGCGTCGAACAGCTCGGGAGGTTTCTTTGATGTAGCGGCGAAGCGCGAGCAGCTCTCCGGGCTCGAAGCCCAGGCGTCGGAGCCGGACTTCTGGAACGACCAGGAGGCCGCGCAGAAAGTCCTCCAGCAGCGCAGCCGCATCGAGCGCGTCGTCAAGCGGCAGGAGGGCTTCGAGTCGTCCGTGGCCGACGCCGAAGTGCTCTTTGAATTCGCCGCCGAGGACGAGTCGAGCGCGAAGGAACTGCGCGACCTGATCGAGCGGCTCGAAACCGAGGTCTCGGAGGCCGAGACCGAGATGCTCCTCTCGGGTCAGCACGACGCGTTCAACGCCATCTGCTCGGTACAGTCGGGCGCGGGCGGCACCGACGCGCAGGACTGGGCCGAGATGCTTCTGAAGATGTACCTGAAGTGGGCCGAGAAGCGCGGCTTCAAGGCCGAGGTGCTCGACATCCAGCCCGGGCAGGAGGCCGGCATCAAGGGCGCGACCTTCCGCGTCGAGGGCGAGTACGCCTACGGGCTGCTCTCGGCCGAGGCCGGCGTCCACCGCCTCGTCCGCATCTCGCCCTTCGGCACGGGCACGCGCGAGACCTCGTTCGCCTCGCTCTTCGTCTCGCCCGAGATCGACGAGAACATCGAGGTCGAGATCAACGAGAAGGACCTGCGCGTGGACACGTACCGCTCGACGGCGCGGGCGGCCAGCACATCAACACGACCGACTCGGCCGTGCGCATCACGCACATGCCCACGGGGATCGTCGTCGCGTGCCAGAATCAGCGCTCGCAGCACCAGAACCGCGCCGTGGCGATGCAGGTCCTGCGCTCGCGGCTTTATGAGTTGGAGCTTGAGAAGCGCCGGGCCGAGACGGCCGCGCTCGAAGCGAACAAGGCCGACATCTCCTTCGGCTCGCAGATACGCAACTACGTGCTCGCGCCCTACCGCATGGTCAAGGACGCGCGCACCAAGGTCGAGCGCGGCGACGTGGACGCCGTGCTCAACGGCGACATAGACGACTTCATCAAGGCGTACCTGCTCGCGCGCCGCGCGGCTTGAAGTCCGACGGCCTCGCGTTGGAATTGAGGATGAGACCTACGTTTAGCTTCCCGGTCTTTGCGCCTCCCGCGGTCGCGGGGGAAGACTTTTGCCCGGCGGCGCCGTGCCGGGCATGGGCCGGCTAGGCCCGGACGACGGCGCTCCGCAACCTGTTGCCCCCCCGGCAATCAACGAACCGCGTCAACGTAGTCAGAAGACGCCACACTCGGCACGCAGTCTTCGAACTCCGCGAGGGCGGAAGGTGGCGTCGCGCCATCTCCGAGGAGTGCTGCGGCCGACGGCGTCGGCGCGGATGAAACCGGAGTGAGCAATGGCAACTGCACAGATTGAAGCGCGGTTGAAGGCGTCGGGCGGCGCGCAGCCGCGCAACACGCGGCGCAACGAGATCGTCGCCATCGCGCTGTTCGCGCTGAGCGCGCTCCTCGCGTTCTGCCTCATCTCTTACAACCCGAACGACCCCTCGTGGGTCTCCGCGGGCGCACAGTCTGCGCGCAACTGGACGGGGCGCCTCGGGGCGAACGTCGCCGCGGCGCTCTTCCAGACGTTCGGGCTGGCCGCCGCGCTCCTGCCGCTGCTGCTCGTCGCCGCCGCGTGGCGGCGTTTTCGCACGCGGCGGATTCACGCGCCGCTCTCCCGCGTCATCGGGCTCGCGACGCTCACGCTCGCCGCCGCCTCTCTGCTCGCGCTCTACGTCGCCGAGCCGCTCTTCGACCGCAGCTTCAACGCGGGCGGCTTCGTCGGCGTGCTCGTCGCGGAGAGCCTGAAGGGCGTGCTCAACACCGTGGGCGCGACGGTGTTGCTCGCGGCGGCCGCGGCGGTCGGGCTCCTGCTCGCCACCAACTTCTCCTTCGTCTCCGCCTACGAGCGCGCCGCGGCGGCGCTGGCGAACCCCTCGGGCGCGTTCCGCCAGAACTTCGACCGCTTCCAGGCGTGGCGCGCCGAGCGACGCGCGCAGGCGCTGGCGCGCGCGGAGGAGCGGCGTGAGGCGCGCGCCGCGCGCGAGGCCGAGGAGCAGGCCGCCGAACTGGCCGCCTCGGCCGCAGTCGCCGCCGAACTGTACGCGACGACCGTCACCGCCAAGCGCGGCGCGAAGGCCGAGGCCGGCCCCGCCGCCGCCATCAAACGCAACGCCGCGGCCGCCGAGGCTAAGCCGACGCGCGAGGACGAGATACGCGCGCAGCTCGCGCAGGCCGAGGCCGACCTCGCCTCCATCATCATCCAACCCTCGCCCGCCTCCGACGCGCCGCCGCCCGCCGCGACGCGCAGGCGCGTGAGGGACGACGCGGAAGACCCGGGCACGCCCGCACAGCGCGTCTCCGTCTCGCCTGTTGACGACGCAGTAGCCGAGGCTGCTCCACGCAAGTCCTCACGCCCGACGGTGCCCGACGTGTCCGAGATGTTGTCCACCGCGGCCGTCGTGCGCACGGAGCTGAAGGAGGACGAAGACCTCCCCTTCGAGCGCAACACGCCCGCGACCGCTGACGTGCCGGAGCCGGCGGCCCCGCGCCGCCCGAAGGCCGTCGCCGCGGCGATGCTCGACTACGTCACGCCCCCGTTCGACTACCTCAACCCCGCGCCGCCGCGCCGCGAGCAGGCCGACGAGGAGCTGCTACAGATCGCGCAGCGCGTCGCGGAGAAGTGCAAAGAGTTCAACGTCACGGGCCAGATCAAGCACATCTGCCCCGGCCCCGTCGTCACCACCTACGAGTTCAAGCCCGACCCCGGCGTCAAGTACTCGCGCGTCACCGGCCTCGTCGACGACCTCTGCATCGCGCTCGAAGCCGAGTCCATCCGCATCGACCGACTGCCCGGCAAGCCGCACGTCGGCATCGAGGTGCCCAACCCCGAGCGCGAGACCATCTTCATGCGCGAGGTCCTGGAGTCGCGCCAGTTCCGCGAGTCCGAGTCGAAGCTCACGCTCGCTTTGGGCAAGACCATCGACGGCATCAACTACACGGCCGACCTCACGCGCATGCCGCACCTGCTCATCGCGGGCGCGACCGGCACCGGCAAGTCGGTCTGCCTGAACTCGCTCGTCGTCTCGATTCTTTATAAGGCGAGACCCGACGAGGTGAAGTTCATCATGATCGACCCGAAGCGCCTTGAGCTGGGTCTCTACGCGGACATCCCGCACCTCGCCACGCCCATCATCACCGAGCCGAAGAAGGCCGCGAACGCCCTGAAGTGGGCCGTCTCGCAGATGGAGCAGCGCTACAAGCAGCTCGCCACCTGGGGCGTGCGCAACATCGACGGCTACAACGCGGAGGTCGAGCGCCGCAACAACGTCCTCGACTTCGACGAGGAGGGTCTGCCCTGGAAGACGCTCCCCTACATCGTCATCATCATCGACGAGCTGGCCGACCTGATGATGACCTGCGGCGCCGACGTGGAGGAGGCCATCACGCGCCTCGCGCAGATGGCGCGCGCCGTCGGCATCCACCTCGTCCTCGCCACGCAGCGCCCCTCGGTGGATGTCATCACCGGGCTCATCAAGGCGAACTTCCCCTCGCGCATCGCCTTCCGCGTCTCGCAGAAGGTCGACTCGCGCACCATCATCGACGCCAACGGCGCCGAGCAGCTTCTGGGTCGCGGCGACATGCTCTTCCTCCCGCCGGGCACCTCGCGCCTGCTGCGCGTCCACGGCGCTTATCTCGACGAGAACGAGGTCGCCAAGATCGTCGCGCACATCAAGGCGCAGGGCGGCGCGCCCGTCTACGACGAGACCATCACGCAATCCGAGGACGACTCCGCGGAAGGCTCCGGCGGCTCGGGCGAGCGCGACGAGTTGTTCGAGCAGGCGCTCCGCATCTGCTGCGAGATGAAGCGCGCCTCGACCTCCGTCCTCCAGCGCCGCCTGCGCATCGGCTACGGCCGCGCCGCCGCCATCCTCGACGCGATGGAACGCGAGGGCTTCATCGGTCAGGCCGACGGCGCGCGACCCCGCCCCGTCCTCGCGCGCGCCTTCGAGACCGTCAACCACTGGGACGACTTGCAGGAGAACAGCGCGGAGGAGTTGTGAGTAACAGGAGGCAGGAGGCAGGAGGCAGTCGCTCCGCGTGACGGACGTTGAAAATTAACCTGCAAGTTCCGACAGCGGCGCTTTCAACTGCCGACTGCCATCTGCCTCCTGCCTACTTTTTGTAAGCTTTTTCTCCGCCTTCGCGTTCTATCTTGTGACGACAAGCTTTCGACAACTTTTCCACAGTTTCTGTGGAAAACCCTGTGAAAAAGTCGCGTTTTCAGGTTACAAGTTCCTGACAAAGTTAGACTTCTAGCATTTTGCACAAAAACGCGGCAGACTTCACGAAGCCTTTACATAAACGGGCCGCGCGCATGATACCAACACTCCTCCGGCAGACCCTCTGGCGTATCATCCTGTGCTGTCTGACCGCCTCCGCGGCCGCCTCCTGCGTCAAATTGCCACGCCGCGCCGCTGGCGGCGGCTCACAACAAACACACGCCCAACGGAAACCGCAAGACCTTCCGCTCGTCGCCATCAACGAAGCCTCGCGCGAAGAGTTGGAACGGCTGCCCGGCATCGGCCCCGCGCTCGCCGCGCGCATCGTCGAGCACCGCGAGCGCCACGGGCGCTTCCGGCGCGCGGAGCACCTTCTGCTCGTGCGCGGCATCAGCGAGCGCCGCTTCCTGCAACTGCGCCCCTACGTCACCGCAGAGCCGCAGACGCCTGAAGCCTTGCCGGAGTGAGCACGCCTTGAACGAGCTTAGAGACTTACGGGGTGCCGCGCGCGAAATCTTAGACGAAGCACTCGCCGCTGTTGACGCGCGCCGGGCCGTGCTCGACGCGGTCGGGTTCGACGGCTCGACGCTCCGCGTCGGCGGCGCGCGTTTCGAGCTGCGCGGCGCCGTTTCGCCGGTCTACTCTGTCGCGTTGGGCAAGGCCGCGGCGGCGATGGCTTCGGCGCTCGATGAGAGGCTGGGGCACGGACTCGTCGGCGGCGTGCTCTCGGCGCCGCCCTCCGACTTGAAGCTGTCGGAGCGCTGGCGCGTCTACGCGGGCGGGCACCCGCTGCCGAACGGAGAGAGCTTCGAGGCGGCGCGCGCCGCGTTCGAGCTGCTGCGCGCGGCGGACGAAGCGGGGGCGCTCGTCGTCTTCCTCGTCTCGGGCGGCGGGTCTGCGATGATGGAACTGCCGCGCGACCCGCGCCTGACGCTCGAAGACCTGCGCGAGGCGAACCTCGTGCTCGTCACGTGCGGCGCCGCTATTGATGAAGTGAACGCGGTGCGGCGTGCGCTCTCGGCCGTGAAGGGCGGCGGCCTTGCCGCGCGCGCCCCGCGTGCCGCGCAGGCCACGCTCGTCGTCTCGGACGTGGCGGCCGGCCGCGCATACGACGTGGCCTCAGGCCCGACCCTCGAAGCCCCGCCCGACGCCGTCCACGTCAATGAGATTGTCGCGCGTTACGGACTGGCCTTGAAACTCCCCGCCCCGATCCTTCAAGCCCTCGAAGAGTCCGGCGCGCGTGGAGCCGAGCACGCGCCGACCGTAGCCCGCGGGACGTTCCAAGTCCTTCTCGATAACGAGAGCGCGTGCGACGCCGCCGTGGGTGCCGCGCGCGCGCGCGGTTTCGCCGTCGAGTTCGCGCGAGACATCGTCGAGCAGCACGTCGAGGAGGGGACAACGTTACTCGTCTCAAGGCTCCTGTCTCTCTATGCGCGTGAGGCCGCGGCGGGCGGGCGCGGCGTGTGTCTGATCTCGGGCGGCGAGTTCTCCTGCCCGGTGCGCGGGCGCGGCGCGGGCGGGCGCAGCGCGGAGACGGCGCTGCGCGTCGCGTTGGAGTTTGAGAAAGTGCTGGCGGGACGCGACGCGCGGTCGGGGGTCGTCCCGAAGCGACTGGTCGCGCTCTGCGCAGGGACGGACGGCGCTGACGGCAACAGCCCGGCCGCCGGCGCGCTCGCCGACGAAACGACCGTCACACGCGCGCGCGCGCGCGGGCTCGACGCGTGGAAGCATCTCGACGAGAGCGACGCCTACACCCTCTTCAACGAGACGGGCGACGCCGTCCACACCGGCCCGACCGGCACGAACGTGCGCGACGTGCGCATCCTCCTCGCCGTTTAAAGCAGATTCGACTTGAGTAAAGACGGGGACAATTAACCACAGAGACACAGCTTTGAAGATATAACTCAACAAGCTGTGCCTCTGTGCCTCTGTGGTTAATTGTCCCCGTCAAGAGAACGCCAGGTCACGACTCAAGGCTCGACGAAAGTCTCGACCAGAAGGTCTTCGCCGTCGGTGCTGACGGTAATCATGCCGCGCTCGCCGGTGGTCAGGACTTGTGCGCCCGCGGCGCGCCAGCGCTCGACGACCGAGGGGTGCGGGTGGCCGTAGGGCGAGTCGAGGCCGACGGAGACGACGGCGAGGGCGGGGCGGGTCGCGTTGACGAAGGCGTCGGTCGAGGAGGTGCGGCTGCCGTGGTGCGCGACCTTGAGCGCGTCGCTGCGGAGGTCGTCACCCGCGAGCGCGTGCTCGGCGCGCGACTCGATGTCGCCGGTGAGCAGGAACGTGCGGCGGCCGTAGCGCAGGCGCAGCACGACCGAGTCGTCGTTCGCCGAAGTCCCGCCGGGCGGCGGCCAGAGCACGTCCGCCTCGACGGCGCCGAAGCGGAGGCGGTCGCCGCGCACGACGACGTGGAGGGGCACGCCCGCGCCGCGCGCCGTCAGGGAGAGGCGTGCGAACTCCTCGTCGTCGTGCGGGGCGCGGCCGACGAGGGCGGCGCGCGCGCCGAAGCTCTTGACGATGTCGTTCAGTCCGTCAACGTGGTCGGCGTGCGCGTGCGTCGCCAGCACGTAGTCGAGGCGAGACAAACCCCTCCACCAGAGGTACTCGGCGACGGCCGCGTCGCCGACGCCGCGCGAGTCGGGCTCGAACTCTTCCGCGTCCCCTTCGTCCGCGCGCGGCGCGCGGAAGCGCGGGCGGCCGCCGCCGTCCACGAGCAGCGTCGAGCCGTCGGGCATCGTGACGAGCGCGGCGTCGCCCTGCCCCACGTCGAGGAAGTCCACGCGCAGGCGGCCGTCCGCAGGCGGCGCGCTGAAGGGGTGCGCGACGATGATGAAAGCGGTCGTGACGGACATCCACCCCGCGGCTTTCAGCAGCCGCCCGCGGCGTGCCGCGGCGCGTCTCTCAAACGCTTCCTCTTCGTCAAACTTCGCACGGCCTCCTTCCTCCATCCTTCTCGCGCGGGGCGGCTCGGCCAGCGGCCGCCAGCGCAGGAGTGCGCGCGCCAACACGAGGAGCGGCGCGTAGTGGAGCGCGTAGACGGCCGACGCGGCGCCCGCGTAGGCCGGGAGTCGGAGGCTCGCCAGACCGGCGCGCGCGAAGGGGTCAACGCCGTGGATGAGCAGGCGGGTCGAAAGCTCGGCCGCGCTGACGAGCGGCGCGGCGAGCGTCGTGCTCACCTCCGACGCCGCCAGCGCGGCGAGCGCGGCGAAGGCTTGCGCGACGAGGAGCGCGCCGGCGAAGAGGTTGAGCACGAGCGAGGCGAGCGAGAGGCGGTGGAAGTAGACGACCTGCGGCGGCAGCAGGACGAGCTGCACGGCGGCCGTCATCAACAACGCCGCGAAGGCGAGGCGCAGCGCGGGCTGTAAGCGCCAGCGTCCGAGGCGAGACGCCGCGGGCGACTTGAGCAGCTCGTAGCTGTGCGAGGCGCGCGCCATCTCGCGCCGCCAGTCGCGCTCGCGCCAGTAGAGCGTCTCGGCCAGGGCGCGGAACCAACGCGGGCACGCGGGCGGGTACGGCGTCGCGCGGGTGGGGCGCCATTCGCCGACCGCCTTGAGGTTCGAGACGAGCGGCAGCGCGAAGGCCAGCACGGCGAGCACGGAGAGAAAGGTCAGTTGGAACGAGGGGTCGAAGAGGCTCGCGGGTCGCCAGACGAGCAGCGCGAGCGCGGCCCCGCCCGTCGCGTTGAGCGCGCCCGTGCGCCGGCCGAGCGCGGGCGCGAGCGCCGCCAGCGTGAAGGTGAGCGCCGCGCGCACGACCGAGGCTTCGGCGCCGACGCCGAGCGTGTAGGCCCAGACGCACGCCACCGACGCGGCCCAGCGCGCCGCGGGTCTGCGCGCGAGCCGCCGCGCCGCGGCCCAGACGAGCCCGCCGATGAATGCGATGTGGAGGCCGCTGATGACGAGCGCGTGGATGGTGCCGCCTTCGCGGAAGCGCTCGGCCGCTTCGCGCGAGAGACCGAAGCGGTTGCCGAGCACGGCGGCCTTGAAGACGCCGGCCGTGTTGTGCGAGAAGACGGCGTCGGCTTTTCTGACGAGCGCCGCGCGCCACGCGTCGAGCAGCGCGAGCGGCAGAAGCACGGCCTCGTCGTCGAGGCGTTCGACGAGGAGCGCGCTCTTGAGAGTCCCGCGCGCGTCCACGTCGCGCACGTCGAGGTATTCGCCGAAGGGCGTTACGCCGGGGTTGCGGTATCTCTCCGCCCTCGTGAGTGCGGCCGCCACGCGCACGCGCGCGCCGCGCCTCAACTCAAGCGAGTCGTAGGCGGTCGCCGCGCGCGCGTCGCGCACCGGGGCGAACAGCTCGACGCGTCCGCCGCACGCCGTCGCGGCGGACGTGTGGCGCACGGCCTCGACGCGCACCGAGAGCAGCAGGCCGTCGGGCGCAATCTCGGGCGCGCGTTCGAGGACGCCGGTCAGCTCGACGGGGTCGCCGGAGGCGATTCGTCCGTTCGCGTAGAGTCCGCGCAGCCGCGCCGCGCCGGCCGACTCCTTCGACCCGACGGACGACAGCGCGGCGCCCGCGCAGGCGAAGGCCAGCACGACGAGCCGCGCCGAGGCCACCTCCCTTTTCTTGACGAAGGCGACGAGCGATGCCGCCGATGCGAGCGCGGCGAGCGCGATGCAGACGGAAGGAGGTGCGGGGGCGAATCGCGCGAGCAGGACGCCCGACGCGAACGCCGCGGCAAGGACGACGAGCGGGTGCTCGCTGAAGTTCGACGTGGGACGGCTCCCGTTCATAGGCTTCGACGTTTGCGACGCCGGAGCTTTGGCGGAAGCTCAAGCACAATCTGAGTCGGTCGCCGCGTCAGCGGCGGAATGGCGTACGGCCTACCACTACTTCCCTTGTAGTAATGCGGCCGCGCGGTCGATGTCGGAGGCGACGCGTTCGAGGGTCTGCGCGGCGAGGGCGGTCTGTTCGGCGGCCTCGGACCAGTTGTGCTGCTCGACGGCCTCGCGCACCCCGGGCAGCGTCTTGACGCCGTAGCCCGTGTAGAAGCCGGGCGCGTATATCTGGTGCTTGAACCACGGCCGGCGCGGGAGCCCGGCCTCGCGCGTCATCGAGCGCTCGACGTTCATCAGCATCTGGTCGAGCCGCGCGCGCGTCTCAGCCGACGAACTCAGGCGTGTGCGGGCGGCGGGCGAGTCGAAGGCCGCGTGGTAGTTCTTCGCGCTCTCCTGAAGACGCGTGAGCGCGCGTTGAAGAGAAGACAGGTCGGGCGCGGCGGGCAGCGGCTCCTCCTTCGGGAGGACGTAGGTCTCGGTCGGGTCGTAGACGGCCTCGTAAGTGCCCTCGGCGAGCATGCGGTTCTTCTCGATGATGTCGGCGCGCGTCGTCTCGGCGAGCTTCGTGACCTCGCCCACGTAGCGCCCGACCGTCTCGGCGAAGTTGCCGAACGTGAAGGGCAGAGTCTCCGCGCCGGCGAAGCGGAGCACGACGCGGCCGGCCACCTGCGCGAGCGCGACGCCGTAGTCGAAGTTGGGGTCGCCGAAGCGCGTGTAGTGGTCGAACGAGTCGTAGACGGAATGGTAGGAGCCGCCGCCGTCCTCGCCGCCGAAGCCGACGTTGAGCGAGGCCACGCCGAGGTGTTGCAGGAACGGCGTGTAGTCCGAGCCCGACCCGAGCGCGGAGATGCGCATGTCCGCGCGCCCGCGCGCCTCCTTCCGCTCCTCCGCACTGCCTTCGAGGAGTATCCGCGCGCGGGCGCGCTCCCACACGGTTATCTTCTTCTGCGGGTCGGCCACGTCGCGCGCCACCTCGTTGACGAACTTCTCCAACGTGTGCGAGCCGCCCGCGTAGAGGAAGCCGCGGCCGTTCGAGTCGGAGTTGACGTAGACGACCGCCTTGCGCCGCAGCTCTTCGGCGTGCGTCTCGGCCCACTCGGTCGAGCCGAGCAGGCCCGGCTCCTCGCCGTCCCAGGCGCAGTAGACGATGGTGCGCTTCGGCCTCCAACCCGTCTTCGTCAACTCGCCCACGGCGCGCGCCTCTTCGAGTAGGGCGACCATGCCGCTGATGGGGTCGTCCGCCCCGTTCACCCACGCGTCGTGGTGGTTGCCGCGCACGACCCACTCGTCGGGGCGCTCCGAGCCTTTGAGGCGCGCGACGACGTTGTAGATGGTCTTCGTGTCCCAGTTGAATTCGAGCTTGAGGCGGACGGCGGCGGGGCCGGGGCCGAGGTGGTACGTCAGCGGCAGCGCGCCGCGCCACGACTCGGGCGCGACCGGGCCGCCCAAGTGCCGCAGCAGCGGCAGCGCGTCGCCGTAGGAGATGGGCATCACGGGAATCTTCGTGAGCGTCGGCGCGTCCTTGAGGTCGAGCCGCTTCGCGCCTTTGACGGAGCCGACGCCGGGCGTCAGGGGGTCGCCGGGGAAGACCGGCATGTCCGCGACCGAGCCGCGCTGCGCGCCCCACTCGTTGCGGTACGGGCCTTTGGGGTAAACGTCGCCCTGGAAGTATCCGTCGTCGCGCGGGTCGGAGTAGATGAGACAGCCGACCGCGCCGCGCTCGGCCGCCACCTTCGGCTTGATGCCGCGCCAGGAGCCGCCGTAACGCGCGAGGACGATCTTCCCCTTCACGTCGATGCCGCGCCGCTCAAGCTCCTCGTAGTCGCGCGGCACGCCGTAGTTGACGTAGACGAGCTGACCCGTCACGTCGCCGTCAATCGAGTAGGCGTTGTAGACGGGAAGCTGCTCCGAGGTCTGCCCCGAGGTCGCGTCCTCTTTCAGTTGCGGCTCGCTCAGGCGCGCCGCGTAACGCTCGGGCGCGGTCAGCTCAAGCACGCGCGTCTTCGGCCCGGGGAACAGCACGTCGAAGGTCTCGATCTGCGCGTCGTAGCCCCACGAGCGGAAGAGGCCGGCCATGAACTCCGCGTTGTCGCGGTCGTGCGGCGAGCCGACGTGGTGCGGGCGCGCCGACATGCGCTTCATCCACTCGCGCAGATTCTCCTTCCTGAGCAGCGCGTCGAAACGCGCTTCGAGCGCGCGCTGCCGCTCGGCGCTCGCGGCGCCGAAGCCCGTCATGGCCTTCCCCTCCTGCGGCGGCGGCGCGGCCTGCGCGGACACGAGCGCGCAGAGCAGAAGGGGTGCGGCGAGGGAACGCAGACGAAGCAGACGCATCGAGACCTCCGGCGAAATTTGACTGGGTTGAATGACTGACCTGCGGCGTGAGGACTTTATTACATGGCATGCGGCCCCGGCAAGGAAAAGGTCAGAACCGCCCGCGGTAGCGGGTGGGCCTTTGCAACCCGGCAGCGCCGTATCACAAAGGCCCACCCGCTACCGCGGGCGGTTCTGACCTCTATTACTCCGTCGCGGGCCGCTAACGCCCGCGCGGCACTGTGACCGTCACGTTGCCGGACGAGGTGTTGCCGGCCGCGTCCGAGCAGGTGATGGTGACGGTGTAGACGCGGCCCGCGCCGTCGCCGGCGCGCTCGGCGCGCAGTTGGAGGTGGTGCGCGTCGAGGACGAGCCAGTCGGGCGCGGTGTCGCCGTCGTCGGAGCTGTTGACGGGCTCGTTGCTCGCGACGCCCAGGGAGCACATCGTCACGCCGCTCAGGTTGTCCGAGGCGTTGTAGCTGACGACTACGTCGCGCAGCTTGTGGTTCGCGGGCGTCAGCACGGACGGGCTCGCGGACGCGCCGCCGATGACCGGGCTCGTCGTGTCAACACGGACGACGAGGCTCACGACCGCGCTCGCGTTGCCCGCGTTGTCTATCGCGCGGAGGTTGACGGTGTGGACGCCCTGCTGGGTTATCTGGAAGCTCGCGGCCGACCCCGCGACGACGACGACGGGGCTGCCGTCGCCGACCCAGTAGCGCAGTTCCCTGGCGCCGCTGCCCGCGTCCGTAGCAGAGAGGTTGACGGTGACGGGCACCGCGTTGTGCCAGCCTTCGGCGTTGGCCGCGGGGACGGCCGTGATGGACGCCGCGGGCGCGGTCGTATCAATCGACGCGGGCGCGGGGAGCAGCACGACGCCCGTGCGCGGCGCGAGCGCGAGCGCGACGTGGCCGCCGGCGACCGCGTGGCCGGTGCCGGTCAGCACGTCAACGAGCGCCGTGCCGTCCGCGAAGTGCGCGGCTACGGGGACGCTCGCCGTGTTGACGACGGCGCCGTTGTTGAGCACGACGACCGCGCGCTCCGCCCCGCTCACGCGCGCGAAGGCGTAGGCGTTGTCGTCGGAGGTCGAGCCGGTCGTGTCGCCCGTCAGAAGCGTCTCGAAAGAGCCCTCGCGCAGAGCGGCGAACTGCTTCCGCATGTGCCCGAGCTTCGTGTAGAAGTCGCGCACGGACGCGTCGGCCGGGCCGTAGGCGTTCTGGTCGCCCGCCTCGTCCTCCCAGGGGAAGGGCGCGCGGTTGTACGGGTCGTCCTCGGGGCCGTTCACGCCGTTGCCTAAGGAGGGCGAGTCAACGGCCACCTCGTCGCCGTAGTAGACCATCGGCGCGCCGGGGTACGTGAACTGGAAGAGCGCGGAGAGCTTGAGCCGCTGCTTCGCTTCGTCGAGCCCGCTGTCGCCGAGCAGCGTCAGCACGTAGAGCGAGCGGTTCGTGTCGTGCGAGTCGAGCAGGTTGAGCATCGCCGCGGTCGCCTGCGGCGGGTAGTCCTCGCGCACGGAGCGCAGGGCGTGGTCGAACTGGCTGGGGCTAAGGCTGATGATCTGGTTGCCGCCGAAGTTGTCGTTGTCGCTCCAGCCCGCCCCGCGCGCGAAGCCGAGCACGTTCTTGCGGAAGCGGTAGTTCATCACCGAGTCCAACTGGTCGCCCGCGAGGAACTGGCTCGCGTCCTCCCAGATTTCGCCGACGAGCGGGCCGTCCGCCTTGTAAGACTTGGCGTAGGGGCGGTACTCGTGCCACCAGTTGTGGCTGATCTCGTTCGCCACGTCGAAGCGCCAGCCCGAGGCGCCGCGGTCGTACCAGTGCTTCGTCACGTTCGCGGGGGCGCGGTAGAAGAAGTCGCGCACCGGCCCGCCCTCGTTGAAGACGGCGAGGCTGTCGAAGCCGAACCAGCTCTCGTAGTCCGCGCCCGTGCAGGGGACGTTCGCGTTGAAGAAGTTGTACCAGGGGCGGAAGGGCGACGTGAGCGACTCGCAGCCGCCGTCCGAGGCGTAGCGGTGATAGCGGTCGAAGTAGACGCTGTCGGACGACGAGTGGTTGAAGACGCCGTCGAAGATGAGCCGCATCCCGCGCCGCTCCGTCTCGGCCTTCAGCGAAGCCAACGCCGCGTCGCCGCCGAGCGCGGGGTCAACTTCGAGGAAGTCGTCCGTGTCGTAGCGGTGGTTCGAGCGCGCCTTGAAGATCGGGTTGAGATAGAGCGTGTCGATGCCGAGCGACTGCAAGTAGTCGAGCTTCTGCTCGATGCCCTTCAGGTCGCCGCCGAAGAACTGCGTGCCGTACTGGTTCTGGAAGGGGCCGGGCTGGCGCGGGTCGCCGATCTCCGTGTTCCAGGGCGCGCGCGGCAGCGGCGTCTGGTCGCCGTAGAACGTGGGGCAGCCCGCGGCCGAGCCCGGTCGGCAGTAGTCGTTGTTAGGGTCGCCGTTGCGGAAGCGGTCGGGGAAGATGTGGTAGACGTTGGCGTCGCGCAGCCACGCGGGCGTCTGGAAGCCCGGCGCGTAGGCCGTGAGCTGGAAGGCCGGGAAGGGCTCGCCGTCGAAGGCGGCGCCCGCGCCGCCCTGGTTCAGGTTGTCGTGGTCGTTCAGGTACGAGTCGCTGTAGAAGTCTTCGTCGCCCTGATCCGTGACGCGGAACTTGTAGTAGAGCACGGAGGCCGTTGAGGGCGTCTGAAGGTTGAGCGCCCATACGTCGTACTCGGTGCCGCCCTCGACCCGGTTCTCGAAGAAAGACATCGGGTGATCGACGGGGCCCGCGGTCGAGCCCGTCGCGGCGTCGTAGGTGTAGACGCGGACGTTCACGCCGTCAACGTCGAAGTGCGAGGTGCGGAAGCGGAGGGTCACGGAAGAGCCGGCCTGCACGGCGCCGAAGGGGCTGCGGTAGTAGGGGTCGAAGGTGTCGTGGCGCAGCCCGTCCCAATTGATGTCGCCTTGTGCCGCGCCCGCCGTGATGTCGAGGACGTGCGTCGAGGCGTTGTAGGTGAACGTCACCTTCTGGCCGGCCGTCGAGACGTTGAACGGAATGTCGGCCCCGTTCTGCGCGCCGCCCTGCCCGTAGTTCTCGTCCCAGCTCTCGTTAATGGCGACCTTCGCGAAGTAGTCGCCCGGCGGAATCGAGGTCGTCTCGAAAGTGTATGTGCCGTCCTCGTCGGGGTCTTGCAGCCACGAGCGCAGGCAGGACGGATCCCAGTCGCCCGAGCACCCGAGCTCAGACTGGAAGCTGCCGGGCGCGACGGCGATGACGGCGTTCCGGTTGCTCGTCACCCAGTGCGTCTCGTGGTCGTAGTAGAACTTGACGCTCCCGGCCGCGCCGAGGTTGAGCGGAATGTCGGGGCCGTTCTGCTGCGCGAACCTGCCGTAGTTCTCGCCCCAGTTGTCGTTGACGGGCGCCTTGTAGAACCAGTCGCCCGCGGGGACATCAAAGCTGCCCTGCCAGACGCCGTCGTTCGCGTCGAAGGAGAGGTGCGTGCTGCCGCACTCGGGCTGCCAGTCGCCGGGGCAGCCCAACTCGCTCTGGAGGCTGCCGGCGATGGTGACGCTCGAAGGGGCGGGCGTGTGCGACGCGAAGGCCGCGGGCGGTTCTTGTGCGAGCAGCAGCGCGGCGGCGGCCAGTGCGAGTGTCGCGACGCACGCCAAGAGACGCGGGGATTTAGGGAACGACATGGCAGACTCCTTGAGGTGACCCCGCGCCGCACGCGCCGCGACGGCCGAGGTTGCTGTAACGAGTTCGAAGCTCTTGCGGCTGCGGAAGAGGCTGGAGAGGAGTCGCGCGGCGAACGCAAAATCTTTCAGCCAGCCCAACTTTGTTCGGGCAGGCAACTTACTTGAATCCCGCCGGGGAGTCAAGCCTACAGTAGGCAGGAGGCTCTCGCACTGACCGCTAAGACATGAAGAGGTGGACGACGGTCTCGACGTGGTGGGTCTGTGGGAACATGTCGAAGGCGCGGAGGGAGTCGAGGCGGTAGCCCGCGTCGAGGAGGAGGCGGAGGTCGCGCGCGAGGGTGGCGGGGTCGCAGGAGACGTAGGAGATGTGTGCGGGTTTGAGGGCGACGATGCCGCGGACGGCTTCGGGCTCGGCGCCGGCGCGCGGGGGGTCGAGGAGGACGAAGTCGGCGCGGCCGAGTTCGTCGGCGCGGCGCGCGAGCCATTCGCCGACCGGCGAGGTTTCGACGCGCGCGTTCGCGAGCGAGGCATCTGAGAGGTTGCGGCGGGCGTAGGCGGCCGAAGCGGGGTTCCCTTCGACGGCGACGACCCGTCTGAACCTCCGCGCGAGCGGGAGCGTGAAGAGGCCGACGCCGCTGTAGAGGTCGAGCGCCGTTTCATTCGCGCCGTTCAGAATCTCCGGCTCGGTGCCGCGCAGCCCCTCGGCGACGAGCGGCCCCAGCAACGCGTGGTTGATCTGGAAGAAGCAGCCGGCGTCGAAGCGGTAAGTCTCACCACCTATGCGGCGCACCTGCTCGCGCTCGTCTTCGGGCTCGACCGAGGGTTCGAGCGCGACGCCTTCGTCGCCCGCGACCGCCTCAAACTCCGCAGCCTGCGGCAGAGTCCCTTCCGCCAACATCCCGCGCAGACGCACCAGACGCTCGGCCACGGGCGGCGCGGCCACGGGGCAGTCTGATACGTCGCAGACGCGGTGCGAGCCGCGCTCGTAGTAGCCGAGGTGCCGCCGCACGGCGTCGTGCTGCCAGCGCGCGCGCGAGCGGTAGCGCCAGACCTCGGGCGACGGCACGACCTCGATCTCGGCGGGCGGCTCCGTGTGCGCCACGCGGCGCAGGCAGTCGCGTATGATCTCGGCCTTGGACGCGAGCTGCGCCTCGTAGGTCAACTGCTGGAAGTCGCAGCCGCCGCAGCGGCCGAAGTAGGGGCAGGGCGGCTCGGCGCGCACCGGCGAGGGTTCGAGCAGTTCGACGATGGAGGCGAAGGCCGCGCGCCCGCGAATCGAATCGACGCGCACGCGCGCGAGGTCGCCCGGCGCGGCCAGACTCACGAAGAGCGTCTGCCCCTCGGCGTGCGCGAGCCCGACGCCGCCCGGCAGGATGCGCTCGATTCTCACGTCGAGCAGCGCGCCCGCGCGCAGACGCCCGCTCGCCTCCGCCGCCTCTCGCCGCGGCGCTCGTCTCCGGTTCTTCATGGTTTGTAAATCGTGAACCGTGAACCGTCAACCGTGACAAGAAGAAGGCTGTTCTTACTTGTCACGGTTGACGGTTCACGGTTCACGCTTCAGTAAGGGTACTGCTGTTGCTGGCCGGGCGTGTAGGGCGGCTGATCGCCCCAGTTAGGGGAGGGCGGCGCGGCGTAGCCGGCGTCCGTGTTCTCCAACTCCATCTCCAGCCCGCCGATGGTGCGCGCGGCCACGTTGTAGATCGCCGCGCCGATGGCCCCGAAGACGAAGCCGAGCACGCCGTACATGATCGGGAGCCCGATCATGTAGAAGAGCCCGAGGCCGATGCCCATCGTGCCGCCCGCCGCCGCTTCGCGCCCGGACGACGTCATGATTGCCGCACCGAAGATAATCATGAGGAGGCCGAGCGGGATTCCGACCAAGAGGCCGAGGCCGGCCATGACGACGGCGTAGATTTTCGCCGCCGAGAAGATGCCGAACCGCTTGATGACCATTTTCGCCATTGGCTGATTCTCCTTTTCCGCAGGGGTCAGAGGTAGAAGAGGCTCAGGCGCGGGACGCCGGCCGCCTCGCGCAGTGACTTCGCCAGCAGGTTGTCGAGCGTCTGCTCGTAGGTGGCGCGCTCCATACGAGACTTGTAGGGGCGCAACTGCTCCGACGCACCGGCGCGCGCCGCTTCGAGCGCGTCGGGTGTGAGCGTCGAGCGCAGCGCGCGGTCGATCAACGCTTCCAGGTCGGTGAGCGAGCCCTCCAGCAGCTCCGCGTCCGGCCGCGCCGCGCGGTTGAAGTCTTCCGCCAGCTCGCCCAGGCGCGCCGCCGCGCGCGCGAGCGCTTCGGAGACGGCGTCCTCCTCGCCCGCGCCACTCGCCCTTCTCTTCTCCAGCGAGCGCGCGAGCCCCGCGATACATTCGGCGAGGTGCGCGGCGATGACCGCGCGCGGGAAAGGGAGGCCGCGTCCGCCCTCGTCAGCGGGCGCGGCCGCGGCTCCGGCCGCGCCGCCCTCCGCAGACGTTGTCGAGCCGGCGGCGTGCGCGCCCGTCTGCGATTCGAGCCATTCGGCGAACTGCGCCTCGACCTCCTCCTGACAGTAGAAGAGCGACTTGACGCTGCGCTTGCGCGGCTTCGACTCGTAGGAGTCGAACGACTTCTCGATGCCGCGCAGCGCGACGTGCAAAGGCACGCCCATCTCCTTCCAGCTCTCGATGAGCGCCCAGTCCATCGGGCTCAAAAGGAGGTGCCGACCCCGCCGGCGGATGAAGGCGTCCTCGATCTCCGTGAAATAGTTGAAGTAGTTCAGGGGCGCCCGCCCCCCCGGCTCAACGGCGGCGCACGCCGCCTCCGCTTTATTCATCACGTGTGCGCTGAACGGAAAGTTCTTCAGAAGGATTTCGGCAGCTCTCAAGTCTCGCTCTCGCCCGGAAAGAATGAACAGGCGGCGGGGAATAGTCAAGAGGAAGTAGTCAGTAGTCAGTAGTCAGTAGCCAGTAGGAAGACAAAGCGGCGCGCCCGGTTTGGGGGCGAGACGCGCCGCCTCTTCTTCTACTGACTACTGACTAATGACTACTGACCACTGACTACTCCGCAACGATCTGAATGTTCGTGCGGATGTCCTTGCATTCGGAGGCGTGAATCCAGCGGGCGACGTGGGCGGCGAAGCCGTGGAGCGGGTAGAGCGTCCGGCCGACGATGGCGGTCTCGGCGTCGCGCTTGGCGATGAGGTGTTCGCGGTTCCCCTCCCCCGCGGCGACGAGCTGCTCGGCGAAGAGCCACGCGAGGTCGCGCGCCGCGCCCATGCCGAAGCCGAAGAGGCGCTCTTCGAGGTTCGGCGCGAAGAAGGTGAGGCGCTGCGCGCGCTTGAAGCGCGGGCAGATTTGTCCGAGTTCAAGTTCCACGACGCCGAGGAGCCGGCCCAGGATGTCGTTGATGGTCATGAAGTCCGGCTTGAGCGACTGAAGCTCCTGCGGCGTCGGCGCGACCGTGGCGGCGGCGATGCCGAGGTCGAGGTTGATGTGCGCGTTCATGCCGAGCATGAGGTGCTGCACGACGAGCGGCCCGGGGTCTTCAAGGATCGAGAAGGCGACGCGCCAGGAGGCCGTCGGCTCGCGCCCCCCGCGGTAGGCGTCCCACGCGGCGAGGAAGCGGTCGGCGAAGACCACGTCCAGGCGTTCCATGCGCGGGTTGTCCCGGAACACGTCGCCCGCGACGAGCGCGCGCCGCACGTTCGACGTGACGCGTTCGTAGAGCGCCGCGAAGTATCCGATGCGCCTTTGCCCACGCAGCGCGTCGTCGATGACGGCTTCGAGGCGCGCGATGACCTCTTCGATGGTGTGGGGAGGCATGTTTAAGAGGGTGTTGGGTGCTTGCTGGGTAGGAAGTGGCTTTTACCCAGCGCCCAACACCCAGCACCCGGCACCTAATTTCGGTTGCGCTCGTACAGCAGGCGCAGGCCGTCGAGCGTGAGCGTCTGGTCAACTTCGTCTATGAACTCGGAGGCGGTCGCGATCAGAGGCGCGAGGCCGCCGGTGGCGACGACGCGCGGGCGCCGCCCCAGCTCCTCGATCATGCGCCGGAGGATGCCGTCCACCAACCCGGCGTAGCCGTAATAGAGCCCGGACTGGATGGCCGAGACGGTCGAGGTGCCGATGACGTTGTGCGGGCGCTCGATGCCGACGCGCGGCAGGCGCGCCGCGCGCGCAAAGAGCGCGTCGGTCGAGATGGAGATGCCGGGCGTGATGACGCCGCCGAGGTAGCGCCCGCCCTCCTCGATGACCTCGAAGTTGGTCGCCGTGCCGAAGTCCACGACGATGCAGGGCGTGCCGTACTTGTGCATCGCGGCGACGGCGTCGCAGATGCGGTCGGCGCCCACGTCCGAGGGCGGGTCGTAGAGGATGGTCAGCCCCGTGTCCACCGCGTCGTCGATGAGCAGCGGCGTGAGGTGGAAGTAGACCTCCGACATCCGCTTCAGAGTGTAGTTGAGCTGCGGCACGACCGAGGCGACGGCGACGGCCGTGATGGCCTTGAAGTCGAGCCCGGCGAACGCGAACAGGTTGCGCGCGTGGACGCCGTACTCGTCCACCGTCCGCGCGCGCTCCGTCGTCAACCGCCAGTGCCACGCCAGGCGCTCCCCCTCGAACACCCCTAACGATGTGTTGGTGTTGCCCACATCCATCACCAGCAACATTCTGTTCTTATCCTCTCAACACTTCTTCGATTGCGTCCGCGGCGGCCGAAGCGCCGTTTTCTGAACGTATCTGCCGCCCCGCCTCCGCGGCGCGCGTAGTGTAACTCTCATCCGCGAGCAGCGCGCGCAATTCTTTCGCGGCGCCGGCGGCGTTGTACTTCGAGCGCGGGAGGACGCGGCCGGCGCCGACGCGCGCGACGCGCGCGCCGTTGTCGAACTGGTCGTGGCTGAAGGGCACGACGAGGGCCGGGATGCCCGCGCGCAGACCCTGCGCGGTCGTGCCGATGCCGCCCTGGTGGACGACGGCGCGCGCGCGCGGCAAAAGCTCGCCGTAGGGCGCGTAGTCGAAGGCCGCGGCCCACTCCGGGAGTTCGGCGGGGCGGTTGCTCTCCTCGCCGATGAGCAGGAGCGCGCGCACGCCCGCCGCGCGCGCCGCCTCAAGTGACTGGCGATAAAAATCCTCCGCGACGTAGACGGCCGAAGAGCCGAGCGTGAAGACGACGGGCGGCTCGCCGTTCTCAAGGAATGTTAATAAGGCGGGGTCGAGTTGTTCCGCGTCGCCCGCGCGGTCGCGCCGGTCGTAGAAGGGGAAGCCGGTCACGCGCGTCTGCGGCGGCCAGTCGGGTTGTGGCTTCGCTATCGCGGACGAGAAGAGCGCGAGCACGCGCCGCGGCGCGTGCTGCCCTTCGAGCATCGGGTTGCCGCCGCGCGGCAGACCCAGCTCCGCGCGCAGTTTGTAGAGGGGCGCGGCCATCTGGTCGAGCTTCCAGCGCCCGACGCGCATCGCGGCGCGCGACACCGACGGGTGCAGCTTGAGCACGTGGTAGAGCCACGGCATCTGCGGGAAGACGGGCGGGTCGTAGTTGGAGAAGAGCGAGATGGGCGCGAGCACCGTGGAGACCCAACGGATGCCCGTCTTCTCGACGAGCGGCGGCCCGGCGAGCGAGAGCACGTGCGTCAGGAGCAGGTCGGCGTCGCGCGTGGCCTCCGCGAGCGCCTCGTACATTCCGCGCAGGTGCGGGTTGATGAACTGCGTGAAGACGCGCTCCGGCCCCTTCTTCGTGTCCACCAGCTCCGAGATCATCCGCGCGACCTCGTCCGGCCGGTCGTAGCCGGGCAGGTCCGGCGGCACCGGGTGCAGCTCAAGGCCGAGCGCGTCCGTCTTCTCGCGGTAAATCTCCGACGTGGCGAGGACGGGCCGGTGCCCGCGCCGCTTCAGCTCCAAAGCGATGGCCACGTACGGGTGCACGTCGCCGAAAGACCCGAACGTCGAGAGGACGATTCTCTTCATAGCTGTCGGAGCGTGAACGGTAAACGGCGCGTGAACCGTGAACCGTCAACCGTGACAGGACTAAAGCACTTCCTTCTGGTCACGGTTCACGGTTCACGGTTCACGCTTCTTTCACCTCTCTTAAGGCCGTCACGTCGCCCGCCCTCACGATTCTGGTCGCTCCTTCATCCGTCTCGACGCGGAGCGCGCCGTCGGGGTCGAGGCCGCGCGTGGTGCCTTCGAAGGTCTCTTCGGCCAGCGCCACGCGGACGCGGCGGCCGTGGGCGTAGGAGGAGCGGCGCTGCCATTCGCCCAGGATTTCTGCGGCGCCGTCGTGCGCGTGGAGCGTCTCGTAATGGCGCGCGAGCGAGCGCGTGAGCGCTGCGAGAAGTTGCCCGGCGTCGGGCGCGCGGCCGGTCTGCTCTTCGACGGAGGTGGCCGTGTCGCTTATCTCTTCGGGGAACGAGCCGCGCCTGAGGTTGACGCCGACGCCGAGGACGACCGCGCGCCCGCGCGCGCCTTCGGCGGTCTCTGCGAGAATCCCGCAGAGCTTGCGCCCGCCCGCGAGCAGGTCGTTCGGCCACTTGATGTCAGATGCGAGCCCGCACGCCTCGCGCAGCGCGTCGCACACCGCCAGCGCCGCCGCGAGCGTGATGAGCGGCCACTGCCGCGCCTCCAGCGTCGGCCTCAGCACGACGCTCAGGTAGAGCCCCGCGTCCTTCGGCGAGACCCAACCGCGCTCGCGGCGCCCGCGCCCCGCCGTCTGCTCGCGCGCCACGACGCACAGCCCCTCGGGCGCGCCGAGCGCCGCCTGCCGCGCCGCCTCCGTGTTGGTCGAGGGCAGCGAGTCGAAGCGCAGGATGGTCGGGGTCAGACGCGTCGTCATCTCTCGTACGGCCGCAAGCGATTCTAACGCGCGCGGCTGAAAAGATTCTCCCGTCGGCCGGCGAGCCTTCAAGGCTTCAAGTTGAGCGAGGCTTTGCCGGTCTGTGCGTCGAACGGCACCGACTGGTGCTCGTGGACGATCTTCCAAACGCCGCCCGCCTTGCTGAGGCAGACGGTCGCACGCACCCACATGTCAACCACGCCGCCCGCCTTTAACGTCCCGCTGACGCGGTAGAGGTAACGGCAGAAGGCGACCGTCCCGCCCGCCGTCACGTTCAGGTCGCGCACCTCGTAGCCGGGCGCTTCTTCGTAAGACGAGAGCCAACGCTCGGCGCGCCGCCTGATCGCATCCGACCCGGCATTCTGTAGCGGGTCGAGCACGTCGAACGACAGAACGTCCGGCGCGTGGTGAGTCAGGAGCTTGTCAACGTCCTTCTCGCCGATGGCCGCGACGCGCTCCTCGATTATCCCGCGGATGCTGCGTTCGTCGGCCGCACTGTTTTTCTCCGTCATCATCTTCCTCGTCAATCCGTGAATGAGTTCAACGAGCGGCCACCCGCCGCTGCTTTTCAGCCGGCGGCCGCCGCGTTCGCGTGCGCACGGCTACCGGATGCGGCCGGCCTCGTCTTCGTCGAGCAGGCGGGTCGTGCTCTCCGTGATGGTGGATGGAGCGGTCATGTCGCTCGTCTGTGCGCCGGGTCTGGCGTAGGCGGAGGCGGGGACGGCGCGGGCGGGCGGCAACGCTCCGGCGCGCGCGGGTTCGGCCGGGAGTGCTTGCGCCGCGTCGCGCTGCGGCCGCCTGCGTGCGGGCGCGTGCCCTTCAAGGAGCAGGGCGTAGAGCATGCGCATGACGCCGACGACGAGGAGAATGCCGGCGGGGATGAGGAAGACGAAGAAGTCTTCCTTGTACGCCGTGAGGAGGATGACCGTGGCGAAGGAGAGCACCCCGCCGGCGGTCAGCATCAAGCCTTTGCGCACCCCCACCTGCCGCGGCGTCAGCCCGCCGCCCGACTCCGCGTCCACCCTGCGCCGTGCCGGGAGGCCGCCCGCCTCGACCAACTCCGACGCCGCGTCGAGCGGCAGCCCGCAGCGCGAGCAGAAGCTAACCCCTTCGGCGGCCTGCTGGCCGCAGCGCGGACAGAACATGTGCCTCCCCTCGCGGAAGAATTAATTCAACGTGGGTGGACGGGGCAGAAAGTGAAGGAGGGTTTTGGGTGTCGGGTGTCGGGTGTCGGGTTAAGAAGCGGCTCTTTCCCAACACCCAGCACCCGACACCCAAAACCCTCCCCTGTCCATCGCTCGCACGCCGCGCGGCGTCAGGCGTGCTGCGGCTGCGGCGCGCTGTCGGTCGTCGGCGGCTGGATGCGGTAGCGGAGGAAGGCCCCGCAGCCGCCGAACTCTTCGAGGAGCGACGCGTCCTCGACGAAGGTGATGCGCGCGGCCGTCTGGCGCGCGCGCGCGACGAGGTCGGCCGCGACGATGACCGAGTCGGCCTCAAGGTTGGCGACCGTGCCGCCGTCTTCACCGGCCACGATGGGCTCGACCGGCTCCGCGTCCGAAAGGATCGCCACGTCGTCGCGGTCGCCCTCGACGTTCTGCTGCTGCGCGACGATGACCAGCTCCTCGACCTGCCCCATCGCGAGGGCTTCGAGCGTGTCGGTCGAGCCGACGACCGCCAGCCCCCCCGCGCGGTACGCGTCGATGAGCTGTTCGACCTTCTCGGCGTCCGACTCGGCGTCGTGCTCGCGCATGGCTTCCAGAGACTCGGCGAGCACTTCGTGCTCGGGCGCGTTGATGTCGAGGCTGAGCACGTCCACGATCTTCTCCGTGACGGACTTCGGGAACTGCTCCTTGAGCATCGGGATGATGACCTCGTCGCCCGCGAGGATAATGTGCTCGATGTTGTCCTCGCGCACGATCTGCTCCAACTGCTCGGCGACCTCCTTGGCGTGCTGGAGGTGGTACTGTTCGAGGTGGCGCTGGTAGCGCATCTGCGACCACCCGCCGACCTTCGTGCCTTTCGTCTTGACGTTCTGAATCTCGTCCGCGGAGAGCGCCTTGCCGCGGCCGAAGACGAAGAGGCGCGCGCGGTTCGTGTCGGCGACGAGCACGGCGTAGCGCGGGTACTGCCCTTCCAGGCGCGCGAGCGGGTAGAGGTGCGGCTGGTTGTAGATGTAGAGCCGGTGTGCCTCGATGGGCGCGGCGGTCTGGACGGCCTGGAAGAAGTCGTCCGCGCCCGCGCAGGCGAAGACGGCGACGCCGTTCGTCTCGGGGCGCACCTCGTCGCGCAGGTACTCGTTGATGCGCTCCACGTCGCGCTCGAAGCTCTCGCGCTCGGGGCTGTTCGCCGGGAACGTGCGCGCGCGCTCCGTGAACTCCTTGCGCAGGAAGCGCTCGAAGTCCTGCCGGCCGTTCTCGTTGGCCTGCGCGTTCAGGTAGAGGCTCACGACGGGCAGTTCGACGGGCTCGAACGCCGCCAGTTCGTCAATGATCTTCTCCAAAGTATTGCTTTCGGCCGCACCACTCTGTGCCATCAGCTTTGTCTCCCTCGGATTAAAAATATCTCTAAAGCGACTCGGCCGGACGCACGACGACGGCAAGGGCGTCGGCGCCTTCCGGCAACATACTTTCGGGGGAATCGTTGCCGCCGATATTAGCACGCGCCCGCCCCGCGCTCCAATTCTTCGCTACGGGCGGCGACAGGTGCGCCGCGCTTGCGCTACAATCGAGGGCGAAGCGACACACGTTCAATCAAATCTCCCCGCCGCTCGAAGGTCGTCAAATCATTCTTCGCCGGAGGTCTGCGATGAGTCTGTTCCGCCGCGCGAGCTGGCGCGTGTTTGCGCCCGCGCTCCTGCCGCTGCTTTCCATGCTGCTTGTGTCCTGCGCGACCCAGCCCAACGCCAACGCCCCGGCGGCCGCGCCGACGCTCGCCGAGGCCGAGAAGTTCATGGCCGACGCCGAGAAGCGTCTCAACGAACTCAGCCTGCGGGCGGGCCGCGCCTCGTGGGTGCAGAGCAACTTCATCACCGACGACACGGAGGTGCTGGCCGCCGACACTAATAAGGACTACATCGCGGCCGTCACCGAGCTGGCCGAAGCCTCGCGCCGCTTCGACCCCGTGCAGAAGCCCGAGGCGCTCGCGCGCAAGTTCGCGCTCCTCAAGCTCGCGCTCGTGCTGCCCGCGCCCGCCGACCCCGTGGAGCGCGACGAGCTGACGAAGATCGCCGCCTCGATGGAGAGCGACTACGGCAAGGGCAAGTGGTGCCCCGACGGCCCGCAGGCCAGGTGCCTCACGCTCTCCGACATGGAGCCGATCCTCGCCGAGAGCCGCGACCCCGAGGAACTCAAACGCATCTGGCTCGGCTGGCACACGGTCTCGCCGCCCTACCGGAAGAATTACCAGCGCTTCGTCGAGCTGTCGAACAAGGGCGCGAAAGAGATGGGCTTCAAGGACGTGGGCGCGATGTGGCGCTCGAACTTCGACATGCCGCCCGACGCCTTCGCCGCCGAGATGGAGCGACTCTGGCAGCAGGTCAGGCCGCTCTACAACTCGCTCTACATCTACACGCGCGCGAAGCTCAACCAGAAGTACGGCGACGCGGTCGTGCCGAAGCAGGGCCCCATCCCGGCGCACCTGCTCGGCAACATGTGGAGCCAGGAGTGGGGCAACGTCTACGACCTGCTGCAGCCGCCCGCGGCCGACCCCGGCTACGACCTGACGGAGATTCTGAAGCGGCGCAACACCGACCCGAAGCAGATGGTGCGCTACGGCGAGGGCTTCTTCACCTCGCTCGGCTTCGAGGCCCTG
>DAIRFV010000488.1:0-2668 GCA_036794905.1 Pyrinomonadaceae bacterium | reverse complement strand
CCCGATGCCGGTCAGTTTTCTCGAACTCAAAAGACAGCATGAGGAGGTCGGGGCGGAGGTGCGCGCCGCCGTCGAGCGGGTTCTCGACAGCGGCACCTTCATCCTCGGCCGCGAGGTCGAAGCCTTCGAGCGGGGGTGGGCGCGCTTCTGCGGCGCACGCGCCTGCGCGGGCGTGGCCAACGGCACCGACGCGCTCGCGCTCGCGCTCGTCGCGTCCGGGGCCGTGCGCCCGGGCCGCCGCGACGAGGTCATCACCGCGCCGCTCACCGCGGGCTACACCGCGCTCGGCGTCCTCAACGCGGGCGGCGTCCCCGTCTTCTCGGACGTAGACCCCGAGACCTGCACGCTCGACCCGCGCGGGCTCGAACGCGCCCTCACGCCGCGCACGCGCGCCGTCGTCCCCGTACACCTCTACGGCCGCATGGCGGAGATGGAGGCCGTCCGCGAGTTCGCAAAGCGGCGCGGCCTCGTCGTCGTCGAGGACGCGGCGCAGGCGCACGGCGCGCGCGCGGGCGGCCGGCGCGCGGGCGCGTGGGGTCACGCCGCCGCCTTCAGCTTCTACCCGACGAAGAACCTCGGCGCCTACGGCGACGGCGGCGCCGTCACCTCCGACGACGCGGGGCTGATCGAGCGGGTTAAAGAGTTGAGGCAGGGCGGCCACCCTTCGGCGATGAGCGCCGGGGTGTCGGGGCGCAACTCAAGGCTCGACGAGCTACAGGCGGCCGCGCTCCGCGTCAAGCTCCGCCGCCTCGACGCGTGGAACCGAAGGCGTCGCCGGCTGGCGGCCACTTATCGACGGCTGCTCGCGCGCGGCGCCGAACGGCTCATACTCCCTCCGGCGGGCGCAGGCCCCGAGTCGCACGTCTTCCACCTCTACGTCGTGCGCCACCCCGAACGCGAACGCCTGCGCGCGCACCTCGCCGCGCGCGGCGTCGAGACGCTGATTCACTACCCCGCGCCGCTCCACCTCCAAACGCTCTTCCGCCGCCGCGGCCAACACGCGCTCCCCGCGGCCGAACGCCTGACGGCGGAAATCCTCTCGCTCCCGCTCTACCCGCAACTCCGCGACGAAGAGCAGCGCGCCGTCGCCGAAGCCGTCCTCGAATTCGAAGCGCAATACGTTTAGCGTGGCTTCTCGGCGACGCAGACGGTGGAGAGGCCGGCGGGCAGTTTTGAGCCGGGGCGTTTGAGGAAACCAGCTTCGGCCTTGAGCGCGGAGGCGAGCGCGCGGTTGAGCCAGTCGGAGCCGGGCGGCTTCACGTCGGAGCCTCGGTCGGCGAGGCCGAGCCGCTTGAGGACGAGCCGCCGCAGAACAGCCGCCGGGAGGAGCAGGCCGTTGGCGTAGGTCGCGCGCCGGACGCGGAAGCCCGCGCGCCCCATCCTCCCGCAGAGCTGCCCGAGCGTGTAACGCCGCTGCGTGTTCAGGGCCTCGTCGTGGCCGCTGCGCATCCACTCGTAGGCGGCGGCGCGCGCGAAGGCGACCCCGCCGGGCCGCAGCACGCGGAACATCTCGCGCAGCGCCGTCTCGTCCGAGCCCTCGCCCGGCAGTTGCACCAGCACGTCGAAGCTCGTCACGAGGTCGAAGGTCTCGTCGGCGAAGGGCAGCGCCGTGACGGACGCCTGCGCCACGTCGTCGAGGCCCCGGCTGCGGCAGAAGTCGAGCGCGTCGGCCGAGAAGTCTATGCCCGCCACGCGCCCGCCGCCCGCGTAGCGTTCGAGCCACGTCAGCATCCCGCCCGTCCCGCACCCCGCGTCGAGGATGTCCCGCCTCCGCCCCGGCGGGCAGACGGGGTCGAGCACGACGCGCGTCACCTCGCGCATGCCGACGAACCACCAGAGGCTCTCCTCCAGCGCGTACAAGTCCGCGTAGTCCTGAGCACGCAAACGGCGAATCCCCTCCCGGGCGAGAGATGTTCCGAGCCGCACGCCAACATACCATCCCGCGCCCCGCGTTGTAACATGAGCCGATGGCGATTCACGTCGGGACTTCGGGCTGGAGCTACCGCCACTGGGAGGGCGTGCTCTACCCCCCGGGGCTTGAGCCGCGCGCGCGGCTCGGGCTCTACACGCGCGCGTTCGGGACGGTCGAGGTCAACAGCACCTTCTACCGCTGGCCGCGCGCGGCGACCTTCGCGCGCTGGCGGGGCGTGTCGCCGGAGGGCTTCGTGTGGACGGTGAAGGCGCCGCGCGCGTTGACGCACGCGGCGCGGCTCTACGCGCCGGAGCGGTGGCTGGGCGAGGTCTCGAAGGGGCTCGAACGTTTGGGAACGAAGCTCGGCGTGCTGCTCGTGCAGTTGCCGCCCGGCCTCGCGGTAGACCTCGCGCGGCTCGGCTACTTCCTCTCCGTCGTGCCGCGCGGCTTACGCGTGGCGTTCGAGTTCCGGCACGAGAGCTGGCACCGCGAGGAGGTCTTCCGACTGCTCGAACGCCGGGGCGCGGCCTACTGCGTGACGAGCGGCGCGCGCCTGCCGTGCGTGCTGCGCGCGACCGCGCCGTTCGTCTACGTGCGCCTGCACGGCCCCGACCGCGAGCACCTCTACGCGGGCTCGTACTCGGACGAAGACCTGCGCTGGTGGGCCGAGCGCGTGCGCGAGTGGGCGGCCGCGGGGCGCGACGTGTACGCCTACTTCAACAACGACGGCGGCGGCCACGCCGTCCGCAACGCCGC
>DAIRFV010000487.1:0-2681 GCA_036794905.1 Pyrinomonadaceae bacterium | reverse complement strand
CGCGTCGGCGTCGAGGCGGTCAAGCCCGGCGACGCGCTCTTCGCCGTCGCGGACGTGCGCTTCTCGCACGAGTACGTGACGCCGATGGCCGAGAGCCTGTTCAAGCAGGCGTTGGGTGCGGACGCGCGCGTGACCGAGGCCGGGTCGGTCTACGCCTTCCGCGACCACCTGACCTTCCTCGGGCGCGTGATGTCGGATGACAAGAAGAAGATGGGTCTGCTCGAACGCGCCAACGGCCTCGCCACGACGCAGGAGGATTTCACCACTCAGCAGGGCATACGGCTCTACGGCGGGACGGAGGAGCGCGGGTCGGAGGCCATCTGCCACAACGCCGTCGTCGAGGACATCGCGCTGCCCGGCCAGCTCGTCATCGGGACGGACTCGCACACGTGCATGGCGGGCGTGCTCGGCTGCTTCGCCTTCGGCGTCGGCTCGACCGACATGGCGAACGCCTGGTACACGAAAGACATTAGGGTAAAAGTCCCCGAGGTCGTCCGCTTCGTCCTGCATGGAAAGAAGCGCGCCGACGTGTCCGCGAAGGACGTGATGCTCGTCATCCTCGCCACCGACTACATGAAGGAGGGCAGAGGCATCGGGCAGGTGCTGGAGTTCGCGGGCGAGGGGCTCGCCGACTGGAACATCGACGAGCGCGCGACGCTGACCAACATGGCGGTCGAGGCCGGCGGCTTCACGGGCATCATCGAGCCCGACGAGGTGACGCTCGAATACTTGCAGAAGATGCGCGGTCTCTCCGAGGGGGAGATTCGCGCGGGCTTCCTCCGCAGCGACCCCGACGCCGAGTACGCCGCGAGCTTCGAGATCGACTTATCGGAAGTCCGCCCGATGGTGGCGACGCCCGGCGACCCGCGCAACGGCCTGCCCATCTCCGACCTGAGCGAGCCCGTCAGGATCGACATCGCCTACGGCGGCTCGTGCACGGGCGGCAAGATGGCCGACATGGACATGTACGCCGAGGTCTTGCAGCGCGCGGTCGAGCGGGGCCGGCGCGTCGCGCCCGGCGTCCACCTCTACCTGCAGTTCGGCTCGCAGAAGATCAAGGAGTACGCGCGCTCGCGCGGCTACATCGAAATCTTCGAGCGCGCGGGCGCGGAGCTGATCGACCCCTCCTGCGGCGCGTGCATCAACGCCGGCCCCGGCGCCTCGCGCAACCCCGAGCAGGTCACGGTCAGCGCGCAGAACCGCAACTTCCCGGGCCGGAGCGGCCCCGGCAAAGTCTATCTGGCCTCGCCCTACGTCGTTGCGGCCTCGGCCGTCGCGGGTCACATCATCGAGCCGGAAGAGTTCCTGAAAGAGCCGGAGGCCGAACTCGTCGGGGCCTGACGCGGCCTCGCTTCGCTTCCGGCGGGGGGAAATTAAGATGGGCGTCGTCTCACCCGCTGACATGAAACTGGCCGCGCTCGGCGGAAGTCGGTACGCGCGCGTCGAGCGCGAGCGCCGTTACCTGCTGAGCGGGCTGCCGCCCGGCCTCAAGCTCTCAGACCCGCACACGCAGATAACGGACAACTACGTGACGGGCACGCGCCTGCGGCTGCGAAAGGTGCGCGACCCGCGCACCAACGAGTGGACGCTCAAGCTCACGCAGAAGCATTGCCCCTCGCCCCCCGACTTCTCCCGGACGCTCATCACCAACGTCTATCTGAGCCCCTACGAGTACGAGGTGCTCTCGGTCTTCGAGGGCAACGAGCTGCGCAAGAATCGCTACCCGTACGAGCACGAGGGGCGGCTCTACTCGGTGGACGTGTTCCTCGGTTCCTTACACGGCCTCGTCCTCGCCGAGACGGACTTCGAGACGGACGCGGAGCTGGACGCCTTCCCCGCCCCCCCGTTCGCACTCCTCGACGTGTCGCGCGAAGAGCTGTTCACCGGCGCGCGCCTCGTCGAGCTGGACGCCGAAGAGCTACGACGCGAGCTGCAGAAGAGAGCGACGAGTGATGAGTAAAAGAGGGTGCCGGGTAAAAGAAGGGGTGCTGGGTGCTGGGTGTTAGGTGTTGGGTAGATCAGGCATCTTCCCCAGCACCCAGCACCCGGCACCTAACACCCAGCACCCACTTGGTTCTGACCGCCATGTCTGTCGCACCCGTCAACATCTACACCGTCGGCCACGGCCGGCACTCATGGGCCGACTTCCTCGCGCTGCTGAGGCAGTACGAGATAGAAATCCTGTGCGACGTGCGCAGCGCGGCGCGCTCGCGCTGGCCGCAGTTCAACGGGCAGGTGCTGGCGGCCAGTCTGAAGCAGGCGGGGCTGGGCTACGAGTGGCTGCCCGAGTGCGGCGGGAAAGTCGTCGCGCCGCCCGACGAGCTGAGCCGCGGGCTCGAACGCGTCATGGAGCTGGCCTCCGACTCGCGCGTGGCGCTGATGTGCTCCGAGTCGCGGCCCCTCACCTCGCACAAAGAGCCGCGCGCCAACTGCCACCGCGTCGGCCTCCTCGGCCCGCCGCTGCGCGCCCGCGGCGCGCGCCTCATACACATCCTCCCGAACGGCGAAGCGCTCGAAATCGACGAGTCGTCCGTCCCCTCCATCTGGTGACGCGGGGCACGGCTTTATTCGTTAACCACGGAGGCACAGGGGCACAGTTATAGCTGCGTTCATTCGCACGCGACTACCCTCCCGGGAGCGCCGGGCTCCGGCCCGGCACCGTCTCGCGCAACCCGCCGGGC
>DAIRFV010000215.1:0-10250 GCA_036794905.1 Pyrinomonadaceae bacterium | reverse complement strand
GCGCGCAGATCGACCTCAACGCGCGCATCTTCGCCGTCGCCGACGCCTTCGACGCGATGGTCAGCGACCGCGTCTACCGCTCGGGGCGCACCTACGAAGCCGCGCTCGCGGAGTTGGAAACGTGCGCGGGCGTCCAGTTCGACCCGGGCGTCGTCGAAGCCTTCCGCCGCGTCCCGCGCCGGGAGTGGGAGCGCCTGCGCCGCTCACGGCCCGCCGCGGCGGACGCCCGCGGCGGCACCTCTCGCACACGCACCGCAGCAGCATCGTCAACGGCCTCCGCCAACGGCGCGGGCGGCTGCGAGCCCCGCTCGACTTTCAGCAAACACACGCGCATTAGACATTTCTAACCCTTGACCGGCCGGGGCGGCGGACGCCGTCATCCCGGGCACCACGAGACCGTGCGGTGGCGCTGTCCCCTGTGGGTCGGGTTGGTCTATATTGTGCGCATACGGACTGACGTTTGCGGCGGGGAGCGTTCGCGCGAGGGAGACTTTATGGCGCAGGGTGAGACGTTGGGCGGTGGCCCGTTGGTGATGCTCGTCGATGACTTCCGGGACACGCGCGAGATGATGCGGCGCATGCTTGAGATGCAGGGCTGCCGCGTGGTCGAGGCCGCGAACGGGCAGGAGGCCATCAAATTGTCGCAGCGCGGGCGACTCGACCTCGTGCTGATGGACTTGAACATGCCGGTGCTCGACGGCTTCAACGCCACGCTGCGCATACGCGAGTACGAGCCGACGCGCGACGTGCCCGTCGTCGCCGTCACCGCCTTCGACTCGGCCGAGTCGCGCGCGGCGGCCGGCGCCGTCGGCTGCTGCGAGTACGTCGTCAAGCCGCTCGACCTCGACAACCTCTCCACGCTCCTCCGACGCCTGCTCCCCAAGCGCGACTCACACTAAAAATATTAACCACAGAGACACAGAGACACGGCCTGTTGACTTTAGCTCTCAACAGGCCGTGTCTCTGTGTCTCTGTGGTTAATTAAACCCTTAAAAGGGCCAGATGTTGCCGAGGATGCGCCCGCCGTCGTCGCGCCCGCCGCCGCCGCCGCGGCTGGCGCGGATGATCGAGGCCGCGTCAACGAGCGACCGGAGCGGCACCTCGCCCGAGAAGCTCTGGTCGAAGCGCTTCTCGGTGATGAAGAGCGGGACGGTGAAGCCGCTGTCCAGCTCGTAGTCGATGCGCCCCTGGTTGCGGAACGCAGTCCAGACGACGTTCGGGATCGAGCGCAGGTGGACGGTGAGCGGCAGGTTCACGCGCGAGCCCTTGCGGCCGCCGATACGGAGGTCGCCGTAGTGCGTGCCCTCGATGGCGTCCTGACCCGCGAGCCGCAGACGGTAGTCGAAGTCCTTCAGCGTGACGGGGATGAGGCCGTTCGCGACATCGAGCCCGAGGCTCAAACGCGCCGTCTGCTCGCGGAAGTCTATCGACTCCAGGGTCAGCTCGCCGACCTTGATGTCAACCATCTTGCCGCCCCAGCGCTCGACCGTCGAGCGACCCTGCGCCTGCGCGCCCGCCGCGAAGGCGAGCACGAACAGAGCGACCGCGAGCGTCCTGCCCGCCGGCACGAAATTCACGAAAGCCCTCTTCAACATCCTCTAAATCCTCCGCCCTCTCTGAACTCTCGAATGCCGCCCCCGAGCGGCGCCGTCGGGCACACACTACATTAACAACCCCCGTGCCACGACTTCGGCCCCCAAGAGCTTGAAAATCAAGGGTTTCGGACGGCTTTCCCGGCCGGGCTTTACACGAAAAGGGAGCACCCTGAAGTGTTTCGTGCGGCGCGCGTTCAGCCCTCGGTGGGGGCTGTGCCCGTGCCGCCGGTGTTGTCGAAGTTGCCGCCCGCCCCGGCGTGCGTGGAGGTGGCGCCCGAGATGTCGCCGGTCTCGCGGACGCCCGTGTCCCCGCCCTCCTCGGGCATATCCCCTCCGGCCAGGCCGCCGCGCCCGGCCTTGTCCGTGCCGCCCGTAATCTCCGCCGCGCCGCCGCGCCCATTCTCGTCCCGAACACTCTCGTCAGTCATGCTCCACACATCCTTTCTCCTGAATTCTCGCGCGGCTTGCCACGCCGCACCCCGCGGGCGAGAATAAAACATCCCGGTACTTTTTTTACAATGCACCCGACGACCGAGAGCGAAAACGTTTCAAAGGAGCGACCGACGCCGTGCGCCCTCTTCTCAGACTCTTCCTCCTCGGCCTGTCCCTCATGACGCTGAACGGCACGCCCCACGAAGCCCGAGCGCAGACCGCGCCCTCCGGCCCCGGCGTCCCGCGCGAGCTGGCGCGCTGGCGCGCGGAGCACTACCGCGACGTGCGCTACCTGCTCGACCTCACGCTCCGGCCCGGCGCGGACAAGCTCGAAGGCCGCCTGAAGGTCACGGTCACGCTCGACGCGGCGGCCGGCGACCTCGTGCTCGACTGGCGCTCGACGAAGAGGGACGAGGACGTGGGCTCGCGCGTCTCGGCCGTCAAGGCGAACGGCCGCGCGGTGACGGACGCGCAGTTCGTGGACGAGCACGTCCGTATCCCGCGCGCGTACACGAAGGCCGGCGTGAACGAAGTCGAGTTGGACTTCGAGTCGCCGATCAGCGCCGCGGGCAGCGCCGTCACGCGCTACCTCGACCGCGAGGATGGCTCCGAGTACGTCTACACGCTCTTCGTCCCCTCGGACGCGAGCACGGCCTTCCCCTGCTTCGACCAGCCCGACCTCAAGGCGCGCTTCACGCTCCGCGTCACCGCGCCCGAGAAGTGGCACGTCGTCTCGAACACAGAAGGCCGAATCCAGCCCGAGTTCGACGACACGCCCGGCGGCCTCCCCCGGTCGCCGCCGCCGGGGATGAAGTGGACCTGGTTCCCCGAGTCGGAGCCGCTCAGCACATACCAGTTCGCCTTCGCCGCCGGGCCGTTCGCGGTGATGGAGGTGCAGCGTCATGACGGGACGCACACAATCGTGCACGACCTGTCAGGCAAGACGCCGCCCGTGAAGGGGCCTGTCGTTACCCACGCTCTGGTGAACGACACGCCGCGCATACGCCTCTTCGTGCGCAAGTCGAAGAGGGAGCGCGCCGAGAAGGAGCTCTTGGAAGTCGTCCGCATCAACCGCGAGGGCGTGAAGTTCTTCGAGGAATACTTCGCGCACAAGTTCCCCTTCTCGAAGTACGACCTCATCCTGCTGCCGGAGTTCGCCTACGGCGGGATGGAGCACGCGGGCGCGACCTTCCTGCGCGAGGACGGCGTGCTCTTCCCCTCCGACCCGACCTCGGCCGACCTCGCCGCGCGCGCCGAAGTCATCCTCCACGAGGCCGCGCACCAGTGGTTCGGCGACCTCGTCACCATGCGCTGGTTCGACGACCTCTGGCTGAAAGAGGGCTTCGCCACCTTCATGTCCTACAAGGCGTTCGAGCGCGTGATGCCGCAACTCGACGCGTGGAAGGTCTTCCACCTGCGCACGAAGCCGCTCGCGTATCTGACCGACGTGACGAAGGGCACGACGCCCATCTGGCAGGAGATCGCCAACCTCTCGGCGGCGAAGTCGGCCTACGGCAACATCGTCTACCGCAAGGCGCCTTCGATGCTCAGGCAGGCCGAGTTCTACCTGGGCGAGCGCGAGTTCCGCGACGCCGTCCGCCTCGTCATCAAAGAGCACGCCTACGCCAACGCGACGTGGGAGGACCTTGTGGGCGCGTTCGAGCGCACGTCCGGGAGGAGGCTCGGCGCGTGGGCCGACGCGTGGGTCAAGCGGCGCGGCATGCCGGACGTGCGCGTGCGCTGGGCTGCCGACCGCCGCGGCGTCGTGGGCGGCTTCGAGGTCGAGGAGCGCGACGCGCTCGCGGAGGGCGGCTCGTGGCCGATGCGCGTCAAGCTCCTGCTCGCGCCGGCGGGCGCGAGGGCGCGGCCGGAGGTTCTGACCGTGACCCTGCCCGGCGCGGGCGCGACGAAAGTGCCGGCGGCCGTCGGGAAGAGAAGGCCGGCCTTCGTCTTCGCCAACTTCGAGGACTACGGCTACGGGCGCTTCCTGCTCGACGACGTGAGCCGCGCCTACGTCGTCCAAAACATGGGCGCGCTCAGGGACGACTTCCTGCGCGCGCTCCTCTGGGGCTCGCTCTGGGAGTCGGTGCGCGAGGCCGAGTTGGCGCCCGCCGACTTCGTCGAGCTCGCCGTCCGGCACGCGCCGGGCGAAGCGGACGACGTGATGCTCGCCTTCGTCCTCGCGCGCGCGCAGACGGCGTACACGCGCTACCTCTCCGGCGCGCAGCAGCGCGCGCTCGCGCCGCGGCTCGAAGGGCTCCTGCGCGAGCGGATGTTGAACGCCCCGACGCCGGGGCAGCGCATCACGTACTTCCGCACCTACCGCGAGGTCGCCGACACGCCCGCGGCGCTCGACGACCTCAACGAGATACTCGAAGGCCGTCTGCGGGTGCCGGGGCTGACCCTGCGCTCGCGCGACCGCTTCGACATCATCCGCGCGCTCGTGGCCGCGAACGACGCGCGCGCGCCCGCGCTTCTGAAGAGGCAGAGCGAGGCCGACCAGACGGACGACGCGCGGCGCTACGCCTACGCGGCGGGCGCGGCCGCGCCGGACGCCTCGGTGAAGAAGAAGTACTTCGGGCAGTTCGTCGGCGACAAGGGGCTGGCCGAGAGCTGGATCGAGGCGGGCTTCGGCCCCTTCAACGCGCCGCGGCAGGCGGGGCTCACGCTCCCCTACCTTGAGCCCGCGCTCGCGGAACTGCCCACCCTGAAGCGCACGCGCAAAATCTTCTTCGTCAACGGCTGGCTCGCGGCCTTCATCGGCGGGCAGTGCGACGCGCGCGCGGCCGGACGGGTGCGCGACTTCCTCGCGCGCACGACCGCGCTCGACCAGGACCTGCGCCTTAAAGTGCTCGAAGCCGCCGACGGGCTGGAACGCTGCGTCCGCATCCGCGAAAAATTCGCGGGCGAGGCCGCGGACACGACGCGGCGCGCGCCGTGATAAAATTCGACGCGCGACGATTCACCTTGAGCGGGGGCCGCCGTGACCCCGGGGGGCTGAAAGAGATGGCAACCGAAGTCTTAGAGCAGGCGACCGAAGAACGCCTCATCCGACGCCGGGCGTCCGTCGAAGAATTCTGGTCGCTCCCCGAATCGCTCAGGCACATCGAGTACATTGATGGGCATATCGTCACATTCCCTACGCCGTCCTTGTTACACCAGAGGATTCTGGGCAATCTCTTCGTCGCGCTCTACGACTTCGTGAAAGGGAATGGACTTGAGACAGTCGCGGAAGGGAAGAAGGTAGGCCGGCTGTTCATTAAGCCGCTGGACGTGGCGCTGCCGAGCGGTGATGTGGTTCAACCTGATCTTTTCTTTTTAACCACGGAAGACGCCGCGCGTGCCCGCGAGGAGGAGCGCGTAGAGTGTTCGCCGCTGTTCGCTGTCGAAGTGCTCTCGCCCGTCACAGCCCGGCACGACACACTTACGAAGCGAGCGCTGTACGAGAAGAACGGCGTGCGCGAATACTGGATGGTTGACGTTAACGAGCGGAGCGTTGTGCAGCTCGTACTCCGTAAGAAGCATTACGCACTGACGGAGCTGGGCGAGGCGGACACGATCAAGGCGGTGGTGTTGGCGGGCTTCGAGGTCGTCGTCGGCGAGTTGTTCGAGACGTAAGCACCAAGGGGGTCGGCGGGGTGATGCTGAAGGACGGGCGGCTGAAGGTCGTCACCTACAACGTGCACAAGTGCGTGGGGCTCGACCGGCGCGAGCGGCCGGGTCGCATCGCGGCGGTGCTGCGCGAGCTGGACGCGGACATCATCGCCCTGCAGGAGGTCGTGAGCGTCGAGTCCGACTCGTCGCGCGAGGCGCACCAGGCGCGCTACATCGCGGAGGAGCTGGGCTTCCAGTTCCACCTCGGCGAGAACCGCAAGCACCGCGGCGGCGCCTACGGCAACGTGGTGCTGACGCGCCTGCCCGTCGCGCACTGCCACAACTACGACATCACCTGGCGCTGGCAGGAGCCGCGCGGCGCGCTGCGCGTGGACGTGCAGCTCGACGAGCCGGGCGCCGAGGTCGTGCACCTCTTCAACATCCATTTGGGTACGGCCTTCGTCGAGCGCCGCCACCAGGGTCGCAAGCTGTGCAGCGAGTCCGTCCTGCGCGACCCGAACTTGACGGGGCTGCGCGTCGTGCTCGGCGACTTCAACGAGTGGACGCACGGGCTGGCGTCGCGGCTGCTCTCGCAGGAGCTGCGCAGCGCCGACCTGCGTCAGCACCTGCGCACGCGCCGCACGTACCCCGGCGCGCTCCCCTTCCTGCACCTCGACCACGTCTACTACGACCACGCGCTCGAACTCGAACGGCTCACGCTCCACCGCAGCCGCCTCGCGCTCGTCGCCTCCGACCACCTCCCGCTCGTCGCGGAGTTCAAGCTGGCACGTAAACCGTAAACCGTGAACCGTGACCAGAAGGACTTGCGCCCTCTGGTCACGGTTCACGGTTCACGGTTTACGGCTGTCGCCTATTTCCTCGCGAGGACGACCGGCGATTCCTCGCTGGCGCGGACGCGGCCGTAGAAGGAGCGCACCTCGGCGTACTTGTCGGCGGGGATGGTGGCGGCGCGCTGGACGAGCTTGCGCGTGTAGAGGAGGTGGCCGTCCTTGATCTCGTAGCTCGCGGTGTAGGAGCCGAACTGCGAGTCGATCTTGACGGGGTCGGGCAGCTCGTCCACGTCGAAGCCCGCGGGCAGCTTGAAGCGGGCGGTCTCGTTGAAGGACTTGCTCTCCAACATGACCGGGTGCTTGCGCGTCGTCGGCGCGAGCCAGGCCGTGCCCGTGCGGCCGATGACCGCCGGCTGGAAGACGAGCAGGCGATCCTGCATCGACTGCCCGTAGGCGGCGGCCGTGAACTCGACATCGAGGGCGAAGCGACCCTCGGCGTGGTGGTCGGCCGGCTCGATCCGGGTGAACTTCGCGCCGGTCGCGCCCGCGCCCGCCCAGCGCTCGATGACCTTCTGGTAGTCGCCGCGCGACAGCTCCTTGAAGACGGCGCGCTCGAAGGCGGCCGACTGGCCGACGGTGCGCTCGCGCACCACCGCCGTGATCGAGCCGTCGGGGGCGAGCGTCACGTCGGCCGTGCGCTCGACCGTGTTGGCCTCGGGCGGCGTGGCGGGCATGCGCAGGAGTTGGCCGTCGCCGCCCGCGACGACGAGCGCCCAACTCCCCTGCTCGTGGTCGGGCAGGTCGCCGACCGGCGTGTTGGGGTCGGTCGGGTCGAAGACGAGCAGGCGGCCCAGGGTCGGGTGCATGACGATGGCCGGGGACTGCGTCTCGTCCGAGACGCGGACGGCGAGGATCGCGTGGTTGAACTGTCCGGGCGAGACCCACTCCTCGCGCACGCGCGTGCGGTCGCCCGAGTAGATGAGGACCGGGTAGGAGTCCAGCTTCAACACCTTCAGCATCGCGCGCATCAGCGTCGCCTTGTCCTTGCAGTCGCCGTACTGCTTGGCGAAGACCTGCGCGGCCGCGTGCGGGCGCCAGCCGCCGATGCCGATCTGGATGGAGACATACTGGATGTTCTGGACGTAGCGGCCGATGGCCCGAATCTTCTCCAGCTCGGTCGAGGCGGAGGCGGTCAGCTCGCGCGCCTTGAGGGCCAGCGGGTCGTCGAGCGCGGCCTGCGGGTCGGCCAGCTCCGCGTACCACTTCGACACGTCGATCCAGGTGTCGAAGTTGCGGAAGGCGGCCGAGTTCGTGGCCGGGCCGTACTTGACGGCGAGGTGCGCGGCGAGCGAGCGGGCGCTCGGGCTCGCGGGCTCGGACTCGATGCGCGGCAGGTTGCGCATCTCCCAGGTGTAGGAGTTGCCGTTGACCGTCGGCTCGACCTTCGGCGCGTTGAAGACCACGCCCGACGCGCGCCAGCCCGCCGGCAGCGCGAGCGTGAAGCGCGAGACGAGCGAGGGCATCTCGGCCTGGAACCACCACTCGCTCTGCGGGAACCAGGGGCGCGACTCGGTCGTCGCCTGGAAGCCGAAGACGGCGCCGACCTCCGCGTCGCGCTCGGCGCTGATGAGCTTCACGCGCGACTCGTCGTAGAGGTTGGAGGCGTCGGCGATGCGGTCGATGGTGTCGTCCTTCCCGTACTTCCTGACCGAGCCGTCGGGGCGGATGAGCCACGCGCGCAGCTCCACGACCTTGCCGCTGTCGGTGTCGTAGCCGGCGGCGGCCACGGCGCGCCCGAAGGAGGCGCGCGTCAGGAAGCGGACGGCGAAGGTGGTGACGGTCGTGGCGCGCCCGTTCTCGCCGATGGTGAGCGTCGCTTCGTCGTTGACGATGACGCCCTTCACGTCCTTGTCCTGCGGGGGCACGGGCGCGGCCGCGGCCTGCTTAAGCCAGGCGGGCACGTCGTCGCCCGCGGCGGCGGCGGCCGGGCGCGGCGCGGGGGCGGCGGCCGCCAGCAGCGCCGCGGCGCAGAGCGAGAGGGCGAAGAGGTTGATACGTCGGAGCATTTCTTTAATTCCTTTTAGGTAAGGACTGGGGACTGAGCGCTGGGGACTGAGTCAGGAAGATGCTTCCACTCAGTCCTCAGTCCTCAGTCCTTTCTTATTTCGAGCCCGTCGCGGCGGCCTGCTTGAGGGCGATGGTGTGGCCGTCCTGCTTGTGCACCACGTCGAAGTACTGCTTGAGCGCGGGGTAGCTGGTGGGCGGGTAGAGCGACGGCGAGCCGCCGCCGCGGCCGAAGTAGAACTTGCGCTTGTAGACGAGCGTGCGCCCGTCCTCGGTCACGCCGGCCGACGGCTCGTACTTGCTCAGGGTGTCGGCGCCGACGGGCGCGGGCGCCTCGGCGTTGTCGAGCGTGAAGCCCTCGGGCAGATTAATCTCGACCCTGTCCTCCTCCGACCAGGGGTAGTGGAAGTAGACGGCGTGCCGGCGCCCCGCGGTGGGGAAGACCGGCCCGAGCCCCTTCTGGAAGAAGGCCGGCTGGATGAAGAGGCGCTTGCCCGTGCGCTGCGCGTAACCCGGCACGCGGACGTGGAAGCTGTAGGCGAAGGGCTTGGCCGGGTCGCTCGCGTTCTCGACCTTGATCTCGGTCAGTTCCGCCCCGCCGAGGCGCCCCTTGAACCTGTTCCTGAGCGTCTCCTCGCGCTCGGCGGCCGAGTCGTCGTCGTTGGCCTCCTTGAGGTCGGCGGCGAGGTGGCCCGTGTACTCGATCCTCACGTCGCCTTCGAGCGTGCCGTCCTCGGAGAGCTTGAAGGTGGCGGTGCGCTTCTCCCGAGACATCTCGGGGCCCGAGAGCGGGGTCATGATGAAGGTCGGCTCCTTGGGGTCGGAGAGCAGCGCCTGCTGCCCCTCCTCCTGCCAGCGCAGCATCCCGATGGGGACGTAGACGCTCGCCGGGTCGTAGAAGCGCCACTGGCCGTCCACCTTGACGGCGATGTCGTAGGTGCGGATGAAGTAGTCGTCGGGGAAGCTGGGGTCGAAGAAGGTGTCGCCGCGGTCGCCGAGGTTGGCGAGCCGCGCCTCGAAGCCGGCGGCCGAGGCCAGCGCCGCGAAGAGCATGTTGATGTCGCGCCCCGTGCCCAGCCCGCGCTTGAGCGTGTCGGCGGGCGATTTGTTCTCCTTCGCCTTCTCGCGCTCGGCGGCCGTCATGCCGTTGGAGTCGTCGTAGAGGTTCTTGATCTGCGTGCGGCAGAAGTCGAAGAAGCGCGCGATCTTCTGGTCGGGCGTCTGGGCGTCGCCGGCCAGCTCGGCCGCCTTGCGCTTCACGTCGTCGCCCACCTTCATCTCCGACTTGGCCGCCTCGTAGACGCGCCGGCCGTACTCCTTCCAGAAGCGCGCGGCGTCGAGCTTGTGATCCTCCGTGTAGAAGATGAGCATCCACGGGCGCACGGCGTAGGCGGGCGGCATGTGCGGCTCCTCGCGGAAGGCGGGGATGTTCGACATCGTCGTCGAGTAGTAGCCGTCCTTCTCCTTCTGGAAGGGCGTGTTCTGGCCGTTGAAGGTCTGCGCGCGCATGCCGTACGTCCAGCCGGGGAACGAGATCGGCTTGATGTAGTACTTGGCCTGCACGACGGGGATGTCGCGCGCGAACTCCAGGCGGTCGTACTGGCTGAGCGAGTCGCCGCGCACCTCGCGCCAGCGGTACTCGATGATCGAGCCCGGCTCGACGCCCGGCATGGCGAAGGACTTGGCCTTGACCTTGAGCCCGCCGGTCTTGACGACCGTGCGCTCGAAGATGTCCTCCTTCTTCAGCTCGACGATGGTGCCGTCGGGCTTGATG
>DAIRFV010000030.1:7128-37563 GCA_036794905.1 Pyrinomonadaceae bacterium | reverse complement strand
CGCGGCCTTAGCTCGTAAGGCGCTCGGCGTAAGCCCTAAGCTCTCCGTCTTAGCTTATAAGACGGAGAGCTTAGGGCTTACGCCCATCACCCTAAAGCCTAAGACGGGCGTCTCAGACTCAAACACCTCGGCACATCTTGAAACGATGCGAGGTTAGACCTTAACCTCCGCCGGCTCGTCTCTCCTCTCCGCGGCGCGGGCGGCGAGCGCGACGCGCTTCTCGTAGGTCTCGCGGACGAGCGCCACGTCTTCGAGGAAGTGCGGCAGCTCGCGGAGCGTCAACGCCTGCGGGCCGTCCACGAGCGCGCGGGCGGGCTCGGGGTGGAAGTCCACGAGGATCATGTTGGCCCCGGCGACGACCCCCTGCGCGGTGACGTGGAGGATGTCGAGCAGGCGGTCGGGCGCGTACGTGCGCGCGCCGACCGAGTGCGAGGGGTCGATGCAGACGGGCATCCGCGTCAGACGCTTGACGACGGGGACGTGCGCGAAGTCCACGAAGTTGCGGTGCGGGTCGCCGATCGAGGTCTTCATCCCGCGCAGGCCGAAGACGACCTTGCGGTTGCCCTCGCTCGCGAGGTATTCGGCCGCGTTCAGAGACTCGTCGAGCGTGATGCCGAAGCCGCGCTTCAGGAGCACGGGGAAGTCGCGCTGGCGGCCGACGAACTTGAGCAGCTCGAAGTTCTGCGTGTTGCGCGTGCCGATCTGGAGCATGACGCCCGCGGGGCTCCCGGTCTCTCCGAGCGCCGCGCGGACCTCGTCGATGTGCGACTCGTGCGTCACCTCCATCGCGATGACACGGATGCCGTACTTGCCCGCCAGCTCGAAGACGTAGGGCAGACAACTGCTGCCGTGCCCCTGGAACGAGTAGGGCGAGGTGCGCGGCTTGTAGGCGCCCATGCGCGTGCAGACCTGCCCGTGGGCTTGCAGCGCCCGCATCATCTGCTCGACGTGCTCGCGCGTGTCCACGGCGCACAGGCCCGCGAAGACGTTGAGCGTGTCCTGGCCGAAGCGCACGCCCTTGTAGTCGAAGAAGGTCGGGCGCTCGTCGTCCTTGTGCCGGCCGACGACGCGGTACTCCTCCGAGACGCGGACGACGTGGTCTACGCCGGGCAGCGCGCGCATGTCTTCGACGGAGAGCGCGGCCGTGTTGCCGATGAGATATATCTCGGTCAGCGACTTCTCCGCGCCCTGCTCCTGGTGTACGCGCAGCTCGATGTTGGGCAGGCGCGAGAGGTGGGTCATCAACTGGCCGTACGCCTCGCCGCCCGCGGCGACTTTCGGGTCGAGGATTAAGATCATGTCTTTGACAGCCTTCAGCATGGTGGTTAACTCGGCCGGACTTGGCCGAAGAGCGCGCGCGCCGCGGCGAGTTCGTCGCCACGTCTCACGCCTTCCTTATCTTCACAGGGTTGTCGGGAATGTTCGCGCAGCCCGTCGCGCGCGGCCTTGAGTTTCGGGATGAGGGCGTCGAGCGCGTCTGCGACCTCCCGCGAATTCGTGGCGAGGATGTCGCGCCAGATGTCCCAGGGGCTCGCCGCCAAACGCGTCATGTCGCGGTAGCCCGGGCCCGCGAGCGCGTCGAGTTCGTCGTGCCCCGTCTGTTCCGACACGGTCGCCGCCAGCGCGCACGAGACGAGCTGCGGCAGGTGGCTCAGCCTCGCCAGCGCGCGGTCGTGCTCGGCCGCCGTCATCAGGCGCACGCGCGCGCCGAGGAGTTTGAGGGTCTCTCCGAGCGCGGCCAGCGCGTCCGGGTCGCTCCCGTCCTCGGGCGGCGTCAGGACGTAGGGCGCGCCCTCGAAGAGTCCGGGGCGCGCGTGCGCGGGCCCGCGCCGGTGGCTGCCCGCGACGGGGTGGCCGCCGACGAAGCGCCAGCCCTTCTGCGCGTGCGCGCGCGCCGCGCGGCAGACCTCCCGTTTCGTGCTCCCGGCGTCGGTCACGACCGCGCCCGGCTTAACGTGCGGCGCGCCCGCCCGCAGGAACTCGACGATGTGCCCGACGGGGGTGGCGAGGTAGACGAGGTCTGATTGGGAGACGCCGCCCTCTCTGAACGCGGTGTCAACTTCGTCAATCGCGCCGAGGCGTAGGGCTTCGGCGAGCACGCCGGGGGCTGCGTCCCAGCCCGCGACGCGCGCGCCGGCGCCCGCCTCCTTGAGCGCGAGCGCGAACGACGCGCCGACGAGCCCGCACCCGACCACCGTCACCCTGTCCCAACGCTTAGTCATAAGAAGAAGTAGTCAGTAGACAGTAGAAGAACCTTTATCGCCCGAACCGTGCGGTTGTCAGCCTCAACGTCAGGAACGCGGGGCGCTACTGACTACTGACTACCGACTACCGACTACCGACTACTGCTCCCATCCGCCTACTGTGCGGCCGAGGCGTAGTGGCCGAGGACGCGGACGCTGGCGGCGCGTTCGCGCAGCTCGTCGAGCGCGGCCGTCAGCTCCGGGTCGCGGGGCGGCGCCCGCAGGTCGAGGTAGAAGTGGTACTCCCAGGGCTGCCCGCGCAGAGGGCGGCTCTCGATCTTGAGCAGGTCGATCCCGCGCCGCGCGAAGGGTTCGAGCGCGTGGTGGAGCGCGCCCGGGCGGTGCGCGAGTTTGATGACGAGCGAGAGCTTGTCAGCATCACTCTCGTCCGCAGGCTCGGGCGCGAGCAGGACGAAGCGCGTGTAGTTCTCGCGGTGGTCTTCGAGCCCTTCGCGCAGGATTTGGCCGCCGTAGATTTCGGCGGCGCGGCGGCCCGCGACGGCCGCGCCGGCGGGGTCGCCGCGCCGCAGGACGGCGGCGACGCTGCCCGCGGTGTCGTCGGCCGCGACGCGGCGTATGTCCGGGCGCGAGGCGAAGAAGCGCTCGCACTGCGCGAGGGCGACCGGGTGCGACTCGACCGTTTGCACGCCCTCGGCGGTCGCGCCGGGCGGCCCGATGAGGAGGTGGCGGATGGGGATGACGACTTCGGCCGTGATGTGGAGCGGGCTGTCGAGGAGCAGGTCGTAGACGCGGTGGACGGAGCCGGCGAGCGTGTTCTCGACGGGCGCGAGCGCGAGGTCGGCCGCGGCGTCGCCGACGGCCGCGAAGAGCGACTCGAAGGTCGGGCGCGGGACGAGGGTCGCGCCCTCGCCGAGCAGCTTCACGGCCGCCTCCTCGCTGAAGGCCCCGCGCTCGCCCTGGAAGGCGACGCGCGCCGTCGTGCCGCCCCGTGTGCTCATCTCGCGGCCTCCTCGGGCTGCGCCACTTGCGTCTGGAGGCGGCGCGACTCGCGTATGACGGCGCGGAAGAGTCGTTCGACCGCGCCGTCGTCGAGCGGCCCGCGGTTGGCGCGCTGCGCGCGCTCGATCACCTCGCGCTCGCGCCCGCGGTCGCAGACCGAGAGCCCCGCGACGCGCTTCGACTCGCCCACGCGGAGGGAGATTTCGGCGCGCGCGTTCAGCAGACGCAGCAGCTCCGCGTCAATCTTGTCTATCTCGACCCGCCAGTCTTCGATGGTCATCTGTCAGGCTCCGGTGCAAATTGCTTCGGCACTAAAAGAGCCGGCCGCGACTGCCTCTTCGGGTGTCGCGGCCGGCTCGGTTCGAATCAATTCTGTGCGGCGTCTCTAGTCCTCTCTCGCCCACTCACGCGCGCACGAAGTCCGCCCGGCCCGCCGCTCCCCCGTAGAGGTAGCGGCAGGTAAAGGCGAAGTAATAAAAGCGCGCGTCGTAGTTCATGCCGGAGAGTCCGTTCGATTGGTGCGCCCCGCGGGCGGGCTCCACAGGGATAGTAAGAAAGCCCCGGCGGGCTGTCAACAAAACTTTCGGCAAAAATTTTTATGGGCCGGTAGGCGCGGCTTATGAGACCGACTTCGCGTGCTGGCGCAACACCGCGAGGAAGGCCGCGGCCGCGTGCGAGTGCGTCGCCTGGCGGCGGTGCGTCGCCCAGAGCGTGCGGGCGTAGGTCAGGCCCTTGACGGGCACCGTGGCGAGCGTCCCGCGCTCAAGCTCCTCGCGCACGCACATGTGCGGGACGAAGGCCAGCCCGACGTTGAGCTGCACGAAGCGCTTGATGGTCTCGACGGTGGCCAGCTCCAGGGTGATGTTGAGCGGCGTGTGGTGCTCGGCGAAGACCTCGACGACCCTGTTGCGCGAGGCCGTCCGGACGTTGTGCGCGAGGAAGGATTCGCGCCCCAGGTCCTCGACCGTCACCTCTTCGCGTTTGGCCAGAGGGTGCTCGGGGTTGAGGATGAGCGAGAGCTCGTCGCGCAGCACGCAGAAGGATTCGAGGTCGCGGTCGTTGGGCTCGAAGGCGAGGACGGCGAAGTCCACGTTGCGCTCCAGCACCTCGCGCGGCAGGCGCTCGGAGACGTGCCGGTAGATTTCGACTTTAACGTCCGGGTGCTTTTCGCGGAACGCGAGGATGACTTGCGGCAGGAGGTAGAGCGAGGTGCTCTCGTTGGCGCCGACGCGCACGAGGCCGCGCCTCAGCTCGCGCAGCTCGGCGACGGCGCCGCGCGCCTGGTCGCGGAGGGTGAGGATGCGCTGCGCGTAGTCCTGTATGCGTTGGCCGGCCTCCGTGAGCGTCGGCGTCTTCTGCGAGCGGTCGAAGAGCGGGGCGCCGACCTCCTCTTCGAGCCGCCGGATGGCGATGGAGACCGCGGGCTGCGTGCGGCCGACGGCGTCGGCGGCTTTCGAGAAGCTGCCCTCGGCGATGACCTGGAGGAAGAATTCGAGCTGCGTCATTTCCATGAGTCTAAAGTCACCTCAGCGAGAAACGTGCGGTGACAATAGCCACACCCGTCCGCGTTTAGTCAAGCGACTGCGGCGCTCGGCGTGGAAATGACTCGGTTCGACAGTCTTCAGTGTGCCTCTCAACGAACGCATGGGGGAAGGGGGCGCTCACTTCGCCGCGTCGGGCGGCGTCGCGCCGACCCAGACGGCGCGCTCGGTGCGCCGCGCCTCCTCGGCCAGCTCGGCCAGCTCCTGCGCGCTCAGGCGGACGCCGTTGAGGAGCACGGGCCGGCGCGAGGCGAGCGCCGAGAGCCCCGCCAGCACGCCCGCGCCGAGTGGGTCTGCCGAGATGAATTCTTTGCCGCTCAAGATCAGTGACACCTGCCCAACCCTCCTGTCCTTCTGTTGCCGCCCGCGCCGCCAGAGGCCGCGGCGCCCGAGTGCTTGTGCCCGGACTCCGACGGCAAAGCCCGTACCGCTCCCGCGCCCGGCGCCCGGACAGGAAATTTTCAGGGGTTAAGCGTCGTCAGGGTTCAAGACGGCCCCGGCGTCTGTGACAATCTCGTCGCTCGCGACCACGCGCGCTGCAAAAATGTCGCGGCGGAGGCGCGCACGCTCTCAAGAATGGGAAGAGCCGGTTTGAAAAGCCCCGGAGGGGCTTAACGTTTATAGTCGGCAGGAGGATTAACGGCCGAGCCCCGCCGGGGCGGCATGTGCTATGTCGCCCCGGCGGGGCTCGGCCAAATTATTAGCGTAGAAAGCTATAAACATTCCGCTCCTACGGGGCGATGATTTCTCAAACAGTTTATTTGGTTCGGCCAGCGTGGGTACCCTCTGCGCTTCTCAAGTGACGCCGACGTTTTTGTCGTCGCGCCGCGAAGCCCCGACGAATGTGTCTCGGGCGAGGGTCGCTTGTGATTTATGGGCTTGTAAAAATTATCAATTATACAAACGCGCGCGAAGGTTGTAGCATCCGCCCTCATAGTGGGGAGAGAAGCGCCGGCCGTTGGTGCCAAGACGGCGGGCGCTCAAGTCTCCGTTTCTCCGGGTGTGTGGAATGTCTGATCTGCGTCCAACCACTTCCGTCGAGTCGCACTTCCGGCGCCGGAAGGCTTCGGCCGTCGCCCCGAAGGGGCGCGTGCCCGTAGTCTCCCTCGCGCGTAAGCGCGTAACCTGACGGCTTGTCCTGCAACCTAAAGTGTATGCGGCAGGCCATCAACGTCCGAGAGTTGATGGCCTCTTTTTTCCCCGTGCGGCTAAAAATGTTTCAGGCGAACGAGAGCGACGGCGCGCCCCGCGCCCGCGACGGGCGGGCGCGGGGCGCCGCAGACCGCCCGAGCCTTTGGCGCCACGACGAGTCGGAGCGCGACGCCTGCGCCATCATCGCCAACGTCAAGAAGGACGGACGGCCCTCGCACGGCAACGTCAAGCGCACGCTCGAAGCACTGGCGCGGATGGGGCACCGCACGGGCGAGGTCGAGGGCGAGGGCGACGGCGCCGGCCTCCAGACCGACATCCCGCGCGAGCGCTGGGCCAAGCGGCTTGAGGCGGCGGGTCTGCGCGGCTCCCTGACGGGCCGCGCGCAGTTCACCGTCGCGCACATCATGATCCCGCACGAGCACCGCGCCGACGCCGAGGAGATCAAGAGGCGCGCGCTCGAGTTATTTGAAGACTCGGTCTTCGAGGTGCTCGTCGCGGAGGCCGCGCGCGTGCGCACCGAGACTTTGGGGCCGCAGGCGCGCGCCATGGAGCCCGAGTTCTGGCAGGTGGCGGCGCTCCCGCGCACGGCGCGCGGCGTCGAAGACCGCGACATCTTCAACATCACCCTGAGGCTCGAACGGGAGCTGCCCGTCCACGTCGCCTCGCTCAGCCCGAACAGCGTCATCTACAAGGTGCGCGGCGACGCGGAGACCCTGCGCCGCTACTTCCCCGAACTCTCGCACCCGGACTTCAAGTCGGCCATCACGCTCGGCCACGGCCGCTACTCGACCAACACCGACTCGCGCCCCGAGCGCGCGCAGATGTTCTCCACGCTCGGCCACAACGGCGAGATCAACTCGGTCGACAGACTCGGACGAGAGGCGCTCGCGCTCGGCTTCCAACTGCCGCCGCGCGCCAGCGACTCGCAGGTCCTGGATCGAGTGGTCGAGAGCTTCATGTTCGACTACAGCCTGAGCCTGATGAACGCCCTGGAGATCGTCTTCCCGCCCGTGTGGAGCGAGATCGGGCGTTTCCCGGCGGAGGTGCGCGAGCTGTACCGCTACTGGCGCCGCGCCTTCGGCGCGCACGCGCAGGGGCCGGCGGCCATCATCGCGCGGCAGGCCGACGAGATCGTTTTCAGCTCCGACGCTTTGGGCCTCAGGCCGCTCTGGTGCGGCGAGACCGAGAAGGAGTTCTTCGCCTCTTCGGAGAAGGGCGTCGTGCCTTTGGAGCAGATGGTGCGCGACCCGCGCCCGCTCGCGCCGGGCGAGAAGATGGGCTTCCTCCTGCGGCGCGGCGTGGGCGTCGAGGTCTTCGAGTACCACGAGCTGCAACGCCGCGCGCTCGAAGACGTGCGCGCGCGCTTCCACACCGCGCGGCTCAACGCGCGCGTGCGTTGGGCCGACGCCGAAGCCGCGCAGTCCCCCGACGCCGCCGCCGCTCCGCGCGGCGCGCGCGCCGCCACGCCGCCGTCCCCCGGCGGCGGCGTGGCGGCGGCGGCGGGGCTCGACGAGCGTCTGCTCGCGGCGTTCGGCTGGGGCCGGATAGAGGAGCAGGACATCCGCGAGATGGCGGAGACGGGCAAGGAGCCGATCAGCGGGCTGGGCTGGGATGGCCCGCTCGCCGCGCTCTCGCAGAAGCGGCGCAACGTCTCGGACTACTTCCACGAGCGCGTGGCCGTGGTGACGAACCCGGCGATTGACCGCGAGCGCGAGGCCGACCACTTCTCGACGCGCGTCTTCCTCGGCGCGCGCCCCACGCCCGCGGGGCCGTCCGGGGTCGAGCAGATAGAGCTGCGCACGCCCTTACTGTTCGGCGGGCTCGGGGCGTCGGACGCGGAGGCTCACGCCGCGGCCGCGCGCGCGACCGAACAGCGCACGCTCGCGGAAGTCTTCGCGCTCTGCGGGGCGTTCGATGAGGGTGTTGCTGACGCAGCGTCGGAAGTCGCGGCGGACGCTCGCGGCGTGCTGCTGCGCGCGGCGACGTTGGAGACGACCTTCGGTGAGGGCGAGACGCTCGAACGGGCGCTGGCGCGACTCTGCGAGGAGGCCGCGCGGCTGGTTCGGGAGTCCAGGACGTCCGTCCTCATCCTCGACGACGCGCGCGCTCACGGAGGCGCGCGTCTTGGGATCGACGCGCACCTCGCGCTCGCGGCCGTGGACGCGCGCCTGCGCGACGAGCGCGACGCCGGGGGCGTGTGCCTGCGACGGCGCGCGAGCCTCGTCCTGCGCGCGGGCTCTCTGCGCAACGTCCACGACCTCGTCTTCGCGCTGGGCTGCGGCGCCGACGCCGTCAACCCTTACGCGCTCTTCGACGTGGCCGCGCGCGGCGCGGCGTCCCTCGCAGAGCGCGTGCAGCGGCTCGTCAAAAGCGCCTCGGCGCTCTCGGTCGGGATTGAAAAAGTCCTCTCGACGATGGGCATCCACGAGCTGGACGGCTACGGGCGGCTCTTCGCGTCGGTGGGACTGGCGCCCGACGTGGAGGAGTACTTCGGCGTCGCCAACTACTGCGGCTCGGCCTTCGCCGGCCTCTCGCTCACGGACCTTGAGCGCGACGCGCGCGAACGCCTCGCCCTCGCGCGCGGCGAGTCGGAAGAGGGGCGCGCGAAGCAGCGCCCCGCGTCGCTGCCCGGCGAGTTCCGCGAGCAGCCGTCGCTCTGGAACGTCGCGGGGCGCGTCGCGCGCGGCGAGAAGCCTTACGCGGAGTTCGCCGCGCGCCTGCGAGAGATCGAGGAGACGAAGCCGGTCGCGCTCCGCCAACTGCTCGACATCCGCGCGCCCGAGGGCCGCGACTTGAGTGCTCCCCGCCGCGGGGGAGTGGACACGCGCGCCGGCCGACACGCCGCGCCGTTCTACTTCTCCGCGATGAGCTTCGGCTCGCAGGGCGAGACCTCTTTCCGGGCTTACGCCGAGGGCGCCAGGCAACTCGACATCATCTGCGTCAACGGCGAGGGCGGCGAGATTCCGGACATGCTCGGGCGCTACCGCGAGCACCGCGGGCAGCAGGTCGCTTCGGGCAGATTCGGCGTCAACGCGCGTCTGCTCAACTCCTGCGACCTGCTTGAGATAAAAATCGGCCAGGGCGCGAAGCCCGGCGAGGGGGGCTTGCTGCCCGGCTTCAAGGTGACGGCGCGCATCGCCGAGACGCGCCACACGCCCGCTGGCATTGACCTCATCTCGCCCTCGAACAACCACGACATCTACTCCATCGAAGACCTCGCGCAGGTCATCGAGGAGCTGAAGACCGTCAACCCGCGCGCGAAGATTTCGGTCAAGATTCCCGCCATCCCGCACCTCGGCCCCATCGCGACGGGGATCGCCAAGGCGCGCGCCGACATCATCGCCATCTCGGGCTACGACGGCGGCACGGGCGCCGCGCGCAAACACTCCCTGCGCCACACGGGGCTCCCCGTCGAGATCGGCCTGCGCGAGGCGCACCGCGCGCTCGTCCGCGCGGGGCTGAGGAAGAGGGTCGAGCTGTGGGCCGACGGCGGCGTGAAGTCGGGGCGCGACGTGGTGCGCCTGATGGCGCTCGGCGCAGACCGCGTGGGCTTCGCGACGATGGCGATGGCGGCGATCGGCTGCACGAGCTGCCGCGAGTGCAACACGGGCACGTGCCACGTCGGCATCACGAGCCAGTTGCAGAGTTCCGCGGAAGCGCTCGCCGCCGGGCAGAAGCACTTCAAGCCGCGCGAGTACGAGCTCGCCGTCGAACACCTCGTCCGCTTCTTCAACGAAGTCAAAGACGAGATCGCGCGGGAGACGGCGCGCGCCGGTCTGTCGAGCACGCGCGAGCTGGTCGGGCGCGTCGAGCTGCTCGAACAGGTGCGCGGGCACGAACGGCTCGACCTCGCGCGGATGTTGGAGCCCGAGGAGCCGTGCGCGCTCTGCGCGTCTTCGCAGGAGCCGACCGTGGGGCGCGCGCGCCGCTCGCTCACCTCTCTGACGCGCGTCATCTCGCACTCGGTCACGGAGATGGTAGAGGCCGGCAAGGAGGTCGTCTACTACGACGACTCGAACGTCTCCAGCGGCGACCGCGCGCTGGGTACGCACTTGGCCGGGCGTTTGACGCGCGCGCGTCTGAGTCAGCTCGTCGAAGGCAACGGCAGTCTCCACGCCAAGAATGGCAACGGCGCCGCCGTGAAGGGGCTCAAGCGCGCCGTGCTCAACTTCCTCGAAGGCTCGGTGCCGGGCAACGGCCTCGGCGCGTTCAACTCGGACGGCGTGGACATCGTCGTCCACGGCGGCGTGCAGGACGGCGCGGCGAAGGGCGCGTCGGGCGGTCGCATCCGGATACTCAAGGGCATCAGCCACGACGGCGTGCCCGTGGACGGCTCGGTCGGGAAGTGCTTCGCCTACGGCGCGCAGGCCGGCCTGCTCGTCGTGCAGGGCGACGCCGACTCGCGCGCAGGGATTCGCCTCTCCGGCGCCGACATCATCTTCGGCGGGCGCCTGCGCGCGCCCCTGCGCGACGAGCTGGGCAACATCGCCGCGCGCGCCAACCTCAAGGGCTTCGCCTTCGAGTACATGACCTCGGGGCGCGGCCTCGTGCTCGGCGACCCCGGCCCCTGGCTCTGCTCGGGCATGACGGGCGGCGTCGTCTACCTCCTGCTGGAGAGAGAACTCGGGCTCGACGAAGGGGCCGTCCGCCGGCGCCTCGCCGCCGGGGCGCGCGTCTCGATCGAGCGGGTCGGGGACGGCGACGAGACTGACCTAAGGGAACTGCTCGGCCACTACCGCGAAGCCCTCGCCGAAGCCTTGCAGCACGCGGAGGCCGAAGAGGTCGCACGCCTCGCCGAAGACTGGCGCGAAAGGTTCGTCAAAGTGGTTCCGAGGAAGTAGTCAGGAGACAGTAGTCAGTAGTCAGTAGCCGCTCCGCCCGGCGGACGTTAGCGCTGACAACCTGACGGTTCGATATAACGAAGGGTTTTCTATCGGCTACTGACCACTGGCTACTGACTACTTAATCCCATGATCGCAGAACAGCTAATCACGAAGGCGAAACCGGCGCCGCCCAGCTTCGCGGGCGCGGACGAAACTCTGCCGAGGGGCGCGGACATTCTGTTGCACGCGCTCGTCAGCGAGGGCGTGGACACGATCTTCGGCTACCCGGGCGGCGCGGTGCTGCACATCTACGACGAGCTGTGGCGCTACCGCGAGCAGGTCACGCACTACCTCGTCCGCCACGAGCAGGGCGCGGTGCACATGGCCGAAGGGTACGCGCGCGCGAGCGGCAGGGTCGGCGTGGCGCTCGTCACCTCGGGGCCGGGCGCGACGAACGCCGTCACCGGCATCGCCAACGCCTACATGGACTCGACGCCCATCGTCGTCATCACGGGCCAAGTCCCGCTCCCGCTCATCGGCACCGACGCCTTCCAGGAGGTGGACACGGTCGGCATCACCCGGCCCTGCGTCAAGCACAACTACCTCGTGCGCGACGTGCGCGACCTCGCGGGCGTCGTCCGCGAAGCCTTCTTCCTCGCGCGCACCGGAAGACCGGGGCCCGTCGTCATCGACATCCCGAAGGACGTTTCGGCCGCGCGCTGTTCTTCTTCGCGCCTCGACCACGTCGCCTTCCCCTTCCGCGAGAAGCAGGGCGCGCCCGACCCGGCGCGCATCGCGCAGGCCGCCGCCGAGATCGTCAAGTCGGAGCGGCCCGTGCTCTACGTCGGCGGCGGCATCGTCAACTCGGGCGCGTCCGGGGCGCTGCGCGCCCTGGCCGAGCGCCTGCAAATTCCCGTCACGCCGACCCTCATGGGTCTCGGCGGCTTCCCCTCGGCGCACCCGCTCTGCATGGGGATGCTCGGGATGCACGGCACCTACGCCGCCAACATGGCCGTCGCCGAGAGCGACCTGCTCGTCGCCGTCGGCGTGCGCTTCGACGACCGCGTCACGGGCAAACTCGCCACCTTCGCGCCCCGCGCGCGCGTCATCCACATCGACATCGACCCCGCCAACATCGGCAAGAACGTCGCGCCCACGCTCTCCATCGCCGCCGACGCCGCCGAGGCCCTGCGCGCCCTGGGCGAAGAGGTCGAGTCGCGCGCGGCGGCGGCCGGCGCGGCGGACGGGGGCGAGGTGGAGGCGTGCGTCGCGCGCCGCGCCCGGTGGTGGGAGCGCATACGCGGGTGGCAGCGCGAGCAGCCGCTGCGCTACGCGGGCTCTTCGGAGAAGATCAAGCCGCAGGCCGTCATCCGCGAGCTGCACCGGCAGACCGCGGGGCGCGCCGTCATCACCACGGACGTGGGGCAGCACCAGATGTGGGCCGCGCAGTACTACCCGTTCGACGGCGAGCGCCAGTGGATCACGAGCGGGGGCTTAGGCACGATGGGCTTCGGCCTGCCGTCGGCCGTCGGCGCGAAGCTCGCGCGCCCGGACCAACTGGTCGTCGCCATCGTCGGCGACGGCGGCTTCCAGATGACCAATCAGGAGCTGGCGACGGCCGTGCAGTACGGCATCGACGTGAAGGTCGTCGTCATGAACAACGGCTACCTCGGCATGGTGCGCCAGTGGCAGGAGATGTTCTACGAGCGCACCTACTCGGAGGTGGACATCTCGGTCGCGCCCGACTTCGTCAAGCTCGCCGAAGCCTACGGCGCCGCCGGTTTCCGCGCCGCGACGCCCGGCGAACTCGCCGACACCCTCGCCGCGGGGCTCGCGCACCCCGGCGTCGCCGTCATCGAAGTCCTCGTCTCCAAAGAGGAGAACGTCTTCCCCATCGTCCCCGCCGGCGCCAACTCGCGGGACATGATTGTTCAGGCGGAAGGAGTCTGAAGAGCGGGTGTTGGGTTTTGGGTGTCAGGTGCTGGTAAAACCCTAAAACCCAAGACCTAACACCCAAGACCCATCCTTATGCGGCACACGCTCTCCATCATCGTCGCCGACCAGCCGGGCGAGTTGTCGCGCATCGTGGGGCTGTTCAGCGCGCGCGGGTTCAACATCGAGACGCTGTCGGTCGGCTCGACGCTCGACCCGGAGTGGTCGCGCGTGACGGTGGTCACGACGGGCGACGACCGCACGGTCGAGCAGATCGTCAAGCAGTGCGAGCGGCTCGCCCGCGTGCGCGAGGTGCGCGACGTGACGAGCCAGCCGCACGTCGAGCGCGAGATGGCTTTGATAGACGTGTCGGCCACGGCGGGCACCGCGCGGCAGGAGGTCTTGAGTTTAGTCTCGGTCTTCCGCGCCAAGGTCGTGGACATCTCGCACACGCGCATGCTCATCGAGGCGTCGGGCAACCGCGAGAAGGTGGACGCCTTCATCGAGATGCTCCGCCCCCTCGGCATCAACGACATCACGCGCTCCGGCTACATCGCCATCAACCGCGTGTCGAATGAGGAAAGTAGTCAGGAGACAGGAGTCAGTAGTCAGTAGGCTCCGCTTCTTGACGCTGACAGCCATAGGCGGAAGCCCGACCGTGAGGGAGGGCTCATGTTTCTCATCACGGCGCATCGTGTGAGGCGGGACGCCCTCCCTCACGGTCGGGCTTCCGCCCCGGGTCTTCTACTGGCTACTGACTACTGACTACTCGAAAGGATTAACTGATGAAAGTTTATTACGACAGGGATGCGAACGTGGGGGCGCTGCGCGAGCGGCGCGTCGCGGTCATCGGGTACGGGAGCCAGGGGTTCGCGCAGTCGAACAACCTGAAGGAATCGGGCGTGGACGTGACGGTGGGCCTGAAGGCCGACAGCCCCTCGCGGGCGAAGGCCGAAGGGGCGGGGCTCAAAGTCCTGCCGGTCGCGCAGGCGGCGGCCGAGGCCGACATCGTCATGATGCTCGTCCCCGACGAGCAGGCGGCGGACGTGTACGCGCGCGAGGTGGCCGAGTCGATGACGCCCGGCAAGTACCTCACCTTCTCGCACGGCTTCTCGATCCACTACGGCTTCATCAAGCCGCCCGAGGACGTGAACGTCTTCATGGTCGCCCCCAAAGGCCCCGGCCACCTCGTCCGCTCCGAGTACGTGCGCGGCGCGGGCGTGCCGTGCCTGCTCGCGGTGCATCAAGACCCTTCGGGCGACACGCGCGACCTCGGGCTCGCCTACGCCTCGGCCGTCGGCGGCGGGCGCGCGGGGATTATTGAAACCTCTTTCCGCGAGGAGACCGAGACCGACCTCTTCGGCGAGCAGGCCGTGCTGTGCGGCGGCCTGACCGCGCTCATCAAGGCCGGCTTCGAGACGCTGACGGAGGCGGGCTACGCGCCCGAGATGGCCTACTTCGAGTGCCTGCACGAGATGAAGCTCATCGTCGATCTGTTGTACGAGGGCGGCATCTCGGAGATGCGCTACTCGATCTCGAACACGGCGCAGTACGGCGACATGACGCGCGGCCCCGTCGTCGTCAACGACGAGACGAAGCGGCGCATGCGCGCGCTCCTCGCGGAGATACAGTCGGGGGCGTTCGCGCGCGAGTGGATGCGCGAGAACCGCAACGGCAAGGAGCGCTTCCGCCGCCTCGAACGCCAGACCGAAGACCACCCCATCGAGCAGGTCGGCCGCAACCTCCGCGAGATGATGCCCTGGCTGAGCGGCGGGCGTCTGGTCGATAGGGCGAAGAACTGAGAGGATGGGTGTTGGGTGTTGGGTGTTAGATAAAAGCCGTTTCTTCCCCCAAACCTAAAACCCAACACCCAACACCCAACACCCAATGAGCGACAACTTCAGAAGTAGAACCGTCACGCGGGGCGTCGAGCGGACGCCGAACCGCGCGATGCTGCGGGCGGTGGGCTTCGGGGACGAGGACTTCGAGAAGCCCATCGTGGGCGTGGCGAACGGGTACAGCACCGTCACGCCGTGCAACGCGGGGCTGGACGTTTTGGCCGGGCGCGCGGTCGAGGCGTTGCGGGCGGCGGGCGCGATGCCGCAGGTCTTCGGCACCATCACGGTGAGCGACGGCATCTCGATGGGGACGGAGGGGATGAAGTACTCGCTCGTCTCGCGCGAGGTCATCGCCGACTCCATCGAGACCGTGTGTCAGGCGCAATCGCTCGACGGCGTGCTGGCCGTCGGCGGGTGCGACAAGAACATGCCGGGCGCGTTGATCGCCATCGCGCGCATGAACATCCCCTCGGTCTTCGTCTACGGCGGCACGATCAGGGCCGGCCACTACCGCGGCGAAGACCTGACGGTCGTCAGCGCGTTCGAGGCGGTCGGGAGCTTCTGCGCCGGAAGGATGAAGGAGTCGGACCTGCTCGAAGTCGAGCGGCGCGCGTGCCCCGGCGCGGGCTCGTGCGGGGGGATGTACACGGCCAACACGATGTCCTCGGCCATCGAGGCGATGGGCCTGAGCCTGCCCTACTCTTCGACGATGGCCGCCGAAGACGACGAGAAGGCCGAGAGCGCCGCGCGCTCCGCGGAGGTGCTGGCCGAGGCGGTGCGCCGGCAAATCCTGCCGCGCGACATCCTGACCCGCAAGGCTTTAGAGAACGCGATTGCGGTCGTGATGGCCGTGGGCGGCTCGACCAACGCCGTGCTCCATCTCTTAGCCATCGCGCACGCGGCGCGCGTGCCGCTCGCGCTCGAAGACTTCGAGGCGATACGCGCGCGCACGCCGGTGCTGTGTGACCTGAAGCCTTCGGGCCGTTACGTCGCGACCGACCTGCACGCGGCGGGCGGCGTGCCGCAGGTGATGAAGATGTTATTGGTCAACGGTCTCCTGCACGGCGACGCGCTGACGGTGACGGGGCAGACCATCGCGGAAGTCCTCGCCGACGTGCCGGGCGAGCCGCGCCGCGGGCAGGACGTGATACGACCCTTCGACCGCCCCGTCTACGCCGAGGGGCATCTGGCCGTGCTCAAGGGCAACCTCGCGCCCGAGGGCGCGGTCGCGAAGATCAGCGGCGTGAAGACGCGGCGCCTGACCGGGCCCGCGCGCGTCTTCGATTCTGAGGAGGCGTGCCTCGCCGCCGTCCTTAACGGTTCGATCAGACCCGGCGACGTGCTCGTCATCCGCTACGAGGGGCCGCGCGGGGGCCCCGGCATGCGCGAGATGCTGGCGCCGACCTCGGCCATCATCGGCGCTGGCTTAGGCGACGCGGTGGCGCTCATCACGGACGGCCGCTTCTCGGGCGGCACGTACGGCATGGTCGTCGGCCACGTCGCGCCGGAGGCGGCCGTGGGCGGCCCGCTCGCGCTCGTCGAGGAAGGGGACTCGATCACGGTCGATGCCGAGGCGCGTCTGCTCAGCCTCGCCGTCCCCGAGGACGAGGTCGCGCGCAGGCGCGCGGCGTGGAGTCGGCCCGCGCCCCGCCACACGCGCGGCGTGCTGGCGAAGTACGCGCGGCTCGTCTCTTCGAGCAGCCTCGGCGCGGTGACGGATTTGGAGAGTAGTCAGTAGACAGTAGTCAGTAGACAGTAGGGCTCCGCCTATTGGCCGTTGGTGATGAGAACCGCGCGGTTCGAGCGACGAAGGTTCTTCTACTGGCTACTGACTACTGACTACTGTTCCCTTGACTTGCCTGCGGCCCGCGGGTAAGGTTTTCGAGTCGCCCCAGCCGCTCGCGCGGGGGCGGCCTTTTTGTTTCCGGGAGGGAGTCTGTATGGCAGCGCCTGTGCCGCCTATCGCGGTCTATTACGAACACCCCGATTGGTTCCGCCCGCTCTTCGCGGAGCTTGAGCGGCGCGGCACGCCTTACATAAAAGTTGACGCCGCGCGCCACCGCTTCGACCCGGGCGCGGGGGCGGAAGGCTTCGCGCTCCTCTTCAACCGCATGAGCGCGTCCGCGTACCTGCGCGGCCACGGCAACGCCGTCTTCTACACGCGCCAGTACCTGCGCCACCTCGAACGCCAGGGGCTGCGCGTCGTCAACGGGAGCCGCGCGTTCGATTACGAGACCTCGAAGGCTTTGCAGCTCTCGCTCTTCACCTCGCTCGGCGTCGAGTTCCCGCGCACGCGCGTCGTCAACAGCCTCGAAGGGGTGAGGGAGGCCGCGCGCGAGTTAAGGTTTCCGCTCGTCGTCAAGCCGAACATCGGCGGGCGCGGCGCGGGCATCGTGCGCTTCGAAACGGCAGACGACCTTGAGTACGCGCTTCAGTCGGGGCTCGTCGAGCTGGGGATTGACGCGACGGCGCTCGTGCAGGAGTACAGGCGTGCGGCGGGCGGCCACATCGTCCGCGTCGAGACTTTGGCGGGCCGCTTCCTCTACGCGATGAAGGTCTACACGGAGGGCGAGAACTTCAACCTGTGCCCGGCGGAGATGTGCGACGTGGAGCGCGCGGGCGTCGCGGCCGCCGGCGAGATGTGCCTGGCCGACGCGCCGAAGGCGGGGCTGAAGGTCGAGCGTTACGAGCCGCCGGCCGAGATCGTCGAGCAGGTCGAGCGCATCGCCGCGGGCGCGGGGTTGGACATCGGCGGCGTCGAGTATCTGATTGACGAGCGCGACGGGCGGCCCCGCTTCTACGACATCAACGCGCTGTCGAACTTCGTCGCGGACGCGGTGCGCGTCCTGGGCTTCGACCCGCACGCGCGGCTGGTGGATTATCTGGAGGAGGAGGTGCGCCGATGCGTTACGGCTACTGGCTCCCGGTCTTCGGCGGCTGGCTGAGGAACGTCGAAGACGAGGGGATGGAGGCGAGCTGGGACTACGTCAGACGCCTCGCGCGGCGCAGCGAGCAGATCGGGTACGACCTGACGCTCGTCGCCGAGCTGAACCTGAACGACATCAAGGGCGTCGAGGCGCCTTCGCTCGACGCGTGGTCTACGGCCGCGGCGCTCGCCGCCGTGACCGAGCGTCTGGAGCTGATGGTGGCCGTCCGCCCGACCTTCCACAACCCCGCGCTCCTCGCCAAGCAGGCCGCCAACATCGACCACATCGGCGGGGGCGACCGCCTCTCCCTGAACGTCGTCTCCTCGTGGTGGGCGTCCGAGGCGGCGATGTACGGCGTGCACTTCGAGCGGCACGACGACCGCTACGCGCGCACGGCCGAGTGGCTGGAGGTCCTGGACCGCGCGTGGAAGGAAGACCACTTCTCCTACGAGGGGAAGTTCTACAAGGTCTCCGACACGGTGCTGCAACCTAAGCCCGTCACGCGGCCGCGCCCCGTCATCTACGCGGGCGGCGAGTCGGAGGCGGCGAAGGATTTGATCGCCGCGCGCTGCGACGCCTACGTGATGCACGGCGACCCGCCCGAGCGCGTGCGCGAGAAGGTGCGCGACATGTCGGCGCGGCGCGAGCGGCTGGGGCTCGGGCCGATGAAGTACGGCGTGGCCGGGTACGCGATTGTGCGCGACTCGGAAGCGGAGGCGCGGAAGGAGCTGGGGCGCATCACGGACGTGCACCAGTCGGCCGCGGGGTACGACAACTATCAGCAGTGGCTCGCGGGCACGCAGTTGGAGCAGCGCGTGTCGCTCGAAGACTACTCGGTCTCGAACCGCGGGCTGCGCTCCGGGCTGGTGGGGACGCCCGAGCAGGTGGCGGCGCGCGTCGGGGAGTTCGAGGACGCGGGCGTCGAACTGCTCCTGCTCCAATGCAGCCCGCAGCTCGAAGAGATGGAGCGCTTCGCCGCGCAGGTCATTCAGTAATTTGAGATTTGAGATTTCAAGGAGTTCTACTAGTGGCAATTCGTAAACTTGGCATCCTCACCGCGTCGCTCTTGCTCTGCGCGGCGTGCGCGCGGGTGGAGGAGCCGGCGAAGCCGCAGCCGACCCCGACGGCTGCCGTCGCGGCGGCCACGCCCGCGGCCTCGTACGAGCAGGAGTTGGAGCAGTGGAAGGCGAAGCGCCTGGCGGGACTGAAGAGCGAGGACGGCTGGCTGTCGCTCATCGGCCTCTTCTGGCTCAGGGAGGGCGAGAACCGTTTCGGGAGCGACCCGACGTACGAGATCGTCCTGCCCGACGGCAAGGCCCCGCAGCACGCGGGCACGCTGCGGCTCGCCGCGGGCAAGGTGACGCTCGAAGCGAACCCCGACGCGAAGATAACCTCGAAGGGGCAGCCCGTCACCACGCTCGAACTACAGTCGGACGAGAAGGGCGAGCCGACGCTGCTCGAACTCGGGTCTCTGAGCTTCAACGTCGTCAAGCGCGGCGAGCGTCTGGGGCTGCGCGTCAGAGACCGCGAGAACCCCGCGCGCGCCGCGTTCAAGGGGACGGACTACTACCCGGCCGACCGGAAGTGGGTCGTCAACGCGCGCTTCGAGCCCTACGACCCGCCGAAGCAGGTGCCCATCCTCAACGTGCTCGGGATGGAGACGGACGAGACCTCGCCGGGCACACTCGCCTTCGAGGTGGACGGCCGCCCCTACAGGCTCGAAGCGCTGAAGGAGACGGGCTCGGAGCAGTTCTTCATCATCTTCGCCGACCAGACGAACCAAAAGGAGACTTACGGCGCGGGGCGCTACCTCTACGCCGACCCGCCCGACCGCGCAGGCCGCGTCACGCTCGACTTCAACCGCGCCTACAGCCCGCCCTGCGCCTTCACGAAGTACGCGACCTGCCCGCTCCCGCCGCGGCAGAACCGACTGCCCCTGCGCGTCGAGGCCGGCGAGCGGTATCTCGGGCCCTAGGGCGTTCGCCGCGCGTGTAAGGTCTTGATTTCGGCCGCCGCGGGGTCTTACATTTACGCCCGTGAGAAGACTGACGGCCGTCACGTTGCTGCTCTGCGCCCAGCGCGGCCGTTGACGGCGCTTGCCATCATATTACGAAGTGAGGCCGAATCGCGCGTCTGTTCGTTCGATGATCCGACGCCGCCCGACGACGGCGCGCGACCGTGTAAATATGATGAGAAACGTAGAGCCCCCCGGGGAAAGTCTGGGACGACGCATCTTCATGTACGCCACGTGGGTGGCGCTCATCTACTCCCTGTATTCGATGGCCAGCCAGCCCGACTGGCAGGCGTGGCTGCCGGCCCGCGAGTCGTCGGCGAGGGGCGGCTCATCCGGCGCGCCACCCCTCAAGCCGGTCGGGGCCGCGGAGGCCGCGCTGGCGGGTCTCTGGGTGCCGGACGAGGAGACCGGGGCGCGACTGAGGGGACTGAACGCCAGACTCTCGGGCGGCTCCAACGCGCCGCAGTTATCCCTCACCAAGTCCTCCTTCGAGGCGCGCGACATCCCTTACCTGTCGGCAGAGAGCGCCCCGCGCGTCCACTTCGCATCGTGGAGCGGGAGCTGGAATCTTTACCGGGAGCAGAACATGTGGGCGGTCTACCTGCCGGGCGGGCCGGCGGACGTGAGCGTCTTCATGCACGAGGAGAAGACGCAATACCGCCTGAGGGTGACGGCCGGCGACCCCTCGATGAACGAGCCGCTGTGGTTCGTTAAGAAGCAGTAGGGTCACTCGCGACGATGCAACTACTGTTTCTACTTCTGCTGCTGGTAGTCCCGTACATCGTACTCACTCTGGCCGCGCGGTGGGCCGCCGGCCTGCGGCTCGCGCCGGCCGCGCGGGCCAGGGTGGGTCTGACACTCTTCTTCCTCTTCACGGGCGTCGGGCATTTCATCAGAACCGAAGAGATGGCGGCGATGCTGCCGCCCGGCGTCCCCTTCCGCGCGGAGGCCGTCTACGTCACAGGGGTGTTGGAGCTGCTGGGGGCGATAGGCGTGTGGGCGCCCGGCCTGAAGAGGCTGACGGGACTCTGCCTCATCCTGTTGCTGGTGTGCGTCCTCCCCGCGAACATCTATGCGGCCTTCAACCGCGTGGACTTCGGCGGCCACGGGGCCGGCCCCGCCTACCTGCTCGTGAGGGTGCCGTTCCAACTCTTCGTGATCTGGTGGACGTACTTCGCCACCGAACAGGGGTGGTCACGCGGGCGACAGGAGGAAGCCTGACGGGGGCGCCTTCCTCACGAGGGAACTGATGAAGGCCGGGTTACAAATCTCCATCGTCTACACCGACGAAGACCTGATCGAGTTGCGGGTCATGGCGTCGAACGGGGTCTTCGCCGGGCAGGTTGACGTGTATGCAGACCCCGACGCGCTGACGGAGCTGGCGGAGGTGTTGCGCGACTTCCCCGGCGGCCGGAGCGACGAACGCGAGTTCGAGGTCGGCTCCTTCGACTCGGCCTACGCCGGCGGCGGGGCGGGCTTCCGTTTCTACTGTCTGGACTCGGTCGGCCACGCGGCCGCCGAGGTGAGGTTGCGCAGCGACCCGGAAGCGGGCGGCGGCGCGAGCGATACGGTGGTGCTGCACGTCCCCGTAGAGGCCGCCGCGGTAGACGCGTTCGTCGTGCAGCTTGCGGGGATCGAGGGGGTGGTGGGGCAAACCGCCCGGCTCGAAGCGGCGGTCTGACTGGCTCGGCCATGAGAGAACACGACCGGAGGCGAACCATGACTGTGAGAATAATCATACTCGTAATGCTGATCGTTACCTCGTGCGGCTTCTCGACTGCCCGACAGGCGCCGCAGCCGAAGCTCACGAAAGCCGAAGAGGAGGTCAGGAAGCTGGAGCGCGAGTGGCTCGACGCGTACGAGCAGCATGACGGCGCCGCGATGGAACGCATCGTGGCCGATGACTTCACCATCACCTTCCCGAACGGCGCGATGCAGACCAAGCCCCAGTTGATGGCCATGGTCAAGGCGCCGCGCCGCGCCGGGCAGCCCGGGATGAAGTTCCACACCGAGGACGTGCGGTCGCGTGCGTACGGGGGGACGGTGATACTGATCGGGCGGGTCGTGACCGAATACGAGCGCGACGGCCGGGCGGTCAGGGAGCAGTCCCGGTACACGGACACGTACGTGTTGCGCGACGGGCGATGGCAGGTGGTGGCCTCACACTTATCGAACGTCGAGGAGCCCAAGCGGCCGGGCGCGGAGAAGTGACCCGAGCCTGCCGGGGCGGCCCGGCAAGCGTGTGTCACTCCAAAAGCATAACCGCCTCCGGAAATCATGTGGTCTTTTGAATGACCACTCAGTTTCAGGAAGCGGCTAACTGTTCCGGCCTATATTGTTATGGAGCCGAGGGGGATCGAACCCCTGACCTCTTGAATGCCATTCAAGCGCTCTCCCAGCTGAGCTACGGCCCCGTGTGCGCGGCGGCGCGGCACGGAAAAATAAAATAGCAGCCCGTTGTGTAAAACGCAAACGAGACCTCCGGCGCCCCGGAGGTCTCGTTTTATCTGCGGCGGAGGGCGGCGAAGAGGGCGAGGGCCGTGCCCGCGGCGAGCAGCAGGAGGCCGACTGCGGCGCGCGCCATGTTCGGCACCTCGCGCACGGCCGAGTCGGTGATGACGACCGCCGCGCTCGGCTCCACGAAGTAGGAGCGGTAGGCGAGCACGCCGCCGGCGGCCGCGAGCAGGATGCCGGAGATGACGAGGAAGACTCTCAACGCGCGCCCCTTTCCGTGACGCTCACACGCCCTTGAAGTCGGGCTTGCGCTTCTCCAGGAAGGCGCGGACGCCCTCGTCCTTGTCCTGGCTGGAGAAGGTGAGGGCGAAGAGGTCTATCTCGCGGCGCAGGCCCTCGTCGAGGTTGGCGCGGGCGGCCGTCTTGACCGCCTCCTTGGCCATGCGCAGCGCGACGGGGCTCTTCTCGGCGATGCGGTTGGCCAGCTCCATCGTCCTGGCTTCGAGGTCGGCCGCGGGGACGACGAGGTTGACGAGGCCGAGGTTGTAGGCGTGCTGCGCGTCGATCATGTCGCCCGTCAGGATCAGCTCCATCGCCTTGCCCTCGCCGACGAGGCGCGTGAGGCGCTGCGTGCCGCCGCCGCCGGGGATGATGCCGAGGTTGATCTCGGGCTGGCCGAAGCGCGCCGTCTCGCTGGCGACGCGGATGTCGCAGGAGAGGGCGAGTTCGCACCCGCCGCCGAGGCAGAAGCCGTTGATCATGGCGATGACGGGCTTGGGGAAGGTGTCCACGGCGGTGAAGAGCGAGCGGGCGGTCATCACGTCGCGCTGCGAGACGGCGGTGCGCCCCTCGAACTCACTGATGTCGGCGCCCGCGACGAAAGCCTTCTCGCCCGCGCCGGTGATGACGACGACGCGCACCGATTCGTCCTCGCGCAGCTCTTCGAGCGCGGCCGCGCCCTCGGCGCGCGTCTGGATGTTGAGCGCGTTGAGCTTCTGTGGCCGGTTGATCGTGATGACGGCGACGCGCCCGCGCCGCTCGACCAGAAGTGTCTCGTATGAGTTATCCATGATTTCTTCTTATACTCCCAGAGTCCGTAGGTTTAGAACCTCCACTCAAGTTTCCCGCCCGGGCCGTAAAGGTATGAGTTCGGGAAGAGACTGTTCGACGAGAAGCCGCCGTCGCGCGCCGTCTCCCGCGGCGGTTGCAGTATCAACTGCGTCTCGCCCAGCCCCTCGAAGTGGTGCAGGCGCCACCTGTAAGTAACCCTTTCGGGCTGGTTATTCTGCACCTTCTGGACGACGCCTTCGGGGTTGCGCAGGGTCGTCTTGCTCGCCTTCGGCGCGACGGTCAGCGAATCGCCCTCGACCGCGTACGTGCCGCTCTCCTCGGTCGTGTAAAACTCCCTGGAGCGCGCGTACCCGAACCAGCGTTCGGACTTGAAGGCGTAGGTTCCGTCCGGCCTGAACTGGTACTGGCCTTTGTAATAGCCCGCGTTGGTCGCCATGCTGCTGCCCGCGTGGTTACTCGCGCTGAGGCTCCAGACGCCGACGACCCCGCCGGCCGCCGCAGGTGCCGCCGCCGCCGTCGCCGCCGCGCCCGACCCCTCCACGGAGAGCCGGTCGCCGTGCAGACTCACCTTGCCGGCCCCGACGCCGAGGACGAGCCTCATCGAGTAGTCGGCCAGCTCGCCGAAGTTCTTCAGGTTCGCCTGATCGTTCGACTGCTTCGCGTCGGCGTAGCCCGTGAGCACGAAGCCCGCCATGCAGACGAGCCAGTCGTGCGTCCGCTGCTTCTCCGCGTCGGCCATCTGCGCGAACGCGGGTGACTGTGCCATCGCCCTTTGCAGCGAACGGTACAGCGCCTCCGTCGCCGCGTCCGACGGAAGCTCCGTCCGGTGGAAGGCCGCGACGTTGGTCGAGATGAAGAAGGTCATCGCCGCCGCCAGGTCGTGCGACTTACCCTCCTTCGCCACCTCGGCCTCGTAGCCCTGTTTGACCTGCGTGAAGACGCTGGAGAGGAGTTCTCGTTCCTCCGCGGTGCGGCCCAGGGCGTCGCCGAGCGCCCTGGGCACGCCCGAGTCGGCGGCCGGCTTGAACTTCAGCGCGTCGGGGCGCGCGCGTGGCGCCGCGGGGGCCGGCGCCGCGGCGCCGCTCAAAATACTTCTAATCGATGCCGGGTCAGGCCCCTGCCAGGTGCCCCCGACGCGCTCGCCCGCCTGCGCGGCCGCGTCCGCCCGAAGGCAGAGACACAGGGCCGCGAACCCCACTACGCTCAACCATACTCTCATTCTCATCGTGAACTCCCGCGGCCGAGGCCGTCGGCTCTGCCCCGGAGCGGGACTCCGGCGGGCGAGCGTCTGTCTGAAGTGAGCGAGGAGTCCGGCGCCGTGGGAGAATCGTCAGAAGCCCGCCTCGGTCGCCTGACCCTTCGGCTCGCCGCGGCGCCGGACGGGATTGCCTTTGGAGGGGAAGGTCGTCGGGGGCCGCCGGGCGGCGGCCGAGCCCCTCTCAGCTCGAAGCGGGGGGCTCGTTCTCCGAGGGTGCGCCCTGCTCGTCGGCGACCCAGGAGACGAAGAGGCGGAGCCAGTTCTCGGTCGGCTCCATGATCTGCACGCCGACGCGGGCGGTGCCGTAGATGGCGGGCGCGGTGCGCACCACGCGCGCGGTGGCCTCGATGGCGGAGCCGTCGGGGCGGTGCGCGCGCAGGTAGAGCTGGTCGCCGCGCGAGACGCGCTGGTTGAGGTGGAAGAGCGCGCCGAGGGTCGAGATGTCGTCCGTCTCGGTCGGCTCGCTCCAGGCCGCCCCGTCCTCGGCGCGCCCCGACACCACGATGGGCAGCCGCAGCGCCATGCGCAGCGCGAATCGTCTCTCTTCGTTCGGTGGCCGTGTCATAGTCATCAGTAGACAGTAGTCAGTAGCCAGTAGCCAGTAGAAAAACCTTCGTTGGTCGAAACGTCCGTGTGCCAGCGTCGGCGACCGCGGCGCGGAGCGCTACTGACTACTGTCTACTGTCTACTCATCCCACTTGTAGAAACCCTCGCCCGACTTCTTCCCGAGCTTGCCCTCGGCGACCATGCGCCGGAGGATGTCGGGGGGGCGGAAGCGCTCGGAGCCGAGCTTCGAGTGCAGATACTCGGCGATGTGGAGGCGCACGTCGAGGCCGACTAAATCGGTCAGACGCAGCGGCCCCATGGGGTGATTGTAGCCGAGTTCCATCGCCGTATCTATATCTTTCGCTCCGGCCACGCCCTCCTCGACCATCCGCATCGCCTCCAGGCCCAGCGCCACGCCGAGGCGCGAGGAGGCGAAGCCCGGCACGTCGCGCACGACGATCGGCTCCTTCCGCATCCGCGCGGCGACGGCGCGGACGGCCTCGACCGTCTCGGGGGAGGTCTCGCGCCCGACGACGATCTCGACGAGGCGCATGAGGTGGACGGGGTTGAAGAAGTGCATGCCGACGACGAGGTCGGGGCGGCGCGCGCCCTCGGCGATCTCCGTGATGGAGAGCGAGGAGGTGTTGGTGGCGAAGATGAAGTCTTTGCCGGCGAGGGCCTCGACGGCGCGGAGCGTCTCGCGCTTGAGGTCGAGCCGCTCGGGGACGGCTTCGATGAAGAGGTCGCTGTCGGAAATCTCTTCGAGCCGGGTCGTCGCCCGGATGTGCGAGAGGGTGCGGGCGCGCTCTTCGTCGGTCACCTTGCCGCGCTCGACGCCCTTCGAGAGGTTGGACTCTATCGAGCGCAGCCCCCTCTCGACGAAAGACTCTTCGAGGTCGCGCAGCACGACCTCGAAGCCCGCGGCGGCGGCGGCCTGCGCGATGCCGTGCCCCATCGTGCCCGCGCCGAGGACGGCGACGCGCCGCACCGCGGCGGCGGCGTGCGGCGGCGAAATTCTCTCCTCTTGCGGCGTGCTCAAAGGGGTCTCGCGGGGGCCGTGCGGTCGGGTCAACGGCCCACGGTTGCGGTCAAATTCGACTACTCAAGGCGCGAGAAGTTATACTACACGCGCCGCGAAAAAGGCTACCACCGCCGCGCGCCGCGCTGTAAGCGCGCTTACAGACACGCCCCCGAGGAGGCCGTAAAATCAGAGTATGATGAAAGAGACCCTGCACCGCGAAGTCGTCATCGTCGGCTCCGGGCCGGCCGGCCTGACCGCGGCCATCTACGCCGCGCGCGCCGAGCTGCGCCCGCTCGTCATCCACGGCCCGCAGCCCGGCGGCCAGCTCACCATCACCACCGAGGTCGAGAACTACCCCGGCTTCGCCGAAGGCATCCAGGGCCCCGAGCTGATGCAGCAGTTCGAGGAGCAGGCCAAGCGCTTCGGCACCGAGTTCCTCGTCACCTTCGTCAACAAGGTCGATCTGAGCCAGCGCCCCTTCACGCTCTGGACGGAGGAGGGGCACGAGATCAAGGCCGAGACCCTGATCGTCGCCTCGGGCGCTTCGGCCAAGTGGCTCGGCATCCCGGGCGAGGCGCCCGCGCCCGCGGGGCTGGGCGGCCTGGGCGTCTCGGCGTGCGCGACCTGCGACGGCTTCTTCTTCAAGGGCAAGCCCATCGTCGTCGTCGGCGGCGGGGACACGGCGATGGAGGAGGCGACGTTTCTGACGCGCTACGCCTCGCGCGTGACGGTCGTCCACCGGCGCGACTCCCTGCGCGCGTCGAAGATCATGCAGGACAAGGCGCTCAAGAACCCGAAGATAGACTTCGTCTGGAACGCGGAGGTGCGCGAGATTCTGGGGAGCCCCGAGACGGGCGTGACCGGCATCCGGCTGGAAGACAACCAGACGGGCGAGGAGTCGGAGTTCGCGTGCGAGGGCGTCTTCGTCGCCATCGGCCACCGGCCGAACACGGACGTGTTCAAGGGCTGGCTCGACATGGACTCGGTCGGCTACATCAAGACCGCGGGCGTCTCGATGGCGACGAACATCCCCGGCGTCTTCGCCTGCGGCGACGCGCAGGACTCGGTCTACCGGCAGGCCGTCACCGCCGCCGGGACGGGCTGCATGGCCGCCATCGACGCCGAGAGGTTTCTGGACAGCCTGCCCGTCGCGACGGCCACCGGCGAAGAGGTGACGATTGACGGCGAGATCGTCTCGGCCGACCACGAGCAGATCACGCTGCCCGACGGCGAGGTCGTCTCGAACATCCCCGACGGCCAGCCGCCCGCCGACACCTCCCAACCCGAAGTCCTCTACGCGCGTCCGTCCACGGAGCTTTCGTCTTAACGCTAAGCAGTAGTTAACCACAGAGACACAGAGGCACGGCTAAATACAATTAGCCGTGCCTCTGTGTCTCTGTGGTTAATTTCCCCTACTCAACAACTGTAGCACTTCACGTCGGGCCAGATTTCTTTGAGCGGGCGCTTGGGCTTGCGGCAGACGAAGACGGGCAGGTCTTGCTCGTGCGGGATGGCGTAGGGGTGCGTGATGGTCGCGGCCAGCTCGACCTGGTCGAAGGACTTGCGCACGTCGCGCTCGCGCTCGCCGACGGTGATGACGCACTCGCCCGTGTAGTCGCGCGGCCCCCAGAGGAAATAGTTCTGGTGCTTGCCGATGGCCTTCGGGAGCCCGCGGCGCGCTCCGAAGAAATCTATCGCGCCCGCCTCGCCGTAGTTGCGCGCGAAGACGGCGCAGCGCCCGCGCTCCTCCGCGGGCAGGGAGTTGTAGACGCGCGCGACCTCGGCCGTCATCTCCTCCCAGCCGTGCATGTCCGCGTAGTGCTGCGGGAGTTCCGCCAGTCGCAGCTTCTCCGTGCGCGGCGCTTCGAGGCCGAGCGCGCGCTGGTAGCGTATCAGCGTCTCGACGGGGAGGACGGGCAGCGCCAGCGGCGCCGTCAACGCACCGCCCGCGACGAGTAGCGCGACCGACGCGGGCCGGAGCAGTCGCCACACGCGCCGTCGCTCGCCGAGCCGCGCCGACAGGCTCTCGCACCACACCGCGCCGGGCGCGAAGAGCACGGGGTAGACGGGCAGCAGGTAGTAGATTTTCGCGCGCAGCGCCACCATCAGCACGAACATCACGACGTAGGCCCACCCGAGCGCCCGGAAGGGGCGGCCCCCGCGCGCGAAGAGGTAGAAGCAGAGGCCGGCGAACCAGACGGGGAAGGTGAGCGGGTGCGTGAGTTCGAGCTGCCCTTTGAAGAAGTCGAGCGGCGAGACGGGGAGGTTCTGGTTCTTGTCCGCGTTGCGAAGCACTTCGACGGTCGGCCAGTCGTACTTGATTTGCCAGAGGATGTTCGGCAGGAAGATGACGAGCGCGACGAGGCCGCCGACCCACAGCCACTTCGAGAGCAGGAACCGTCGCGCAGGGGTCAGGAGCAGACCGGCGACCACCGCGAAGCCGAAGACGAGCGTCGAGTGCTTGTTCTGAAGCCCCAGCCCCATCAACACCCCGAACCAGACCCAGAGCCGCGCGTCGCCCGTCCTCAGCGCCCGCGCGACGAGGTAGGCGCCCGTCGTCCAGCAGAGCGGCTCGAAGGCGTTCATCGTCAGCACGGTGTGGAGCGCGAGGAAGGCCGGGGCGACGATGACGCACGCGCAGGCGAGGACGACGGCGAAGCGTCCGCCGCCCAATTCCCGCACCAGAAGCCCCGTGACGAAGACGAGCGCCGCGCCCGCGACCGCCGGGAAGAACCGGATGGCGAAGAGCGAGTCGCCGAAGAAAAGCCGCGACGCGCGCGCGACGACGGCGATGAGCGGCGCCTGGTCTACGTAGCCCCAGTCGAGGTGTTCGCCGCAGGCGAGGTAGTACAGCTCGTCGCGGAAGTAGCCGTAACGCCCGTTGGTCAGGAAGTGCAGGACGAGCTTGAAGGCCGAGAGGTAGAGCGCGACGGCGAGCGCGCCCGCCGGGTCGAAATGCTTCAGGGCCTTCATCTCTTCTCTCCGCGCGGCGCGTTAGTGGTTCGCCTGCCAGGCCCTCAGAGACTCCGAGGGGTAGACGAGCAGGATGATGTTGAGCAGGAGGCTGTCCCTGATCCAGAAGAGGAGGACGACCTCGGTCACGGCGAAGACGACGAGCGTCCTGACCGCGCCGAGGCGGCGCGCGAGGAGGAAGCCGAGCGCGCAGGCGATCACGTCGCCGAGCGAGTTGACGACCGTGTCGCCGTTGTAGCCGAGCGCGGCCGTCGTCTCGCGGTAGCGGTTGATGACGAACTGTGTGTTCTCGAACACCTCCCACGCGGCCTCGGCCGCGACCGCCAGGGCAAGGCGCCAGCGCCAGCCCGCGCGCGGGAGCAGGAGCGCCAGCAGCCCGCAGAGCGCGAAGCCGTGCAGCACGTGCGTGAAGGAGTAGGGGTCGAAGAGTTGCTGCGAAGTCTCGGCGCCCCACGCGTCGCCGAGCCACGGGCGGAAGCTCCCGCACGAGCAGAGCCACAGGCGACCCTGCCAGCGCAGCAGGAAGGCCGCCGCCGCCAGCACGCCCGCGACGGCGAGCCAGGGCGGGACTCGCCTCCTCCAGTCCTCTCGCGCCGCGGCGTTGTCCAAGGCTTCAGCTCCCACGTCGGAATGGTCGGCTTCAGGGTTTGACGGCGCGCGTGGCGACGTAGGTCGGCATGAACTCGCCGACGCGCAGCCCGCGGTGTCGGTCTTCGTAGAGGCCGGTGAGGTGGAAGCCCGCGTCGAGCTGCCCGCCGAGCTGGTCTGCGAGCGTGTGGCTGAACTCCAGAGGGCGCCCCGAGGCGAGTATCTTTTCGCTCCCCTCGTCGTCGAGGCTTTCAACGTCCGAGTAGGGAAGTTTGTACTTCACTTCGAGCCCGGCCTGCCGCTCGTCCTCAAGATCGAAGATGTAGATGGCGGGGTTGTTGAAGCCGGCGAGCAGCAGCCCGCCGCGGCGCAGCACGCGGAACGCCTCGCGCCACACGGGACGGACGGCGGGCGCGAAACAGTTCGAGACGGGGTGGAAGACGAGGTCGAAGCTCTCATCCGTGAAGCGCGAGAGGTCGGCCATGTCGCCCTCGAAGGTCTGTAGGGCGAGCCCCTCGCGCTCGGCGACCGCGCGATCCTGCGCGAGCTGCGCGGGCGAGTTGTCGAGCACGCACACGCGCGCGCCCGCGGCCGCCAGCGTCGGCGCCTGCTGCCCGCCGCCCGAGGCGAGGCACAGCACTTCGAGCCCGCGCATCTCCGCGGGGAACCACTCGCGCGGGACGAACTTCTGCTCCGTGAGCAGGACGGCCCAGCGCCCCCGGCGCGCCTCCTCTATCACTTCGGGGCCGACGGGCCGCGTCCACTCGCTCCCGCGCTCGACCTCCCTGTCCCACGCGCGGCTCTGGTGTTCGAGAAGATTCATAAGAGAAGTAGGCAGATGGCAGTAGGCAGTTGTCGAGATAAATGTAGCGTGTGCGTCGAACGCCGCGGAGCGGCGACCCGGCGCCGGAGCCTTGCGGCGACCCGGCGGAGCCTTGCGGCGGGTCGCCGCAGCCTTGCAGAACCGCTCTGCGGCCTTGCAGAACCGTTCTGCGGGCGTGCAAAACCGTTCTGCGGCGGGGCCGCCCGTTTTGCGCGGCTGCGGAGGGGTGCTGCGCGGCTGCAAAACGGTGCTGCGCGGCTGCAAAACGGTT
>DAIRFV010000030.1:0-7028 GCA_036794905.1 Pyrinomonadaceae bacterium | reverse complement strand
GCGGCTGCCTACTGCTTTACTGTTCCCCCTTCCAGCTTCTTCAGCATCCGGGTGGCGTTCTCGTTCTTCGGGTTCAGCTCCAGCGAGCGGCGGTAGTTCTTGACCGCCAGCTCCTTGTCCCCGCTCTCCGCGTAGGCGTCGCCGAGGCTGTCGTAGACGTTGAAGGACTGCGGGTAGAGTTCGGCGTTGAGGGCGAAGACGGCGATTGACTCGCGCGTCTTCTTCGCCCGCAGCAGCTCGTAGCCGAGCGTGTTCAGGCGCTGCTCCGAGACGGCTGCGTTCTTCGGCTGCTCCTGCCTGATGCGGCGGTAGGCGGCGACGGCCTCATCCACCTTGCCCGCCTGCAAAAGCTCGTAGGGGATGACCGCATCGTCCGCCGCGCGCGGCGCCTCGGAGGTGTTGTTGGCGCCGATGAAGAGCACCTTGGCCGGCGCGCCTTCGGCGGCGGGCACGAAGGTCGCGCGGAGGGCGGTGTCCTGTCGGACGAAGGTCGTCTCCGAGACGGGGAACAGCTCGAACTTCGCCCCCTGCGTGATCTCGCCGAAGAGGCGGCCGCCCTCGACCCAGACCTTGAGCACGCGGTCGGGGTTGACGAGGTAGCGGCCGGCGTAGGAGGCGAGGCGCTCGGGCGCGACCGCGACCGTCTCGACTTCGGCCGGCAGGTACTCGTCCCAGCCGTACTCGCGCGCGATGGCGCGGAAGATTTCGCCGACGATCTGGGCGTTGTCCGAGTTGACCATCACCACCGCGCCGTAGCCCTTCTCGCGGTGGACGAGGAGCTGCGCGCGGAAGCCCTCGTCCGCGCCGTTGTGGCCGAAGTAGAGGTTCTGCCCGCGCTTCTCGACGAAGAGGCCGAGCCCCACGTCCGACGAAGAGATGTAGGGCGTCACCATCCGCTCGGCCGTGGCCTTCGAGAGCACCTTGTTCGACCGGCCCTGCAAGGAGAGCTGCACCTCGATGCCGAACTTCGCGAGGTCGGTCGGCGTCGTCCAGAGGCCGGCCGCGGCCATCTCGGGGTAGACGTGGAACTTGCCGGGGACGACGCTGCCGTCGGCCTTGTGCCCCGTCGCGGCGTGGCGCGCGCGCGCCGCGGGGAGCGGCTGCTCGTAGGTGCTGTCGTCCATGCCGAGGGGCCCCAGCACCGTCGCGCGCGCGATGTCGGGGAAGGGCTTGCGCTCGGTGTCCGTGAGCAGGAGCTGCGCGACGGTCGTGCCCCCGCCCGAGTAGCGGAAGCGCGTGCCGGGTTCGAGGTCTACGCGGACGGGCGCGGTGTTGGCGGGCGGCGCGCCGTCCAGCACCTGCGGGACGGTGGGGAGCTTTTCGCCCGCGGCGTAGCCGGGGAAGCCGTGGACGGTCAGTCCCGCCGTGTGGCTGAGGAGGTTGGCCAGCGTCACCTTCTTCTTCGCCGTGAACTCGTTCTCGGGCAGCTTCCACGAGACGAGCTTGAGGTTGATGTCCTCTTCGAGCGAGAGCCGGCCCTGCTCGACCTTCTTCAAAATCGTCATCGCGGCGACGGGCTTGCTGATCGAGCCGGCCTGGAAGAGCGTCCGCTCCGACACGGGCTCGCGCGTCCCCACGTCCCGCACGCCGTACCCGCGCGCCCACTCCACCTTGAAGTCCTTGATGACGGCGACGCTCACGCCCGGCACCTTGTGGTGGCGCAGGCGCTCCTCGATTGACCACGCGGGCGTGCCCTTGATGAGGACGGGCGGCAGCAGCGTGCGCTCGACCCGCGCGCGGCGCGTCTCGCGCGAGGCGTCCTGCGCGGCGGGGCGCGCGCACGGAACCAGCAGGGAGAGCGCGAGCGAGAGGGGCAGGAGGAAGTGCTGAAGGTTCATGTCGGAGCCTCTTCGGAAGTACGATTTTTTAGTTTGATGGCCGCCTCGCGGGTCGTGCTTGCTGCGGTTCGGCTGCCACCCGAAGGAAACGAAGAGGCGGAAGGTAAGGTTCACATTGTTTCGCGCCCGCGGCGCGCGCGCGTCAACCTCGCCCGCGTCGCCCGCGGTTCCGCGTCGAGGGCGGCGCGACCGCATCGTCGTCCGTGCGCGGGGCGGGGGCGTCGGCGTTCATCTCCTCGTAAGGGGTCGCGAAGATGTTGCGGCGGCTGTGCGCGAAGGCGTAGCCCTTCAAGTCCTTCCTGCCGTCGGGCAGGTCGAGGGCCATCTCCTCCGTCTCGACGATCAGCCAGCGCTGCATCAGGTCAGCCCCCTCGCTCCTCGGAATCTGGAAGTGGAGGCCGGCGAGCCTGTACTCGTCGCGTGGGCTCATCACGCGCTCGACGAAGATGGGCAGGCTCCTGTTCTCGGTATCCCACCTCCCGCTCGGGGTCACGGCCCCGAGCCCGATGCTGAGCGTGTTGATGAAGCGGCGGCCCTGGTACGGGCACTTGTCGCTCACGTAGATGAGGACGCGCTCGACGTTGACCTCGACGTAGTTCTCGTTGACGGTGTACGTCCCCTCGGCCTCCACCTGAACCGCGAAGGCCGACCCGAGCGAAGAGATTTTGAACGGGACTCTCTGCGGGACGGCGCCCCGCGCGCCCGCCGCCTGCGACAGGAGCAGCGCCGCGACGGCCGCGAGCGCGAGGCTCTTCCTGAAAGAGTTGTCGGTCGTCAACCTCATGTTTCAAACCTCCGGGCGGCGCGGGCGGCCGCCTCTGGCGCAAGGGGGAGGGCGTGGGCTCTCAGAGTAGCACGATCGAGTCGTCGCTGGGGGCGCGGCGCGGGGGCGGCGCCGCGGCGGGGGCCGGGGCGCCGGCGCGCGGGCAGAAGTCGCAGTAGGACTCGTGGCGGCTGAGGCGGTCGTCGCAGTCGTTGCAGTCGAGCGCCTCGCCCGCGGCGCGCAGCGCGTCGAGGAGCGGCGTGAGCAGGCGGCCGCGCTGCGTCAGCACGTACTCGACGTGCGGGGGGCTGCCGCCGAGGTCGCGCCGCTCGATGAGCGCGTCGCGCTCCATGTCGCGCAGGCGATCCATCAGCGTGCGGCTGCTGATGGGTTGGAGGCGCGCGAGCAGCTCGGTCGTGCGGCGGGGCGCGGACGCCAGGTCGCGCACGATGAGCAGCGTCCACTTGTCGCCCACGACTTGCAGAACGCCCCACACGGGGCAGCCGTCGCCCTCACGTCGTCGCATTCCTGCCGCCCTCCCGGAAAGTCGTCCGTTACTGCGTGGGCGCGCCACGGGCGTGTCTGTGGCGCGGGGGCTCACGTGCGCCCGGTCGATAAGGGGCGCCGGAGGCCGGAAGCTTAACACAAAGCCGCCCCGCGGCGCCCCGGGAAATATTTCGCCCCCGCGGGCGCGCCTTCGCTTGCGGCCGGGCCGGGAGTGAGTCTATTCTCCCGAAGACCCCGCTCACTTCACCGGACGAGACCGACCGCGACCCTCATGACACTGACCCCATGACCTTCGTCGAGCAGCGCAGGCACGAGCGGACAACGGTGGACATACACGTCTACTGGGGCTGGACGTACGACTGCCCGTTCCACGACCGGATCATCAGCCTCAGCGAGGGCGGCTACTTCCTCCGCACCGAGCGCGGCGCCCCGCACGGCCGGCCCGTCTTCGTCAGGTTCTGGCTGCCCGAGCAGAAGACGCTCTGCGGCGAGGTGCGCTACCACCTCGAACGCTGGGGCATCGGCGTCGAGTTCAAAGGACTCTCCGACACCGAGACGGCCGCCCTCGCCGCCCTCGTCGAGCACTATCGGGAAGGCGGCAGGCAGTAAGAGGGTGTTGGGTGTTAGGTGCTGGGTGCTGGGTAAAACCTGTTCTATCACCCAACACCCAACACCCTCTTACCTGCCTCCTGCCTACTCCTTTTGCCTTTTCCCTTTCGCCTTCTTTATTATCGTCTGAGCCCCGGACGCCAGCCCCGAGTCTCATCCGTAGTTTGTACGTCGCCGTTTATGAAGAGTGAGACGTTGAAAGTGGAGGCGGGCGGGGCGGAGGCGGGCGCGCCGCTCATCCTCGTCGCAGACGACGAGCCCGTCAACCTCGCGCTCATCAGGCGCAGGCTGGAGTGGGAGCAGTACCGCGTCGAGACGGCCGAGGACGGCGGCCAGGCCGTCGAGGCCGCGCGCCGCACGCTGCCCGACCTCATCATCCTCGACGTGATGATGCCCGTCATGGACGGCCTGCAAGCCTGCCGCCTGCTCAAGGAAGACCCCGCCACGCGCGACATCCCCGTCATCTTCCTCTCCGCCCTCGACGACACGGACACCAAGGTGCGCGGCCTCGGCCTCGGCGCGAACGACTACGTCTCGAAGCCCTTCCGCGTCGAGGAGCTGCTGGCGCGCGTGAGCGTCGCCATCCGCCTGAAGCTGGAGCGCGACCGCCTGCGCCAGCGTGCGGAGGAGCTGCGCCGCTCGGCCGAGGCGGCGAGCGAAATGTCGATGACGGACGCGCTGACGGGGCTCCTCAACCGCTACGGGCTGCACCGCGCGCTCCAGCGCGAGTTGTCGGAGGCGCGGCGCTACTCGCGCCCGCTCTCGTGCCTGCTCATCGACCTCGATTTCTTCAAGGCGGTCAACGACACCTACGGCCACGCGGCGGGCGACACGGCGCTCCAGCAGGCGGCGCGCGCCATCACCGAGTCCGTGCGCGGCTCGGACGTGGTCTGCCGCTACGGCGGCGAGGAGTTCCTCGTGCTCGCGCCCGAGACCGGACTTGAGGGCGCCCGCGCGCTGGCCGAGAAGATACGCCAGTCCTTCTCCGCGCGCCTCTTCGGCGACGCCGGCCGCGTCTTCCCCCTCACGCTCTCAATCGGCGTCGCGCAGCTCGGCGACCTGGAGTCCGGCAACGACATGATCGCCCGCGCCGACGAAGTCCTCTACCAGGCCAAACAGACCGGCCGCGACCGCGTCGAGGCCGCGCAGTAGGCAGGAGGGTGTAAGAAGGTTCTGGGTGTTGGGTGCTGGGTAAAACCTGTTCTTCCCCAACACCCAGCACCCAGCACCCAGCACCTTCCTACTGCTTTCCCTTGACACCTGTCGCGGGATGGATTAAACAGCGCGGCGTCCCGACGAAAATCACAGCAGAGGAAAAATTTTTATGAAGCCGAATCAACGTTTCCCGCTCTTCACCTTGCGGCTGGCGCTCGCCGCGCTGTGCGCGGTGACGGCGCTCGCGGCCGTGCCGGCGTGGGCGCAGCAGTCCAAACCCGCGGCGAAGCCTTCGGCGCGCGCCGTCCGGCAGTACACCATCGAGCAGTTCATGGACACGACGCGCGTCGGCGGCTCGTCCTTCTCGGCCGACGAGCGGCAGATACTCTTCCACAGCAACAAGACGGGCATCTTCAACGTCTACACCGTGCCCGTCACGGGCGGCGCGCCGAAGCAGCTGACCAACTCGGCGAAGGAGAGCACCTACGCCGTCTCCTACTTCCCCGAGGGCGAGCGCTTCCTCTACCGCTACGACCGCGGCGGCAACGAGAACACGCACCTCTACGTGCGCGAGCCGGACGGCTCGGAGCGCGACCTGACGCCCGGCGCGAAGACGAAGGCCAACTTCATCGGCTGGGCCTTCGACCGCAAGTCCTTCTTCTACTCGACGAACGCGCGCGACCCGCGCTTCTTCGACATCTACGAGATGGCGCTCGCCGACTTCCGTGCCCGCCTCGTCTACCAGGACGAGACCGGCTTCGACTTCGGCGACATCTCGAACGACAAGCGCTTCATCGCCCTCCAGAAGAACGGCGCGACGACCAACGACTCGGACGTTTACCTCTACGACACGCAGACCAAGCAGCTCAAGAATCTCACCGAACACAAGGGCGACGTGGCGAACAGCCCTTCGGCCTTCGACCCGCAGTCGAAGCACCTCTACTTCCTGACGGACGCGGGCTCCGAGTTCAAATACGTCGCGCGCTACGACCTCCAGACGGGCAAGACCGAGGTGGTCGAGCGCGCGCCGTGGGACGTGTGGTACACCTACTTCTCGCGCGGCGGCCGCTACCGCGTCACGGCCGTCAACCAGGACGCGCGCACCGTCATCCGCGTCGACGACACGAAGACCGGCAAGCCCGTCGCGCTGCCGAAACTTCCCGACGGCGACATCACCGGCGTGGACATCTCGGATAGCGAGCGGCTGATGGCCTTCTACCTCAACGGCGACCGCAGCCCCTCTAACCTCTACGTCTACGACTTCGCGACGAAGAAGGCGACGCGGCTCACCGAATCGCTCAACCCGGAGATCAACCCGGCCGACCTCGCCGACTCGCAGGTCGTCCGCTTCAAGTCGTTCGACGGGATGGAGATCCCCAACATCCTCTACAAGCCGCACGGGGCGGACGCCGCGCACAAGGCCCCGGCCGTCCTGCTCATCCACGGCGGCCCCGGCGGGCAGACGCGCACGGGCTACAGCGCCCTGACGCAGTACCTCGTCAACCACGGCTACGTCGTCCTCGGCGTCAACAACCGCGGCTCGTCGGGCTACGGCAAGACCTTCTACGCGGCCGACGACGGCAAGCACGGGCGCGAGCCGCTGTGGGACTGCATCGAGGCGAAGAAGTACTTGCAGCAGCAGTCTTACGTAGACCCCGACCGCATCGGCATCATGGGCGGCTCTTACGGCGGCTACATGGTGCTCGCCGCGCTGGCCTTCAAGCCCGAGGAGTTCGCCGTCGGCGTGGACATCTTCGGCGTCTCGAACTGGGTGCGGACGCTCCAGTCCATCCCGCCCTACTGGGAGTCGTTCCGCAAGTCGCTCTACAAGGAGGTCGGCGACCCCTCGACGCAGTTGGAGTTTTTGCGCGAGACCTCGCCGCTCTTCCACGCCGACAAGATCAAGCGCCCGCTCATCGTCTTGCAGGGCGCCAACGACCCGCGCGTCATCAAGCCGGAGTCGGACGACATCGTCGAGAACATCCGCAAGCGCGGCGGCGTGGTCGAGTACGTCGTCTTCGACAACGAGGGGCACGGCTTCACCAAGAAGGCCAACGAGATTCGCGCCTACAAGGCCATCCTCGACTTCCTCGACAAGCACCTGAAGAACGCCGCGACGGAGACGAGTAGGCAGTAAAACAGTAGACAGTAGACAG
>DAIRFV010000486.1:0-2696 GCA_036794905.1 Pyrinomonadaceae bacterium | reverse complement strand
GGTCGCACGCATCTGCACGCCGCTGTAAAGGGTTCGGCATCGTTCTGGCCTTTGGGACTCCCGCCCGTCTACGTCTCTTCCATCCGTTGAGGGGCGCGGCGCGCTGCCTCTTGTCTTTTCGCCCCGCCTGTCAGATAGTCTCCGAAGCATCAGCACAGACCAGCCTCGGGCCGAAAAGGGAAGCCGTCAGTGTCCCTGACAGAGAATGAGCAGGACGAGTTGCGCGCGGCTTCGGCGCGGCTCGCGGCGCAGTACGAGGTGACGCGCGCGCTCGCCGAGTCGGCAGACTTCAAGGCGGCCGCGCCGCGCATCCTGCGCGCCGTGTGCGAGGCGCTGGGCTGGGAGCTGGGGCTCATGTGGGCGCTCGACCGCGGCGCAGACCTCCTGCGCTTCGTCGATGCCTGGAGCCCCGAAGAATCGGGCGTGGGCGAGTTCGTGCGCGTGTCGCGGGCCAGGACTTTCGAGCGCGGCGGGGCGGGGCTGCCCGGCCGCGTCTGGGGGCGCGGCGAGCCTTTGTGGGTCGAAGACCTCGCGGCCGACTCGACGTTCCCGCGCGCGCCGCTGGCGGGGCGCGCGGGGCTGCACGCGGCGCTGGCCTTCCCCGTCCTGATGCGGGGCGAGACCATCGCCGTCCTCGAATTCTTCAGCCGCGAGCTGCGGCCGCCCGACGAGGCGCTGCTGGCGATGCTGACGCACGTCGGCAGCCAGATCGGGCAGGTCATCGAGCGGCAGCGGGCCGAGGCGGAGCGCGCGCGCCTGCGCGAGGAGGTCATCCGCGTGCAGGACGAGCTGCTGGCGCAGCTCTCGACGCCGCTCATCCCGCTCAACCCGCGCGTGGTGCTGATGCCGCTCGTCGGCGACGTGGACGCCCGGCGCGCGCGCCGGATTCTGGAGGCGCTGCTGCACGGGCTGGAGCGGACGCGCGCGCCCGTCGCCATCATCGACATCACCGGCGTCTCGAACGTGGACGCGCACGTCGCCGACACGCTCGTCGCCGCCGCCCGCGCCGCGCGCCTGCTCGGCACCGAAGTCGTCCTCACCGGCATCCGCGCCGGCGTCGCACGCACCCTCGTCCGCCTCGGCACCGACCTCGCCGGCCTCAACACCCGCAAGACCCTCCAGGAGGGCATCGCCCTCGCCCTCGAATACCTGCGGCGCGAGACAAACGCCTGAGCCGCACTCTATAATCCGCAGGCTCTCCGCACCAGAACACACGGCCGAACAGCAGGGGCTTACACGATGAACCGGACTCCACGCATCTTCATTCTGTCTTGTCTGACCGCCCTCGCCTTGCTCGCCTCCGCGCCGCTCGCGCGGGACGGCGGAGCCGCGGGCGCGGCCCCGAAGGTTCAAGCGCCCGCGCCGCAGGCGAGCCCGACGCCCGTCAGGGATGAGAAGTTGTGGAAGCGGGCTTTGGCGCTGCATAAGAAGGCGTTGGTGGTGGACGGGCATAACGATATCCCGACGTTCATGGCGGACGTGGACTATGACATCGGGGTGCCGTCGGCGGGGAAGTACCACACGGACATCCCGAGGTTGAAGCAGTCGGGGTTGACGGGGGTCTTCTTCTCGATCTACGTGGACAGGCAGTACGCGCGGCAGGATTGGGTCGAGAAGAATTATGTGAAGGAGGGCGGGTCGGCGCGGCGCGCGCTGGACTTGATCGACGTGAGCTACAGGATGATCGAGAAGTACCCGCGCGACCTGATGCTGGCCACCTCGACCGCGGACATCAGGCGCGCGGAGAAGGAGGGGAAGGTCGGCGTGCTCTTCGGCATCGAGGGCGGGCACGCCATCGAGAACTCTCTGCCGGCGCTGCGCGAGTTCTACCGCCTCGGCGTGCGCTACATGACCCTGACGCACAACAACACGAACGAGTGGGCCGACGCGTGCTGCGACGCGGCGCGGCACGGCGGGCTCTCGGAGTTCGGCAGAGAGGTCGTCGCCGAGATGAACCGGCTGGGGATGCTCGTGGACGTGTCGCACGTGTCGGACGAGACGATGTCGGACGTGCTCGACGTGTCGAAGGCGCCGGTCATCGCGTCGCACTCTTCGGCGCGCGCCTTCTCGAACCACAAGCGGAACGTGCCGGACGAGCTGCTCAGGCGCTTCGCGCAGAACGGCGGCGTCGTGATGGTCAACTTCTACCCGGTCTTCCTCGACGAGAGGGTGCGCGTCGCCGGGCTCGAACGCGACGAGAAGTTGAAGGGGCAGCGCGAGGCGCTGCGCGAGCAGTTCAAGGGCGACCAGAAGCGCCTGGACGAGGAGTTGCAGAAGCTCAACGCGCTCAACCCCATCCCGAACACGACGCTCTCGATGCTCGTCGATCACATCGAGCACATCGCGAAGGTCGCGGGCGTTGACCACGTCGGGCTCGGCTCGGACTTCGACGGCGTGCCCAACCTGCCCGAGGGCGTGAGGGACGTGGCCGACCTGCCCGTCATCACCTACGAGCTTTTGCGGCGCGGGCACACGGACGCGGACGTGCTCAAGATTCTCGGCGGCAACCTGATGCGCGCCTTCGCGCAGGCCGAGCGCGTCGCGGGCGTCGAGCGGCGCAAGGTCAGCGGCGAGGGGAGCCTGCGCCGGCTGGGCGCGCCGGGGAAGTGAAGCAGGGGCAGCAAAAGCAGTAGACAGTAGACAGTAGGAAGCAACAGCGGCGCGCCCGGTTTGAAGGCCGAGATGCGCCGCCTCTC
>DAIRFV010000029.1:0-37743 GCA_036794905.1 Pyrinomonadaceae bacterium | reverse complement strand
AGATCAACACGCAGGCGCGCGCCGACATCGACCGCTCGCAGCGCGAGTTCTTCCTGCGCCAGCAACTTAAAGCCATCCAGACCGAGCTGGGCGAAGGCAACGAGCTGGCCGAGGAGATCGCGCAGTTCCGCGAGAAGATCGAAGCCTCCGACATGCCGAAGCACGCCGAGGAGGAGGCGCTGCGCCAGTTGAAGAAGCTGGAGCGCATGCACCCGGACGCGGCCGAGACGGCGACGCTGCGCAACTGGATGGAGATCATGACCGACCTGCCCTGGTCGAAGGCTTCGGTCGATAACCTCGACCTCATCCTGGCGCAGCAGATTCTCGACGAAGACCACTACGGCCTTGAGAAGGTCAAGGAGCGCATCGTCGAGGCGCTGGCCGTCCGCAAGCTGAAGGAGAAGCCGAAGGGCTCGATTCTGTGTCTCGTCGGCCCCCCGGGCGTCGGCAAGACGAGCTTGGGTCGTTCCATCGCGCGCGCGCTCGACCGCAAGTTCGTGCGGCTCTCCCTGGGCGGCCTGCACGACGAGGCCGAGATTCGCGGCCACCGCCGCACCTACGTCGGCGCGATGCCGGGGCGCGTCATCCAGGCCCTACAGCAGGCGGGGACGAACAACCCGCTCATCATGCTCGACGAGATCGACAAGGTCGGCGCGGACTTCCGCGGCGACCCCTCGTCGGCGCTCCTCGAAGTCTTAGACCCCGAGCAGAACAACTCGTTTCGGGACAATTACCTCGGCGTCACGTTCGATTTGTCTAACGTGATGTTCATGACGACGGCCAACATCCTCGACACCGTCCAGCCCGCGCTGCGCGACCGCATGGAGGTCATCCGGCTGGCCGGCTACACCGAGGAGGAGAAGTTGGAGATCGCGCGCCGCCACCTCCTCCCCAAACAGATCGAGGAGAACGGCATCACGGCGAAGAACGTGCAGCTCTCGAAGAAGGCGCTCTCCGTCATCGTCCAGCAGTACACGCAGGAGGCGGGCTTGCGCCAGTTGGAGCGCGAGATCGGCCGCGTCTGCCGCAAGGTCGCGCGGCGCATCGCCGAGGGGCGCTCGGAGGCCGTGCGCGTCACGCCGAAGAACATCCACGAATACCTCGGCGCGCCGAAGACCTTCCCCGAGGAGGCGCTGCGCAAAGACCAGATCGGCGTCGCCACGGGGCTGGCGTGGACGGCCGTCGGCGGCGACGTGCTCTTCATCGAAGCCTTGAGGATGAAGGGGAAGGGGCAACTCGTCCTCACCGGCCAGCTCGGCGAGGTGATGCGCGAGTCGGCGCAGGCCGCCTACTCCTACGCCAAGTCGCGCGCCAAGGAACTCGAAATCCCCGAGGAGGACTTCGAGAAGTACGACATGCACATCCACATCCCCGAGGGCGCCATCCCGAAGGACGGCCCTTCGGCCGGAATCACTCTGGCGACGGCGATGGTCTCGTCGCTCTCGCAGCGCGCCATCCGGAAGGACGTGGCGATGACGGGCGAGATCACCCTGCGCGGGAACGTGCTGCCCGTCGGCGGCGTCAAGGAGAAGGTTCTGGCCGCGCGCCGCGCGCGCGTCACCAAGGTCATCCTCCCGCACCTCAACCGCCGCGACATGGATGAGATTCCGAAGGAGCTTTTCGGCGAGATGCAATTCATCTTCGTCGAGAACGTCCGCGAGGTCTTCCGCGAGGCTCTGAAGGAGAGGGCTCCGGCCCCGGCCGCGCCCGTCCAGCGCCCGCCGCGACTGCCGCAGGCGGCCGCCCCGCGGGTCTGAGCCCGATTCGGAGGCCGGTTAATTTGACCGATGCCGAAAGCCGGACTGCCCGGCCCCGTCTCAAGTTCCAGTAAAGCTTGAGACGGGGCCGGGCAGTCCCCTTTTTAGACGCCGTTTAGCCCGGTTCCGGGCGGCGACGGGGCACAACCCGCGGGGCGCCTCGGGCATCTTAAGATTCCCCCCGGCGAAGCGAAAGAATACAGGAAACGCGTGCCGTTTCGCCTTTTATTTGCATATAGATGCGGGCGTAAGGGTTGCGTAATTAGTGAGGGCTGTGATAACCTCCCGGACGGTTTCCGAGGGCTCTGCTCTCCGCCAGGGAGTCCCAACGCAGCAGAGTCGTCTTCCCTATCGAAGGGTTTTCATCTTTTAGGAACTTTAGTGGATGCCGCTCGTGCGACCCCTCGTCTAATGGTCGCCATCGTGGATTCGCTTTTATCTCGCAAAGGAGATCAACGATTGAAGAACACGAGCCTCCCCCGCCGTTTATCTAGCGCCGCGATGCTCGCCGCGTTGCTGCTCCCCTCCGTCTCGCTCCAGGCCCAAGTATCCCAGCAATCATACCTGCGCAACACGCCCAGCGAGATCGAGCGCGAAGACCCGCGCGTCAACAAGATCGTGGAGGACGCCGAGAAGCACTTCCGCCTCGGCGAGCTGAACCTCAAAGACCAGAAGCGCCAGGCCGCCCGCGAGGAGTTCGACAAGGCGGTTGACATCGTCCTCGAATCCGGGATGGACGTGCGCTCGAACCCGCGGCTGAACCGCTACTACCTTGAGCTGGTCGAGCGCGTCTACCGTTACGAGGTTCCGCAGGCCGTCCCCAGCGCGCCCCGCACGCAGTCGGACGCCTCCTTCGTCGCGGTCACGCAGCAGACCGGCGGCGTCCAGACGCCCGCCCCCGTCGAAGTCGGCTTCGCCGAGCAGAAGTTCGAGCCGTCGCCGCTCGACGACCTGCGCACGCTCAAGCTCGACGAGAAGGAGTCGCAGGTCTCGGCCGAGGAAGTGGCGAAGCTTGAGAACGAGATCAAGAACACGCTCGACTTCCGCTTCACGCCGCACCCGCTCGTCCAGGGCTTCATCAACTACTACCAGGGCCGCGGGCGCGGCACGATGGAGACGGGTCTGCGCCGCTCCGGCCAGTACATGGCGATGGCGCGGAAGATTTTCCGCGAGGAGGGCGTGCCCGAGGACATCGCCTGGCTCGGACAGGTCGAGAGCGCCTGGCGCCCGACCGCGCGCTCGTGGGCCGCGGCCTCGGGTCTGTGGCAGTTCATCCCCGGCACCGGCGCGCGCTTCGGCCTGCGCCAGACGGCCTACGTCGACGAGCGCAACAGCTTCGAGAAGGCGACGCGCGCCTCGGCCCGCTACCTGAAGTGGCTGCACAACCGCTTCGGCGACTGGGAACTGGCGATGGGCGCCTACAACACGGGCGAGGGCAACGTCGACCGCGCCATCCGCCGCGCCGGCGTCGCGAACTTCTGGACGATCTACCCCTACATCGCGCAGGAGACGCGCAACTACGTGCCGAACATCCTCGCGGTCATCCTGATCGCGAAGAACCCCGAGAAGTACGGCTTCCGCAACGTCCAGCGCATGTCGCCGCTCGCCTACGACACGGTGAGCATCCCTTCGGCCACGAGCCTCCAGTTGGTCGCGTCGCTGACGGACACGAGCGTGGACAACCTCCGCAGCCTCAACCCCGAGCTTCGGCGCGACATGACGCCGCCGGGCGAGGCGTACCTGCTCCGCGTCCCGCCCAAGCGCGGGCACCAGATGGTCGCCCTCTTGAAGCGCATCCCGGCCGACCGCCGCAACCAGATGGCGCGCGTCGTTCACGCCGCGCCGGGCGAGAGCTGGGAGACGGTCGCCTCGCGCTCGGGCGTGAGCGCCGCCTCGCTCCAGCAGTGGAACGCGGGCGTTGACCTCGCGAAGGGCGGCACGCTCATCGTCCCCGCGGGCGGCCGCGTGGTGCAGACGCTCAAGTCCTACGAGCGCCCGAACAGCAGCAACGCGCCGGCCGGCGCCGGCCTGGTCAGCTACAGGGCTAAGGGCGGCGAGACCATCGCGCAGGTCGCGGCGCGCTTCGGCGCCTCGGTCGCCGAGGTGGCGAAGATCAACGGCGTCGCGGCCGACGCGCCGCTCGCGGCCGGCCAGCAGATCAGGGTGCCGCAGTCCAAGTCGGCGAACGCGCCGGCCGCCCCCGCGCGCCGCCGGTAAGAGTTGAAAGACGCGCCCCGCCGACCGGGGCGCCCACGGCAAAAGGCGAGCGCGCTTTTGGTAACGACCAGGAGCGCGCTCGTTCTCGTTTCCACCCGCACGGCGCCCGCCAGCGCCTCACCGAGAAGCACACGCTGGCACGCCTATGCTCTTCCGCACGCAGTCCGCCGCCGTCTACGGCATCGACGCAGACCTCGTCGACATCGAAGTTGACCTGACCCCGGCGCGGGGCGAGTCCGACTCGCCGACTTCGGTCACCATCGTCGGCCTGCCCGACCTCGCCATCCGCGAGTCGCGCGAGCGCATCCGGGCGGCCGTCAACAACTCCGCCTTCTTCTTCCCCTTCCACAAGACGACGATCAACCTCGCGCCGGCCGACGTGCGCAAGGAGGGCGCGAGCTTCGACCTCCCCATCGCGCTCGGCATCCTCGGCGCCAACGGCGACCTGGGCAACGCGGAAGGGTTGACCGACGTGCTCTCGGTCGGCGAGCTCTCGCTCGACGGCCGCGTGCGCCCCGTGCGCGGCGCGCTCCCGATAGCGCTGCGCGCGCGCGACGCGGGGATCAAAAGCCTCCTCCTCCCCGAAGAGAACGCGACCGAGGCCGCGGTCGTCGCGGGCGTGGACGTGTACGCCGCCGGCTCCCTGCGCGCGGCGGTCGAGCTGGTCGCGGCACTGCGCGCGGGGAGCGCGCCGCCGCCGCTGCGCGCGGACGAGACGGGGCTGCTCACGGGTGAAGGCTCTTACGACGTTGACTTCCGCGAGGTGCGCGGCCAACTCGCCGTCAAGCGCGCGCTCGAAGTCGCCTCGGCCGGCTCTCATAACATTCTGCTCATAGGCCCGCCGGGCTCGGGCAAGACGATGCTGGCGAAGCGTCTGCCGACCATCCTGCCGCCGCTCGAATTCGAGGCCGCGCTTGAGCTGACGAAGATTCACTCGGTGGCGGGCCTGACGAACCGCACGGGGCTCGTCACCGCCCGACCCTTTCGCTCGCCGCACCACACCATCAGCGACGCCGGCCTCATCGGGGGCGGCGCCGTGCCGCGCCCCGGCGAAGTGAGTCTGGCGCATCACGGCGTCCTCTTTCTCGACGAGCTGCCCGAGTTCGACCGCTCCGTGCTCGAAGTCCTGCGGCAACCTTTGGAAGACCGACGCGTCACCATCAGCCGCGCCGCGATGACGCTCACGTTCCCGGCCTCCTTCATGCTGGCGGCGGCGATGAACCCGTGCCCCTGCGGCTTCTGGAACGACACTGTGCGCGAGTGCCGCTGCACGCCTTTGCAGATTCAGCGCTACGTCGGCCGCATCTCCGGCCCGCTGCTCGACCGCATCGACATACACGTCGACGTGCCCGCCGTCCGCTTCAAGGAGCTTTCCGACCGGGGCGCGCCCGAGGGCGAGGGCTCGGCCGACATCCGCGCGCGCGTCCTCGGGACGCGCGCGCGCCAGGCCGAGCGCTTCCGCGGCACGCGCGTCTTCTCGAACGCGCAGATGACGCCGCGCCTCATCCGCCGCCACTGCCGCCTCGACGCCGGGGGTGAGAGTTTGTTGGAGCAGGCCATGACCCGCCAGGGTCTCTCCGCACGCGCCTACGACCGCATCCTCAAAGTCGGCCGCACCATCGCCGACCTCGAAGCCGCCGACGACATCCTCCCCAGACACGTCGCCGAGGCCGTCGGCTACCGCTCGCTCGACCGCACCTACTGGGCCTGAGGCGTTCCGGCGCGCGGCGTTACCGCTTCCTCACGCGGCGGGTTATATTGGGCCGGATGCGTGAGGAGATAAGGGCGCTGGCGGAGAGGCTGTGGGACTACCACCACATGAACCACCGTCTGGAGAGGTCGGAGGTCGTCCTCGTCCTCTGTAGCCACGACACGGCCGTGGCCGAGCGGGGCGCGCGGCTGTACCTGGAGGGGTGGGCGCCGCTGCTCGTCTTCTCGGGCGGGCTCGGCGGCATCACGAAGAACCTCTGGAGCGAGCCCGAGGCGGAGCTGTTCGCGGGGATAGCGAGACGCATGGGCGTGCCCGACGAGCGTATCCTCGTCGAGACACGCTCGACCAACACGGGCGAGAACGTCCAGTTCACAAAGAGGCTTCTGGCCGAGCGCGGGGTTGAGCCGCGGAGCCTCATCCTCGTGCAGAAGCCTTACATGGAGCGCAGGACGTACGCGACGTTCAGCAACTACTGGCCCGGGCCGCGCGTCGTCGTCACCTCGCCGCAGGTCTCTCTCGCGGAGTACCTCGCGGGCTACTCCAACCGCGCGCTCACCGAAGACGACGTGGTCGGCATCATGGTCGGCGACCTACAGCGCGTCAGGCTCTACCCCGAAAAAGGTTTTCAGATACCGCAGGAGATTCCCGCGGACGTGTGGGCCGCCTACGAGGAGCTTGTCCGTGCGGGCTACGACAAATACCTGATAAGGGACTGAGACCTGCCGCCGCCCGCCCCGAGCTGTCTATGCCGCACCTCAGACCGTCGCTTCTAACGCTGACGCTGCCCCTGCTTCTCTCAAGTCCGGCGGCTGCGGGGCAGGGCCCTTCGAGGAAGACCCGGCCCGTGCAGACGAAGGGGCCGGAGGGCTTGCGCGCGCCGCAGGAGCGGGCGGCGCCGCCCGCTCCTACGTCCGCGTTCTCGAAGCCCGCCGTGCGCGGCGCCGAGACCGAGGCGCGCGTGCTTCCTGTTTACGCGAGCGACAACTACATCTCACTCCTAGCGGGCGAGCGGCGACGAATCCGGCTCGCGGTGCCCGGGCCGACTCGCGGCATGAACGCCGAGGTGAAGGGCTGGAACGTGCGTGCCGCAACCATCCCCGTCGTCGCGGCGCGTTGACGCCGGGCTCGGTTTCGTTTAGAAGTTGTCGCACTGTTGTTAAGTCAACGGCCCGCTCTAATTTCAATTCAAAGTCATGCAGGATCGCTGAGGACGGACGGATGCGTTCTGGACGTAAGGGGTTTCTCGCGCTGGTGCGGTCGTGCCTCGCCGCGGGCGCGGGCGCGTCGGCGCGGTCAGACCCGCGCAGCCCTTGTTCGATTCGCTTGAGCGCAGGCAAGAGCGGTCAGAACCGCCCGCGGTAGCGCGCGGGTCGGACTTACGCTCCGAGCGCGCCCTTTGAGTCTCACGCACCCGCACGCTGCCGGGGTTGGGACTGACCCGCATGTCGGAGATGAACGATTGATGGCGCGACGCATTCTTCTGGCCTTCATTCTTACCTTAACTTCCGCCGTCTGCGCTCGCGCGCAGGAGCGCCCGCTGTGGCAGATCGGCGAGTTCAACGGCTCGTCCGACGAGTTCGGCGCGCAGGCGCGCGGGGCCTTCGACCCCGCGTCGGGTCGCTTGAAGGACTGGGGCGCGACGCAGCAGGCCGTCGCCCACGGGAGGGCTGACGCGGCGGCGTCGCGCGTCGTCAGGTTCGCGCTGACCGGCGAGCCGCGCGGCGTGTACAGGCTGAAGCTCGGCCTCATCATCACGACGCCGCGCCTGCCCGTCGTGCAGGTGGAGGTGAACGGCCGCCGCGGCTGGTTCCACCAGCGCCCCGAGCGCGACTTCGAGGAGGGCAACCTCGAAGCCTACACCTTCCCGCAGTACGCCATCGGCTCGCTCTCCGTCGAGATCCCGCCGGAGTTCCTCCGGCCGGGCGCGAACGAAATCTCTCTGACGGCCGTCTCCGACCCGCACACGTCGGCGCTGCCCGGCGGCGCGGAGACGGCCGACGCCGTGCTGCGCTACGACGCGCTCGCGCTCTACGCGACGGCGGGCGAGTCGTCGCCGCCCGCCGCCGCCGCCGCCGTCACGTCCGCCGAGGCGACGCCCACCGTCATCTACAAGCGCGAGGGCGGAAGACTCTTCGAGGTCGTCTCCGTCCTCGTGCGCTGGTCGCGGGTCGCGCCGCGCGGCTCGGTCACGCTTCAACTCCCGGGCTGGAGCCGCGCGCAGGAGTTCAACGCCGGGCGCGACTTCGGCGAGCAGCGCTTCGAATTCCTCGTCCCCGAGTTCGCGGCCGGCGCGCGCGCCAACGTGAAGGTGAGCGCCGACGGACGCGAATACGACTTCGCGCAGACGCTCACGCCGAAGCGCAAGTGGACGGTCTACATGGTGCCGCACGAGCACCTGGACGTGGGCTACTCGGACTTCCAGACCAAGCTCGCCGAGCTGCACAGCCGCATCATCGACGAGGCGCTGGAGATGTCGGCCGCGCGCCCCGAGTTCCGCTTCAGCCTCGACGGCTACTGGCAGGCGCAGCAGTTCCTCGAAGGCCGCAGCGAGGAGGAGCAGAAGAAGTTTTACGACGCCGTCCGCCGCCGCAACATCCACGTGCCCGCGCAGCACTCCGTCATGCTCACGGGCGCGGGCACGGCCGAAGTCTTGCTGCGCTCCTTCTACGCCTCGCACAAACTCAACCGCGCGCACGGCGCCCCTTCGGACTACGTCAACATCACGGACGTGCCCTCTTACACGTGGTCTTACGCGTCGATCCTCTCGGCCGCAGGGATAAAGTATTTCTCGGCCGCGGCGAACGCAGACCGCGGCCCCACCCTCATGCTCGGCGACCTGCACCGCCGCTCGCCCTTCTGGTGGGAGGGGCCGGACGGGAGCCGCGTGCTGCTCTGGTACGCGCGCCACTACCACCAGATCGGGAGCCAGTTCGGCCTGCCGCCCCGCGCGGCCAACGGCTACGAGGGCTTGCAGACATTCCTGCACGTCTACGAGCGGCCCGACTACGCGCCCGACGCCGTGCTGATGCACGGCAGCCAGTGGGAGAACACCTCCCTGCACAAGGCGCAGGCCGACATCGTGCGCGAGTGGAACGCGACCTACGCCTATCCCCGGCTGGCCTTCGCGGGCTTCGGCGAGGCGCTTGAGAAAATCTCGGCGGGCGTCGCGGACAAACTGCCCGTGGTGCGCGGCGACGGCGGGCCTTACTGGGAGGACGGCGTGGCCTCGGACGCCTTCCACGCGGCGCTTGAGCGCGAGAACGAGCGGCGCGCCGTCTCGGCCGAAAAACTCTCGACCGTCGCCGCGCTCGTCGATACGCGCTCGCGCCCCTCGCGCACGGCGATTGATTCGATGTGGGACAGCATCTTCCTCATGAACGAGCACACCTGGGGCTGGGGGCGCAGCGTGACCGAGCCGCACAGCGAGGACTCGGAAAGGGAGCTGGCCTACAAGCGCCTGCGCGCCGTGATGGCGCGCGACCAGGTCGAATACGTGCTCGACCGCGCGATGACGACCATCGCCGGGAGCGTCGAGACGCCGCCGCGCGCGCTCGTCGTCTTCAACACGCTCAACTGGCGGCGCGACGGCTGGGTCGAGTTCGACTTGCAGAAGACGCGCGAGCTGGTGGAGATCGAGGCCGGGCGCGTCGTCCCCGTCGAGGTGCTCGAAGACCACCCGGCCTACCAGCGCATACGCTTCATGGCGCGCGGCGTGCCCGCCGTCGGCTACCGCACCTACCACGTCCGCGACATCGCCCCGCGCTCGACGGCCGAGACGCCCGCCGACACTTCGACCGCGGCGCAGCCGGGCGCCACGCCGCAGCCGACTGCGTCGAACTCTTCGGCCGCATCCCCCTCGGCGGCTCAGCGCGACACGATTGAGAACGATTTCTATCGCGTCCGGCTCGACGCGGAGAGCGGTGCCATCAGGGGCGTCTACGACAAGCAGCTCGGGCGCGAGCTGGTTGACCCGGACGCGCCGTACCGCTTCGGCCAGTACCTCTACGTGGCGGGCGGGGGCGACCCCTTCCCCAACCAGATGCTCACCTACCGCAAGACGACGCCCGTCGCGCGGCTCGACATACACGGCGCACGGGGCGGCCGCCTCGTCTCCGTGACGAAGACGCCGACGGGCACGGCCGCGCGCCTCGAGAGCAGCGCGCCCAACACGCCGCGCGTCAGCACGGAAGTCGTCCTCTTCGACGACGCGAAGAAGATCGAGATCAACTACCGCGTCCGCAAGGAGACCGTCTACAAAAAGGAGGGCGTCTACTTCGCCTTCCCCGTCGCCGTCCGCGACCCGCAGTTCAACTTCGACGTGCAGAGCGCGGTCGTCAACCCCGCCCGGGACATGATTCCCGGCGCGGGGCTCGAATGGTTCTCCTCGCAGAACTGGGCGTCCGCGGGCGACGACACTTTGACGGTGGCGATTGTTAACCGCGATTCCTTCCTCTGGACGTTCGGTGATATCGTACGCGGCACCTGGCCGAAGGAGTTCAAGCCGGCCGGCCCGGCGCTCTTCTCCTACGCGATGAACAACTACTGGAACACCAACTACGTCGCGGCGCAGGGCGGCGAGTTCACGTTCCGCTACGTGCTGACGAGCGCGCGCGCGCTAGACCAGACGGCGCTGGCGCGCATGGGTTGGGAGGAGACGACGCCGCTCGAACGCACCCTCGTCAAGTCGCAGGATCAGACCTACCCCGCGCGCAAGACGCTGCCCGCGGCGCAGTCGAGTTTCCTGAGCGTCGAAAACCCCTCGGTCTTCCTGAGCGCCTGGAAGCCGGCGGAGGACGGCGCGGGCACGGTCATGCGCTTCATCGAGCTGGGCGGCGCGCGCGGCGGCGTCTTCGTCGAAAGCCCGCTCCTGAGGGGCGCCGCCGCCTCGGCCTGCAACGCCGTCGAAGAGTGCGGGCGGCCGCTCGCGGGGGCTTCGAGTCGCTTCGGCTTCCAGATCGGCCCGAGACAAATCTTCACCCTGAAGGTGAGCCCGGCGCGGCGGGCGGGTCAGCACCGCCCGCGGTAGCGGGTGGGTCTTTGTTACGCGGCCGCGTCGTATCGCAACCACCCGCCCGCCGCCGCGGGCGGTGCTGACTGGTGAATCGTCATGGAAACAGTCACAGAGACTAAGCGGGGGGTGGAGCCCGAAGGCCCGCGCGTGGACGAGTCGTCGAGCGGGCTGCCGCCGTGGGGCCGGGACGACCTGCCCGAGCCCCTGCCCTTCAACGCGCGCAACCTCTTCAAGACGATCGGGCCGGGGGCCATCCTTCTGGCCACCTCCATCGGCGGCGGCGAGTGGCTGGTCGGCCCCGCGACGAGCGTGCAGTACGGCGTCGGGCTCTTCTGGATCGCGACCGTCGCCATCCTGCTCCAGCTCGTCTTCAACCTCGAAGCCATCCGCTACACGCTCTACACGGGCGAGCCCATCTACAGCGGCTTCATGCGTCTGAAGCCGCGCTCCGGCTTCTGGGCGACCGTCTACGTGATTCTGACGGCGATGCAGTTGGGCATCCCGGCCGTGGCGGCGGCCTGCGCCGCGCCGCTCTTCGCGGCCTTCGCCGGGCGGATGCCGGGGGCGCCGGACGCCGGGACGCTCGTCTGGGTCACCTACGGCGTGATCGCGGTGACGGTGCTCATCCTCTCTCTGGGCGGCACCATCGAGCGGACGCTCGAATACGTCTCGTGGGCCATGCTCGCCTACATCTTCGTCTTCCTCGTCGGGGTCAACCTCTTCTTCGTGCCGCTCGCCCACTGGTGGCAGACGTTCAAGGGCTTCTTCAGCTTCGGCTACATGCCCTCGGGGGTGGACATCACGCTGCTGGGCGCGCTGGCCTCGACCGCGGGGCAGGGGGGCGTCGGCAACCTGACCATCACCAACTGGATTCGCGACAAGGGCTTCGGCATGGGCAGCCGCGTCGGCGCCATCCCCGGCGCCTTCGGCTCGCGCGAGGTGAAGCTGTCGCACACGGGCAAGGTCTTCCCCCTGACGGCGGAGAATCTGCGCCGCTGGCGCCTGTGGTGGAAGTTCGTCGCGGCCGACCAGATTTGGCTGTGGGCGCTGGGCTGCTTCGTCGGGATGTTCCTCAACGTCAACCTCGCGACGGCCATCATCCCGCAGGGGACGAACATCGCGCAGGTCGGCGCGGGCGCCTTCCAGGCGCAGTACATGGCCGAGCACCTCTGGACGGGCTTCTGGTTTCTGGCGATCCTCAACGGCTTCTGGATACTCTTCTCGACGCACCTGGGGAACACAGACCTGCTCGTCCGCACCATCACGGACATCGTCTGGGTCGGCAGCCCCCGCGCGCGCGCGTGGCGCGGCGGCGACATCCGCCGCATCTACTACGCGCTGCTCTTCGGCTTCACCGCCTGGGGCCTCTTCGCCGTCAACCGCGGCGACGCGATGAGCCTCTTCAAGATCATCGCCAACATGGCCGGGGTGGTGATGGCCATCGCCAGCGTCCAGTTGCTCGTCGTCGGCTACAAACTTTTGCCGCGCGAGCTTCAGCCGCCCCTCTGGCGCCGCGCCGTCATCGTCCTGTGCGCGCTCTTCTACGCGACCTTCTCCGCGCTGGTCATCTGGTCGCTGGTCAAACCCCTTTTCATGTAGCCGAGGCCCGTCCCCGATAAAAGACATGCCGAGCCAAGATTCCCTCGCCGCGACGGAAGCCCCCGGGCCCGACGAGCGCGCCTACGACGTGCTGGCCGTGGGGCGCAGCTCCATCGACCTCTACGCGAACGAGGTCGGCGCGCCCTTCATCGAGATCAAGAGCTTCGCCGCCTACGTCGGCGGCTGCCCGACCAACATCGCCGTCAGCGCGCGCCGCCTGGGTCTGCGCACGGCGCTCCTCAACGCGCTGGGCGAAGACCTCGTCGGCGACTTCGTCACGAACTTCCTCAAGAGCGAGGGCGTCGAGACGCGCTTCGGCGTGCGCAAACGCGGCCGGCGCACGAGCGCCTTCCTTTTGGGCATCGAGCCGCCCGACCGCTTCCCCATCGTGCCTTACAGGGAGGGCGGGCCCGACTTCGAGCTGAACATCAACGACGTGCTCGCCGCCCCCATCCCCACGAGCCGCGCGCTGCTGCTGACGGGCTCGGGGCTCGCGCGGCAGCCGAGCCGCGACGCCACCCTCTTCGCCGCCGAGCAGGCGCGCGCCTACCATACGTTAGTCGTGCTCGACCTCGACTTCCGCGCCGAACTCTGGCCGGACGTGCGCACCTACGGCGTCGCCGTCCGCTCCCTGCTGCCGCTCGTGGATGTCGTGCTCGGCACGTCCGAGGAGGTGTCCGCGGCCTTCCTCTCGGGCACGACGGGCGAGGCCGTCGCGCGCGTGCTCGCCGCCGGGCCCGAGGCCCTGGTCTTAAAGCGCGGCGCGCAGAGCACGCTCGTCCACACGCGCGGCGGGAAGGCTCTGGAAGTCCCGACCTTCAAGGTCGAGGTCTTGAACGTGCTCGGCGCGGGCGACGCCTTCGCGGGCGGGTTCCTGTACGGCTACCTGAAGGGCTGGGACCTGCACCGCTCGGCGCGGATGGGCAACGCGTGCGGCGCCATCGTCGTCACGCGCCACGGCTGCGCCAACTTCATGCCTTACGAAGGGGAGGCCCTGGCCTTCGTCGAAGAAAGAGGAGGGTTCTGACTTTTGAGTTTCGACGCGAAAGAGTTTCTGCCGGCCGCCGTGCTGGCGAAGGTGACCGACGCGAGGGTCACAGACCCCGGGCGCTCCCTGCGCGCGGCGAAAGACAGGCAGCGGCGTGAGAGTCTGACGAAGGACGGCCGTCTCAACATCCTCGCCGCCGACCACCCGGCGCGGCGCGTGACGCGCGTGGGCGACGACCCCCTGCGGATGGCCGACCGCCGCGAGTACATGGCGCGCATCCTGCGCGTGTTGCAGAGCGACGCGGTGGACGGCCTGCTCGCCACGATGGACATCATCGAAGACCTGCTCATCATCCAGGACCTTTCGAAGGAGTCGGGCGGGGCAGGGTTTCTGGATGACAAGGTCTTGATCGCCAGCTTCAACCGCGCGGGGCTGCTCGGGAGCGTCTGGGAGATTGACGACCCCAGCTCCGGGCCGACCGCGGCCTCTTGCAGGGAGTGGGGGCTCGACGGCGCGAAGATTCTCCTGCGCCTCTGCGACGACGAGAAAGATTCTCTGAAGACGCTGCTCGACACCGTCAAGGCCATCAACGAGCTGAACGCCGTGGGGCTCCCGATGTTTTTGGAGTCGCTGCCGGTCGTGAAGGAGCAGGGCGGGCGGCACGGCGTCTACCGTGTCGTCAAGACGGCCGAGGAACTGGCGCGGACGGCGGGCGCGGCCGCCGCGCTGGGCGACAGCGCGCGCCACCTGTGGCTGAAGCTGCCCTACTGCGAAAACTACGAGATGGTGGCGAACGCGACGACGCTGCCCATCCTGCTGCTCGGCGGCGAGCCGGTCGGCGACGCGAAGCCCTTCCTGCGCGAGCTGGCCGCGGGGCTCAAGGCCGGCCCGAACGTCCGCGGCGCGCTCGTCGGTCGCAACATCCTCTACCCCGGCGACGACGACCCGCTCGCCGTCATCGAGGCCGTCGGCGGCATCATCCACCGCGGCTGGACAGTCGAACAGGCGCTCGACCAACAGGCCGCACACCGCGGCCGCGACCTCGACTGGCTCGCTCGCGTCGCCCGAACCTAGACCGCGCGCGCCCGCGCTTTCAAAGAGTCAAACGGCGCGGGCGTCCGCGTGCGGCGGGGAAGATTTCTGTTGCAATAAACTCGGCAGGGCGTTAATCTCCGGCGCGTGGGCTCCGCCTCTGCTTCCCCGTTGCCCACGCCAGACACACAAATCCCTGGCCGCCACCAGGCAGCTTTGCCCCGTCCGTAAAGGCGTGTAACTTAGAGCAGCGCCGGAAAGACCGCGAGCAAATCTAACGCGAACTGCGTCAGGGCGTCCGTCGTACCGTTAAGCATTTCGCCGGCAGTCATCTCGCCGCCCGTCGGCTGTGACGACGTAGACGAGTCGTTCGGTATATAACCTCCCTGCGGGGCGCTCACTGGCGGGGGAGGAGGCTCAGGCGAGCCATTACCCATCCAGCCGGCTTGCGCAGAGCAGGCGAGCAGAAGTACCAACGCCGAGGCCCGGATAGCTTTACCCATTTTCTTACACCTTTCGCTTGTATGAGGGTTGACTACAGTTGCCGCCGTATCCGTGATGTGCGGCGGCATTGCCGAGCATGACCAAAAATGGTCATGCGTAAAGAAAGGCTTGCCTCACATGACTTTAGCAGATGAGCGCCTGAAGGAACTAGATAGCCCCTCGCTGACCGCTGTTGAGCGAATCTTGCTTCGTTGTGCCGTCACCTCAGACCTCATCCACAAGGGACAATATGAGGCCGCACGCGATGCTTTAGGCGACTTGTGGCCGGGACTCGGCACGAGGCCGGATGTTAATGGACTACCGGCCGCCGTTGCCGCCGAAGTCCTGCTTCAGTGCGGCGTACTGACGGGATGGCTTGGTCGCATCAGAAGCGTTGGGGGCGTGCAGGAGAGGGCCAAAGATCTGCTGACGGAAGCCCTCCGCCAGTTTCAATCACAAGGCAGGCATGAGAAGGTGGCCGAGGCTCAGTATGAGTTGGGTGTCATCTACTGGCGGCTCGGCGCACACGACGAAGCACGCGTAGTGTTGGAAGAGGCGCTAAAGCCGTTAACGGAGGGTGACATAGAACTGAAGGCAAAAATTCTCATCAGGCGCACGCTGGCTGAGGTGTGGGAGAACCGGTATCACGAGGCGCTCAGCATACTGAAGGAGGCGGAGCCGGTTTTCGAATTGGCCAACGATGCGCTGAAAGGCAGGTGGCACGGCCAGCGGGCCATCATCTTCATGAAACTCGCCACGGCCGAGGGCCGCCCGGATTACACGGACAGGGCCATCATGGAGTTCACCGCCGCAATCTATCATTACGAGCAGGCGAAGCACGAAAGGTATTGCGCGCTAAATCTGAACAACCTCGCCTTCCTGCTCCACAAGCTCGGTCGCTACCGCGAGGCGCACGAACACTTAGACCGCGCTCAGTTCATCTTTACGCGACTGAGGGACGCGGGCAACCTGGCGCAGGTGGATGAGACGCGGGCGCGGGTGCTGGTGGCGGAGCGGAAATACAGGGAGGCGGAGCGCATCATCGCGGGCGTCATCAAGACCTTCGAGGCGGGGGGCGAGTCGGCGTTGCTGGCGGATGCGCTCGCGGTGCAGGGCGTGGTGTGGGCGAGGCTGGGGGGCTTTGAGGGCTCCGTCAACATCTTGAAGCGGGCTGTGGAGGTGGCGGAGCAATCGGGCGCTCTGACGCAGGCGGGGCAGGCGGCTTTGACGCTGATTGAGGAGCACGGGGCGACGTGGCGCGTGTCGGAGTCGGAGCTGGCGAAGGTGTATCAGCGCGCCAACGAGCTGCTGAAGGAGACGCAGGACGCGGAGGATATCAAGCGTTTGCGTGCGTGCGCGTTGATAGTAATCAGGCGTCTGTCGGGGCTGCAGTTGCACGATAAGAACTTCAGCTTTCAGGGCGCGGTGCACGAGTTGGAGGCGCGGCTGATCGAGCAGGCTCTGGAGTTGGAGGGGGGCAGCATCACTCGCGCCGCGAGGAGGCTGGGGTTGAAGCGTCAGACGTTCTCGCAGATGTTGACCATGCGTCACAGGAGCCTCTTCGACAAGAGGACGCCGCCCGAGAAGCGTCTGAAAAGTATCATCAAGAAAGACGCCTGACGAGTCGGCGTTCGTTTGAAGGCGTTCGTTGGGGGGCGTTCGTTTGAGGCCGTTCGGGTCTCAGCCGAACGCCCTTTTCAATTCTTCGACCTGCTCGGGCGTGAGGGGACGGACGCGCTCGCCGCGGAGGAGGAAGTGGAGGCGTGCGGTCTGCTCGAGCTCTTCGGTGCGGTCTACGGCCTCGGAGAGCGTCGAGCCGGCGCAGACGACGCCGTGGTTGCGCAGGAGCATGCAGTTGTGCCGGGGCGCGGCCTCGCCGACCGCCGCGGCCAGACCTTCGGAGCCGGGGCGGAAGTAGGGCAGCACGGCCAGCGGCGCGACGCGCATGAAGTAGTAGGGCGTGAGCGGCGGCAGAGGGTCTTCAGCGTCGAAGGAGTCGAGGCACGAGAGCGCCACGGAGTAGAGCGTGTGCAGGTGCACGACCGCGCGCACGTCCTCGCGGCGCGCGTAGACGGCGAGGTGGAAGGGGAACTCCTTCGACGGGCGGTTCTCGTTCAAACTCGCGCCGTCCAACCCGACGCACGCGAGGTGTCCGGCGTGCAAGCCCTTCAGGGACTTCCCCGTCGGCGTGATCCACACGCGCTCGCCCACGCGCACGGAGATGTTGCCCGTCGAGCCGTGGGCGTAGCCGCGGCTATAAAAACCGTCGGCCGTCTCGCACAAGTTGACCAGCGCGTCGTCTTCCATAACTTTTGAGAAAGTTCAGGTCAGAACCGCCCGCGGTAGCGGGTGGGTGTGTCTGACTTTGAGAGCCGTCAACGTGTATACCGACCCGCCCGCTACCGCGGGCGGTTCTGACCCGGTCGCGGCCACTCTTATTAAATCTGGTAGTCGCCCGGTCGCGCCACGGCCTTGAGTGCCCTGGCGTAGAAGTCATCGCCGCCGAAGTTGCCGGACTTGAGCACGACGGGCAGACGGTAGCGCCCGAGCGAGAGGCAGAGCGGCACGCCCGGCTCGATGTTGCGCCCGACGCGCAGCGCGCCCAGGTTCAGTCTTCGGCAGAGCGCGCCCGAGGTCTCGCCGCCCGCGAAGACGAGGCCGCCCGCCTCGACCCCCTCCAGAATCTCCGAGACGAGGTCGGCCAGCGCGTAGGCGATTGCGTGCCCGAGCGCGGGCACGTCCAAGCCTTGCCCGGCGGCCCATTCCTGCACGCGCGCGACCTCCGCGGGCTCGTCCGTGGTGTAGAGCAGGCAGTCGCGGCCGGCGGCCAGTTGAGCGCGCACACTTTCGATGAGAGACGCGTGTCCGGAGTCTGCATTCAGCAGCGCGCGCGGCTCGACGCGGAAGGCGGGGGCGCCGTTGGATTCGAGCCGGCGGTTCTGCGCGCGCGTGGCGACAGAGCAACTGCCCGCGACGACGAGGCGGCCGCGGCCTTCGTCCGTGGGGGGTGAGGGTGTTGCCTTCCGGGCGTCCAGCCCTTCGACCCAGCCGCGTTCGCGCCAGACGGCGGGGAGCCCCTGGCCGAAGGCGGAGCCGCCGGTGACGAGTCGCAGGTCAACGGCGGCGCGGCAGACGGTCTCGACGTGCGCGTCGCTCAGACAGTCCACGACGGCGATGGAGACGCCGTCGGCGCGCAGCCGTTCGAAGCGGCGTTCGAGTTCGTCGGCGCCCGCCTCGACCGACTCGTAGGGCGCGAGGCCGACGCGTCGGACAGTTTGACGGGCGAGGTGCCGGACGAGGTTCGCGTCGGTCATCGGCGTCAGGGGGTGCTCGCGCATGTGCGAGTCGCTGAGCAGACGTTCGTGGACGAAGTGATGGCCCTGGTAAGTCGTCCGCCCGTTGACGGGGAGCGCGGGGAGCGCGACGGTGAACTCTTCTTGAAGCTCTTCGAGCGCGGCGTCGATGGCGGGGCCGATGTTGCCTTCGGGCGTGGAGTCGAAGGTGCTGCAATACTTGATTTGAAAGACGCGCGGGTCTCTCGACTTGAGGAGGCGGAGCGCGGAGCGCGTGCGCGCGCGCGCCTCTGCGGGGCGGAGGTTGCGCGTGCCCTCGGCCATGACGACGGCGTGCTGGCCTTCGCACCATTCGTCGAACTGACGCTGTCCGGGGAGGTCGATGACGAGCAGCGTGCGCAGGGCTTGTTCGGCCAGCATCCCCGCGAGGTCGCTGGCCCCCGTGTCGTCGTCGGCGACGGCGCCGAAGAGAAGGCGGTTTCCGCTCATCGGTCTCAGGCGCGGGGCGCCGGGCCGAGCGCCTCGCGGACGGCTTCGAGGCTGGTGTGGAGGCTGGTCAGCACGGGGACGCGCGCCGTGCGTTCGAGCAGCGGCAGCGCGCGCGCCATCGAGACCTGCGCGAGGACGACGGCCGACACCTCGCGCCCCTGCAAGCGTTCGACGGCGGCGGCCAGCAGTTCGTCGTGCGTCGCCGCGTCGCCCGCGAGCAGAGCCTTGTAAGCCTCGGGCTCGACCTCGTCAACTATCTCAAGCTCGACGCCGGCCTCCGCGGCCGCCTCGCGCAGAAGTTTGGACGTGGGGGCGAGCGTGGGCGGGAAGGTCGCGGCGACGCCCACGCGGCGGCCCGCGCGCACGGCGCGGCGCGCCATCGGGTAATCGATCTTCAGGACGGGCAGGGAGAAGTCGCGCGCGAGCGAGTCGGACATCTCGCGCGGGACGGAGGAGCAGGTAATCATCGCCAGCTCCGGCCGGTAGTCGCGCACCGCGCCGTCGAGCATCCCGGCGAGGCGCGCGCGCACCTTCCGGGCCTCGCCCGCCGCGAGCAGGCGCAGCAGGCCGTCGTCGAGCAGGTTGGTGATCTCCATCTCGGGCGCGGCCCCGTGGTAGAACTGCATCAGCGGGCCGATGGCGGCGGGCGAGGTGTGGATGAAGGCCACGCTTCTCTTCGTCTGATTCATCTGTTCGGGAGTGTCGGATTTGAAATTCGGAATTTCAAATCCGAAGCGGGCTGTGCGCTTGTCGGCCGGCGCGTCGAACTGTTAATGTTCGTCGCACATCCGGAAGGTCTTCGTCCCGTTTGCTCTCTAGATTCTGAATCATAGCACGAGACCCCCGCGAGGCGAGCGCCCGGCTCTGTCGCGGCGGGCGGCGCCGCGGCGGCGCGCTCCGCGAAGCTCAACCGAAAGGTCTGATCCAACCGATGAGATTAAACGTTTACGCACTCTGCCTGGCCCTCGCGTGCGGGGCCCTTCTCGTGTCGAGCGGCTGCCAGCCGGGCGGCCCCGCGGGCGGCAAGCGCATCGGCGTGACGCTCCTGACGCGCGAGCACGTCTTCTACAAAGACCTTGAGGCCGGGCTCAAGGAGGCGGCTGACCGCGCGGGCTATCAGTTGACGGTCACCTCCGGCGACTTCGACCTCGCCAAGCAGCAGTCGCAGATCGACAACTTCATCGTGCAGAAGGTGGACGCCATCATCCTCTGCCCGGCCGACTCGAAGGGCATCGGCCCGGCCATCGAGCGCGCCAACCGGGCCGGCATCCCCGTCTTCACCGCCGACATCGCGGCGCAGGGCGGGCAGGTCGTCTCGCACGTCGCCTCGGACAACCTCGCGGGCGGGCGCCTCGCCGCCGACTTCATCGCCAGGGCTCTGAACGGGCAGGGCGAGGTCGGCGTCATCGGCCAGCAGGAGGTGCAGTCGGGGCTCGACCGCGAGCTGGGTTTCCAAGAGGAGATGAAGAAGCACCCCGGCATCAAGGTGGCGGCCGTGCTGAACGGCGGCGGCGTGCGCGACAAGGCGCTCAAGGCCGCCGAGGACATGCTGCAGGGCAACCCCAACCTCAAGGGCATCTTCGGCATCAACGACGACTCGGCGCTCGGCGCGCTGTCGGCGGCCGAGGGGAGCGGCCGCACAGACCTCGTCATCGTCGGCTACGACGCCATCCCCGAGGCGGTCAAGGCCATCCAGCGCGGCAGCGCGCTGAAGGCCGACGTGGCGCAGCAGCCGCGCGACCTCGGCGCCAGGACCATCGAGGTCATCGGCAAGCACTTCGCCGGCGGCCCCGTCGAGAAGAGCATCTCGGTGCCGGTCAAGATCGTGGACGCCAACTCCCTGAAGTAAGGCCGACTCTTATGAGTGACACCGTCGGTGAGCGCGACGTGGCGCCGCGCGCGGGCAGCCTGCGCTGGCAGAAGATGGCCGAGTACGTCATCGTCGTGGCGATCGTGCTGGAGTCGGTCTTCTTCGCGCTCTACGCGCCGCAGTTCCTCTCGCTGCCGAACCTCGTCAACATCGCGCTGAGCATCGCCATCGTCGGTATCCTCGCCGTCGGGATGACGGCGGTGATTCTGACGGGCGGCATCGACCTCTCGGTCGGGTCGGTGGCGGCGCTCGCCGGCATCGTCGCCGCGATGGTCGCCGTGACGAACGCGGCGGGCGCGGTGGCTCTGGCGGCGCTGGCGGCGCTCGGCGTGGGGCTGGCCGTGGGCGCCTTCAACGGCGCGATGGTCGCGTGGTTCCGCGTGCCGCCGTTCGTGACGACGCTGGCGATGCTGACCATCTGCCGGGGGCTGGCGTTCGTCATCACGGACGGCCGCTCGGTCAGCGACCTGCCCGAGAGCTTCGGCCTCTTCGGCCGCGAGCTCTTCCTGAAAGTGCCGGTGCCGGTGTGGCTGATGCTCCTGGTGTTCGCGGCCGGGTGGTTCGTCCTGAAGCGGATGACGTTCGGGCGCTACGTCTACGCCGTGGGCGGCAACCGCGAGGCGGCGTTTCTGGCGGGCGTGAACATCAAGGGCGTGACGATGCTCGTCTACGTTCTGAACGGGCTGCTGGTGGGACTCGCCGGGCTGGTGCTGGCGTCGCGCCTCGGCGCGGGCGTGCCGAACGCGGGGATACAGTACGAGCTGGACGTGATCGCGGCCGTGGTCGTCGGCGGCACGTCCCTGAACGGCGGGCGCGGGAGCGTCATCGCGACGCTGTGGGGCGCGGTCTTCATCGGCGTGCTCAACAACGGCCTGAACCTCGCCGGCATCGACCCGTACATGCAGCGCATCGCGCTCGGCGCCGTCATCCTGCTCGCCGTCCTCGCCGACCAGCTCAACAAGACGCGCGGGCAGTCGGTCGCGTGAGAGACGTGTCGGGAAAGCCTTCCGGTCTTCTTCGATGAGAAGTGTAAAGGGTTCGACGTTTGTCCGTTCGGCGGCCGGCCTTTTCCTGCTGGCCGCCGCCGTCGCGTCCGCGGCCCAGACGCCCGCGCCGCTGCGGCCGCCCGCCGTGCCGCTGGTCGCGCACGACCCTTACTTCAGCGTGTGGTCGATGGGCGACCGGCTGGCCGACGACCGCACGAAGCACTGGACGGGCGCGCCGCACGGCATGGTCGGCATGATTCGCGTGGACGGCCGCGCCTACCGCTTCATGGGTCAGTCGAACAACCCGCTGCCCGAGCCCATCAGGCAGACCGCGCTCGAAGTCACGCCGACGCGCACCGTCTACCGCTTCGAGGCCGGCGGCGTCACGGTCGCGCTCACCTTCATGAGCCCTTTGCTGCCCGCAGACCTCGAAGTGATGTCGCGCCCCGTCACCTACGTGACGTGGGAGGTGCGCGCGATTGACGGGCGCCCGCATCAGGTCTCGCTCTACTTCGACGCCACGGCGGAGCTGGCCGTCAACACCTCAGACCAGAGGGTGACGTGGACGCGCGCGCGGGTCGGCGACCTGCGCGTGCTGAGCGTGGGCACGCAGCAGCAGCCCGTGCTCGAAAAGTTCGGCGACGACCTGCGCATCGACTGGGGGCATCTTTACCTCGCGCTCCCGCCCGCGGCGGCCGGGTCGGAGGTGATCGCGTGGAATCAGGCGGCGCGGCGCAGTTTCGCGGAGACGGGCGCGCTGCCCGACACGGACGACCTGAACAGGCCGCGCGCCGCGAAAGACCAACTGCCCGCGCTCGCGGCCGTCTTAGACCTCGGCGCGGTCGGGACGCAGCCGGTCGCGCGCCACCTGTTGCTCGCCTACGACGACCTCTACTCGGTCGAATACTTCGACCGGCGCCTGCGTCCTTACTGGCGGCGCGAGGGCGCCGAGGCCGCAGACCTTCTGAAGACGGCGGAGCGCGACTACCTCTCGCTCAAAGAGCGTTGCGAGAAGTTCGACGCGGAACTGATGAGCGACCTGCGCGCGGCGGGCGGCGAGGAGTACGCGCGCGTGGCGGCGCTCGCCTTCAGGCAGACGGTGGCGGCGCACAAACTGGCGGCCGACTGGGACGGCACGCCGGTCTTCTTCTCGAAGGAGAATTTCAGCAACGGCTCCATCGACACGGTTGACGTGACGTATCCTTCGTCGCCCTTCTTCCTCCTCTTCAACCCGCAACTCCTGAAGGCGCAGCTCAGGCCCGTGCTCGACTACGCGGGCTCGGCGCGCTGGAAGTTCCCGTTCGCGCCGCACGACCTCGGCACGTACCCGCTGGCGAACGGCCAGACTTACGGCGGCGGCGAGCGGACGGAAGAGAATCAGATGCCCGTCGAGGAGAGCGGGAACATGATCCTGTTGGTGGCGGCGCTGGCGCAGGCCGAGGGCGACACGAAGTTCGCCGCCGACTACTGGCCGCTGCTCTCGAAGTGGGCCGCCTACCTGCGCGAGAAGGGGATGGACCCGGAGAACCAGCTCAGCACCGACGACTTCGCCGGGCACCTCGCGCACAACACGAATCTCTCGCTGAAGGCCATCCTCGCGCTCGGGGCCTACGCGGGGCTGGCCGACGCTCTGGGGAAGAAGGCGGAGGCGGCCGACTACCGGCGCGAGGCTGGGAGGATGGCCGAGCGCTGGGTGCGGATGGCCGACGACGGCGACCACTACCGCCTCGCCTTCGACAAGCCGGGCACGTGGAGCCAGAAGTACAATCTCGTCTGGGACAGGCTGCTCGGCCTGAACCTTTTCCCCGCGCAGGTCGCGCGCAGGGAGCTGGCCTTCTACAAGGGGAAGCAGAACGCCTACGGCCTCCCGCTCGACAACCGCGAGGCTTACACGAAGCTCGACTGGATCGTCTGGACGGCGACGCTCGCCGAATCGGGCGAGGATTTCAAAGCCCTCGTCGCGCCCGTCTACCGCTTCGTCAACGAGTCGCCGAGCCGCGTCCCGCTCACCGACTGGTACGGGACTGTCAGCGGCAAGCAGGTCGGTTTCCAGGCGCGCTCGGTCGTCGGCGGCGTCTATATTAAGCTGCTCGCCGACCCGGCCGTCTGGAAGAAGTGGAGCGGCCGCGCCGCACGTTGAAACAATCCGGAGTTACGCCAATGAGACTTTACAGCTCGCTCCTCGCGACCGCGCTGGCCTCCGGCCTGCTCGTGCCGACCCTCGCCAGGCAGCAGCCGCAGACGCCCGCGCCGGCGGACGAAGACGAAGAGGTCGTGCGCATCACGACCAACCTCGTGCAGGTGGACGCCGTCGTCACCGACCGCGACGGCCGCCACGTGACCGACCTCCGCCCCGAGGACTTCGAGATTCTGGAGGAGGGCAAGCGGCAGGAGGTCACGAGCTTCTCCTACGTCGGCGCCTCACCCGCGACTGACGGACGCGCGGCCCCGGCCGAGGCGCCGCGCGCCGAGAAGGGCGGCCCGCCCGCGCCCCCGCGGCCCGGCCCGGCGCGCGCGCGGCGCACGGTCGCGCTCGTGGTGGACGACCTCTCGCTCCCGGTCGATAACGTGCACCTCGTCCGCCGCGCCCTGAAGAAGTACGTGGACGAGCAGCTCCAGGACGGCGAGCTGAGCGCGGTGCTGCGCGTCAGCTCGGGCGTCGGCGTCCTCCAGCAGTTCACGTCGGACAAGCGGCTGCTGGGCGCGGCGGTCGAGCGCGTGCGCTGGTCTCCGCGGAGCCGGGGCGCGGCCAACCCCATCAACTCCGTGGTGACGGCCGAGTCGGTCGCCGCCGCCGACAGCGAGTCGGCAATCGCGGGCCCGGGCGCGGACGTGCAGAAGTCGGCCACGCCGAGCGACTTCCAGTCCGAGTTCTCCGTCGGCGACACGATCTCCGCGCTCAGCTACATCGTCCGCGGCTTCCAGAGCATCCCCGGCCGGAAGGCCGTCGTGCTCTTCACGCAAGACCTGCCGATCCTGAGCGGCTACGGCGCGACCTCGAACCTCGACCGGCTGCGCCGGCTGGTGGACCTGGCGAACCGCTCCTCCGTCGTCTTCTACGTCATAGACTCGCGCGGGGTCGAGCCCGTCGGCGGGACGGCGGCCGAGCCGGGTCGGATGCCCCACCTCAGCGGGGGCGTGCTCATGGGGCAGGGGCTGGCCGTCCACAAGTCGCAGGACGGCATGAACTTTCTGGCGAGGGAGACGGGCGGCATCTTCATGAAGAACCAGAACAACTTCAACCGCGGGCTGGAGCGCGTGCTCGAAGACCAGCGCGGCTATTACCTCATCGGCTACCGCCCCGACGCCACCACCTTCGACCCGCGCACGGGGCAGTTCAAGTACCGCGACCTCAAAGTGCGGGTCAAACGTTCGGGACTGACCGTGCGCTCGCGCACGGGCTTCTACGGCGTCGCCGACGAGAAGAAGAGCAAGAGTCCGCGCACGGAAAAGCAGGAGCTGGCCGACGCGCTCACGTCCCCCTTCGGCTCGAACGGGGTTGACCTGCGCCTGGCGGCGCTCTTCCTCGACGACCCGGCGCGCGGCTCGGCCATCCGCTCCGTTGTCCACCTCAAGGCGAGCGACCTTGAGTTCAAGGAGGAGGCCGCCGGGGGGCGCAGGGCGACGCTCGACGTGGTCGCGGCCGTCTTCGCGGGCGACGGCCGCCCTTCGGTGCAGGGCGGCGAGCGGCGGGACGTGGTTCTGAGCGAGCAGGAGTACCAGAGGGCCTTGAAGGACGGGCTCACCTACCGGCTCAACATCCCCGTCAGCCGCCCCGGGGCCTACAACCTGCGCGTCGCCGTGCGCGACGCCTCGACGGGGCGGACGGGCTCGGCCCGCGAGTTCGTCGCCGTCCCCGACCTGCGCAAAGGCCCGCTCTCTCTGTCGAGCGTCATCCTCGCGGGCGTTGACCCGGCGCGGGGCGGCGCGGCGACGGCGGCCGAGCAGTTGACGGCCTCCGCGGGCGTCGCGGCCGGGGTGGCAGACCCGGGACTGAGCCCGGCCGTGCGCCGGCTCCGGCACGGCGTCTTTCTCGACTACGGCTACGCCGTCTACAACGCGCGGCCCGAGAGGGCGACGGGGCGTCCGCGGCTCACCACGCAGGTGCGACTCTTCCGCGACGGCCGACTCGTCTTCGAGGGCGCCGCCGCGCCTCTGGACGTGAGCGGCCAGAGCGACATGAAGCGGCTCGTCGCGGGCGGACGCTTGCAGGTCGGGACGGAGCTTGAGCCCGGCGACTACGTCCTCCAGGTCGTCGTCGCGGACGAACTCGCCCGCGGCAAGAACCGGGACGGGCGCGGCACGGCGACCCAGTGGGTGGACTTCGAGGTCGTCAAATAATCTTCTCCGCGGCGGACGCACGCGTGCGGTGACGGGCGGGGTGAAGACGAAACGGGGGCGAGGTTCTTTATGACGGAAGGTCTCATCGCCAGTCACTTCGGGGCGAACCGCGAGGTGGTCGCGCGCAGCGCCGAGGCGCTCGGCGGGCCGGCCGAGGAGGTGGCGCGCGCGCTGGTGGCGGCGCTCGGGGCGGGGCATAAGGTCGTCGCGTTCGGCAACGGCGGCAGCGCCGCGCAGGCGAGCCACCTCGTCGGCGAACTGCTCGGCCGCTTCAAGATGACGCGCCAGCCCTTCCCCGCCATCGCGCTCGCCAGCGACGCGGGCACGGTGACGTGCATCACGAACGACTTCGGCTACGAGGTTCTGTTCGAACGTCAGGTCGAGGCGCTGGCGCAGGCCGGCGACATCGCCTTCGGCTTCACGACCAGCGGCCGTTCGGAGAACGTCCGGCGCGGGCTCTGGAAGGCGCGCGCGCGCGGCGCGGTGACGGTGGCGGTGACGGGCGCGGCCGGCCTCGTCGGGGGCCACGCCGACCACGTCATCGCCGTGCCGAGCGACGTGACGGCGCACGTGCAGGAGGTTCACCTGATGCTGCTGCACGTCTGGTGCACCTACCTGGACGAGAAACTGGGCCGCGCGCAGGAGTAGAAGGGGAGAGGTGACACGGCGGATGTCGGACGACTCGGACAAGCGGGAAGGTTACGGCCGGAGGCAGTTCATCGCCGCGGGCGCGGCGGCGCTCGGGGCCGCGGCCGTCGGGGGCGTGCCCGCGCCCGGCGCGCAGTCGAGCGCGAAGCGGCGGGTGCTGCACGTCATCGGCTACTCGCACATCGACGCGGCGTGGCTGTGGCCCTGGCGCGACGGGTCGAACATCGCCATCACGACCTTCCGCAGCGCGCTCGACCGCATGAAGGAGACGCCCGAGTTCCGCTACACGCACTCCTCCTCGCACCACTACGCGTGGGTCGAGCGCGCCGACCCGCGGATGTTCGAGGAGGTCAAAGAGCGGGTCAGGCAAGGCCGCTGGGAGGTCGTCGGCGGCTGGCCCGTCGAGCCCGACTGCAACGTCCCCTCGGGCGAGAGCTTCGTGCGCCACAGCCTCTACGGCAAAGACTACTTCCGCCGCGCCTTCGGCCTCGACGTGAACGTCGGCTTCAACCCGGACGCCTTCGGCCACGCCGCCGGCATCCCGGGACTGCTCAAACGCGCGGGCTTCAAGTACTACGTCTTCATGCGCCCCGAGGCGCACGAGGCCCGGTTACCCTTCCTCTTCTGGTGGGAGGGGCCGGACGGCTCGCGCCTGCTCACCCTGCGCATCCACCGCGGCTACAGCCGCCCCGCCGCGGGGCTCGTCGAGGCCGCGCAGAACAGCTTCGCGCCGGGCTTCGACCACGCCGCATACTTCCTCGGCGTCGGCAACCACGGCGGCGGCGCGACCCGCGAGCAGATAAAGCGCGTCTTGGAGCATCGCGCGGACGCGACGCTCCCCGAGCTGCGCTTCTCGACGGTGGCGGACTTCTTCGCGGCCGTCGAGAAGTCGCCCGCCTTCGCAGACCTGCCGGTCGTGCGCGGCGAGTTGCAGCACCACGCGCGCGGCTGCTACTCGGCCTACGGCGAGGGCAAGCAGAACAACCGGCGCGCCGAGCGCCTGCTGGGGCAGGCCGAGGCGCTCTCGGTCGCCGCCGCCCTCCAGCACGGGCACGCCTACCCCGGCGCCGAGTACCGCGCGGCGTGGGAGAAGCTGCTCTTCAACCAGTTCCACGACCTCCTCGCCGGCACGGCGCTCTACACGGCCTACCAGGATTCACGCGACCAGATCGGGGCGGCCTGCGACACGGCGCACAGCAACCGCGTCGAGGCGCTCGAATCGATGGCGCGGCGCGTGGACATGCGCACGGTCAAGGAGGGCGCGGTCTTCGTCTTCAACCCTCTGCCGTGGCCGCGCAAGTGCCTCGTCGAGTACCACACGGAGAAGATTCCGGGCGGCAACCCCTGGCGGGCGGTGCCCGAGGGCGTCGTCCCCGTCACGCACATGGAGACGGCCGACGGGCGGAAGGTCGCCATCCAGTGGCGCCCCTCCGACAGCATGACTCAGGTCTACCCGCGCGTTTCGGCAATCGTCGAAGTGCCCGCCTTCGGCTACAAGGTGCTCGAACTCGTCCACGGCACTGCGCCCGACTCGCCGGAGCCTTACGCCGAGACGTTCTCGGTCAACGACAGCGGCTTCGGCATCTCCTCTCTGAAGTCTGCGGACGGCAGGGAACTGCTCGCGGCGCCCGTCGGCCTCGTCGTCATCGGCGACCCGAGCGACACGTGGGGGCACGGCGTCTCGAAGTACAGGCACGAGGTGGGGCGGCCGCAGTTCGTCTCCGCGCAGAGGATCGAGGACGGCCCCGTCACGCGCGTCACGCGTCACCGCGCGCGCTGGAACAAGTCCGAGATAGTGCTGGACATCGCGCAGTTCAAGGCGCTGCCGGACTTGATCGAGCTGCGCTTCCACATCGACTGGCACGAGCGCGAGCAGATTCTGAAGCTCGAAGTGCCGACGGCGCTCGCCGCGCCGCGCGTCTTCGCGAAGGTGGCCGGGGCGGTGAGCGAGCGCCAGCCGAACGGCGAGGAGGAGCCCTACCAGGACTGGGTCGCCGTGCAGGGCCGCGTCGCGGGCGAAGAGTACACGGTCGGCCTCGTCAACAACTCGACCTACTCTTACGACTGCCTCGACGGCCTGCTGCGCACGATACTCGTCCGCGCGGCGCCCTTCGCGCGGCACGACCCGTTCCAGGTGCCGCACAACGACGCGGGCGCGTGGCAGGATCAGGGCCGTCAGGAGCGCCGCTTCTGGCTCGCGCGCGGCAAGGGCGCGTTCGCCGCGCTCGAACTCGACCGGCTGGCCGAGGAGGCGCAGACGCCCGCCGAGTACGTGATGGACTCCGCCCACGAAGGCACGGAGCCGCGCGAGCGCTCCTTCGTGCGCCTCGCGCCGGGCACCGTGACGCTGTTGGCCCTGAAGCGCGCCGAGCGCGGCGACGGCTTCGTCGTCCGCGTGCAGGAGCGCGCCGGGCGCGCGGGCGAGTTGACGCTTGAGTGCGCCGCGCTCGGCGTCAATTACCGCGCGCAGATCAAGCCGTGGGAGATAAAGACGCTGCTCGTCGAAGGCGCCGCCGCCGGCCGCCGCGCGCAGGTCAGGGAGGTTAACTTGCTTGAGGCTTAAACAGTCCGTCCGGTTCGTGCTCGCGTGCTCGCTCGCGGCGCTCGTCGTCGCGGCGGGCGCGGTCTCTTCCGCGCCTGCGACGCGGCCGGCCGCGCGGCGCGCGGAGGTCGTGGAGTTGCAGCCCCTGGCGGCGCAGGCGCGGCGCGTGGCCGAGGCCCTGGAGTTGTTGGGCGAGCCTTTGAGCGCGGCGGACGCGGCGGCGCTTGGGCGCGCGGGCGAGGACGCGGACGCGGCGCGCGCGGTGGCCGCCATCGAGCGCGTGCTCGACCGGCGCGCGCTCGTCGAGGTCGCCATCAGCCCCGAGAGCCGCGTCAGCGTCACGCGCGGCGCGGCGCGGGCCGCGCTCGTCGAGAGGGGCTGGCGCTGCTTCCTCGTCAAGGTGCGCAACGACGCGGGCGTGACGGCGCAACTGCGCGCCACGAGCCCGCAGGCGCTCCCCGTCTACGCGCGCGGCGACGTCTCGAACATCCCCGGCGGCTTCAGCCTCGACCCGCGGCCCACGCAGAAGATTACGCCCGGACAAATCGCCGACCGCTGGCTCGAACTCTCGATGTTCGACAAGTCGCCGCTCGAAGCGAAGCTCTCGGGGCTCGCCGTCGAGTACAGAATCATCCAGCTCTACAGCCGCGACCGCGGGCGGCGCGAGGCGCGGCTCGGCTTCGACGTGGGGCAGGGCTCGCAGGACATCGGCTTCCGCAACGACGTGCCCGTCCTCTTCGACTGCCTGCCGTCGAAGAACATCAACCTGCGCGTGCTCGACTTCGACGGACGGCCGACCACGGCCTCTTTCGTCATCCGCGACCCGCAGGGCCGGCAGTACCCCGCGAAGACCAAGCGGCTCGCGCCCGACTTCTCCTTCCACCCGCAGGTCTACCGCGAGGACGGCGAGGTGATACGGCTGCCCGCCGGCTCCTACACCGTCGAGTTCACGCGCGGCCCCGAGTACGTCAAACAGAGCCAGACCTTAACGGTCGGCGCGGGGCCGCGGCCCGAGCAGTGGAGCTTTCGTCTGAAGCGCTGGATCGACCCGGCGCGCATGAAGTGGTACTCGGGCGACCACCACATCCACGCCGCCGGCTGCTCGCACTACGAGGCGCCGACGCAAGGGGTGCTCCCCAAAGACATGATGCGCCACATCGTCGGCGAGGGCCTGAACGTCGGCGACGTGCTGACGTGGGGGCCCTGCTACTACTACCAGAAGCAGTTCTTCGAGGCGAAGGTCAACAACCTTTCGACGGCCGAGCACCTGCTGCGCTACGACGTGGAGGTCTCGGGCTTCCCTTCGAGCTTCAGCGGCCACCTCACGCTGCTCGGCCTCAAAGACCAGGAGTACCCCGGCGCCGACACCATCGAGGACTGGCCGACGTGGAACCTGCCCATCCTCAAGTGGGCGAAGGCGCAGGGCGCCGTCACGGGCTTCGCGCACTCGGGCTGGGGGCTTGAGGTCAAGACGCAGGACTTGCCCAACTACGAGGTGCCGCGCTTCGACGGCATCGGCGCGCAGGAGTACGTCGTGGACGTGACGCACGACGCCGTCGATTTCATCTCGGCCGCGGATACGCCCGCCGTCTGGGAGCTGAACGTCTGGTATCACGCGCTCAACAGCGGCTTCCGCACGCGCATCGCGGGCGAGACCGACTTCCCGTGCATCTACGGCGAGCGCGTCGGCATGGGGCGCTCCTACGTGCAGCTCACGGGCGCGCTCGACTACGACGCGTGGGTGAGGGGACTGCGCGACGGCCGCTCGTACGTCTCGGACGGCAAGAGCCACCTGCTCGACTTCAAGGTGGACGGACTCGCCGCCGGGACCAATGGGAGTGAGCTGCGTCTCGACGCGCCGCGGCGCGTGCGCGTCACGGCGCGCGTGGCGGCGCGGCTCGACGAACAGCCGGACGAGGCGGTGCGCGCACGCCGCCCCGACCAGACGCCCTACTGGGACCTGGAGCGCGCGCGCGCGGGGAACTCGCGCGAGGTGCCGCTCGAAGTCGTCGTCAACGGCCGCGCCGTCGCGCGTAAAGTAGTCGTGGCCGACGGCTCTCTGCGGGAGGTCGTCTTCGACATCAACGTCGAGCGCAGCAGTTGGGTCGCGCTCCGCATCCTGCCCTCCTCGCACACCAACCCCGTCTTCGTCGTCGTCGGGGGCAAGCCCGTCCGCGCCTCGCGCCGCAGCGCCGAGTGGTGCCTCAAGTCTGTAGACCAGTGCTGGACGCAGAAGGCGCCGCTGATTTCCGACCGCGAGCGCCCCGAAGCCCAACGCGCCTACGACCACGCGCGCCGCGTCTACCGGAAGATCATCGAGGAGTGCGAGGTTGATTGAAGAAGGAGTGAGGAGTCAGACAGGTAGAAGGCAGTAGTACTGCCTACTTCTCTCCGCCGCCCCTACACGAATTTTTGTAAGCCGCGTCCGTGGAAGGGACGCGGGTGTGAAGTTGAAGTTTTCGCTTGCCATGTGCGCACGCTGTTAGTAGTATCGCGCTACTTTGGTGGGTAGGCGAACAATCTCCTGCCGCCGACCGTTCCCGGGTAAAACGTTCCAACAGTAATCCTAAGCACCGATTACCCCTTTCCCGTTCTATCTCAGGAGGAACTATGAAAAGCAGTCTTCGTTGGCGCGTGCCAACGTTAATCTTCTGTGTGCTGCTCTCTGCCCTGACTTCCCTCGGGCAGGAGTCGCGCGCCACGCTGACCGGCACCGTCACCGACCCGAACGGCGCCGCCGTCCCGAACGCCACCGTCACGGTCACGAACCAGCAGACGAACATCTCGACCACCGTCACCACCGCCGGCGAGGGCAACTACACCGCGACCCCGCTGCTGCCCGGGCTCTACACGGTCGCCGTGGAGGCGCAGGGCTTCAAGCGGGCGCAGAGTGATGAGGTTCAACTGTTCACCGCCACGACCACGACCTTCGACGTCGCCCTGGACATCGGCGCCGTCGGCGACACGGTCGTCGTCACCGCCACGGCCCCGCTGCTCGAAGCCGACACCGCCTCGCGCGGCCAGGTCGTCGAGCGCGAGCGCATCTCGGAGCTGCCGCTCGTCGGGCGCAACCCGATCAACCTGGCGACGCTCTCGCCGGGCGTCACCTTCAACGGCAACCCCCAGTTCAACCGCCCGTTCGACAACGGCGACAACGTCAACTTCTCCATCAACGGCGGCCTCAACCGCCACAACGAGTTCACGCTCGACGGCGTGGCCAACAACGCCATCACCGACGCCAACGCGACCCGCACGGTCAGCAGCAACAACATCGCCTTCATCCCCTCATCCGAAGCGACCGAGGAGTTCAAGGTTCAGACCAACTCCTACGACGCGCAGTACGGCCGCACGGGCGGCGGCACCGTCAACGTCAGCATCAGGTCCGGCGGGAGCCAGTACCACGGCTCGCTCTACGAGTTCGCGCGGCGCTACCAGTTCAACGCCAACGGGTTCGCCAACAACGCGCGCGGGACGCAGCTCACCGGCCCCTGCGCCGGGCAGGAGGCCAGCCCCCGCTTCACCCGCGACCAGATCACGTGCGAGAACCTGGGCGGAAACAAGATCGACCAGTACGGCTTCGTCTTCTCGGGGCCGCTGCGCATCCCCCGCTTCGGCGAGGGAGGCCCCCGCTTCTACAACGGCAGCGACCGCACCTTCTTCCTCTTCAACCTTGAGCGGTACAAGGAGCTGTCGCCGGGGCAGGGCTTCAGCACGGTCCCGACGCTGCTGGAGCGCCAGGGCGACTTCTCGCAGTCGGGCATCACCATCTACGACCCGCTCACGACGCGCCCCGACCCGGCCAACCCCGGCCGCTTCATCCGCGACCCGTTCCCCGGCAACATCATCCCGGCCGGCCGCATCAGCCCCGTCGGGCGGGCCATCGTCAACGGCTTCTCGCTGCCGAACACCGGCTCGGCCACCCAGCGCTTCAACAACTTCTACCTGAGCGAGGGGCTCGGCACCGACGACTTCTACTCGCACGTCGCGCGCGTTGACCACAAGTTCAGCGACAACCAGTCGATGTTCGTGCGCTTCGTCAACAACCGCCGCGACCAGTTCGCCTTCGGCGGCAACAACCGCGTCGGGCTCGGCACCGACCAGCAGGGGCCGCTCGTGCGCGAGAACTACGGCGTCGTCATCGACTCGACGACGACCATCAACCCGACGACGATCCTGAACGCGCGCCTCGGCTTCGCGCGCTTCCTCCAGGCGGCCTTCCGCCAGAACTCGTCGCCGTTCGACGCCTCCAGCATCGGCTTCTCGCCGGCCTTCTCGGCGGCGCGCCCCGTCTCCATCGTGCCGCGCATCACCTTCAGCGACCCGAACGGCGGCATCCCCGAGTTCGGCTCGCGCAACCCGAACTCGAACATCACCAACACCTGGAGCGTGCCGGCCTACCTGACGAAGATCGCGGGCAACCACACCCTCCGCTTCGGCGGCGAGTGGCGCCGCTTCCAGGTCAACCAGTCGGGCGGCTCGTTCAACTTCGGCGGCGGCGCCTTCTGCTTCACCAACCAGTTCACCGCCCGCGACCCGCAGAACCGCAACTCCGGCGGCGCGGCCTTCGCCGACCTCCTGCTCGGCGCGCCGTCGGCCAACGCCGGCTTCGCGGGTTGTAACGGCAACGCGCCCGTCACGCAGCTCGAGAACGTCTCGCCGACCACCTTCGAGTGGAGCTACCTGGCGGGCTACGTCCAGGACGACTGGAAGGTCACGCCGAAGCTGACGCTCAACCTCGGCTTCCGCTACGACTACGAGCAGCCGCCGGTCGAGCGCTTCAACCGTCAGAACCGCGGCTTCGCCCTCGACCAGGCGAGCCCGCTCGCGGCCGCCGTCCGCAACGCCGCGGGCGCCGCGAACTGCCCCGCCTGCGCGAACCTGACGGGCGGCCTGCTCTTCGCCGGCGTCGGCCTCCCCGATGGCGCCTTCGAGCCCGACCGCAACAACTTCCAGCCGCGCGTCGGCCTCGCCTACCAGTTGAACGAGAAGACGGTGGTGCGCGGCGGCTACGGCCTCTTCTACTACCCGTCGGCCGAGTACGGCGGCGCGTCCGGCTTCAGCGTCATCACGCCGTACTCGGGCACGCTGACCGGCGGCGGCGCCAACGCGTTCATCCCGCGCCCCGACGCCTTCAGCAACCCGTTCCCCGCGGGGCTGGCGCAGCCCACGGGCTCGACGCTCGGGCTGCTGACGCAGCTCGGCGCCGACGTCACGTTCGTCAACCCGGGCCGCGAGATTCCCTACATCCACCAGTACTCGCTCGGCTTCCAGCGCGAGCTGCCCTTCCGCACCAAGCTCGACGTCTCCTACGTCGGCAGCGCCTCGCGCCGGATTCTGACGGGCGACGCGCAAGGGTCGGGGGCGCGCAACCTCAACGTCAACTCGGCCGCGCAGATCGCGCAGTTCCGCGCGGACCCGAACTTCTTCAACGCGACCGTGACCAACCCGCTCGCGGGGCTCGTCCCCGGCAACGCGACGCTCAACGCGCCGACCGTCCAGCGCCGGCTCCTGCTGGTGCCGTTCCCGCAGTTCGGCGCCGTCAACTTCGTCGGCGAGAACGTCGGCACGCTCGACTACAACTCGCTCCAGGCTTCCCTGGAGAAGCGCCTCAGCCGCGGGCTGGTCGGCGTCGTCTCCTACACCTTCTCGAAGAACATCGGGGCGCTCGGCTACCTGAACAACCAGGACGCGTCCGTCGATAACGCGCGCGCGGTCGTCGACTTCGACAGCCCGCACGTGGTGGCCGTCAGCGCCGTCTACAACCTGCCCTTCGGGCGGGGTCGGCGCTACTTCGGCAACGCAGGGCGCGCGACGGAACTGCTCCTCGGCGGCTTCGAGTACAGCATCATCGCCAACTACCGCTCGGGGCGGCCCATCAACCTGCCGGGCAACGCCGACCTGATCGGCGACCCGCGCGGCGACCGCTCCTTCAGCAACCCGAACCTCGCCGGCACGACCGCGTCGTTCATCAACAACTGCGTGCGGCGCCTCGACGGCACCACGACCCAGTTCGTGACCAACGCCGCGGGGCAGCGCGTGCAGGTGGCGTGCAGCAACCCGGCCTTCGCGCTCCGCAACACGAACAACACGCTCCGCACGTCCCCGCTCCGCCTCGGCAACCTGCGCGAGCCCTCGGCGACGACGTTCGACATGGCGCTGAACAAGTCGTTCAACTTCACCGAGAGCGTCCGCTTCCAGTTCCGCGTGGAGCTCTTCAACGCCTTCAACACGCCGCTCTTCGGCAACGTCGACACGGGCGACGCCGGCAACCAGACCTTCGGCGTGCTGAACCCCAACAACGGTCAGCGCAACATCCCGCGCCAGATTCAGCTCGGCTTCAAGTTCAACTTCTAAGCAGGGCCTTCAGACCGAAGCGAGAAAAGGCCGCCCGGCGCCGGGCGGCCTTTTCCCTTTTAGCTGCATTCATTCGCACGCGACTCCCCTCCCGGGAGCGCCGGGCTCCGGCCCGGCGTGTTGCGCGAGACGGTGCCGGGCCGGGAGCCCGGCGCCCCCAGGCGGGCGCCTCCGCCGCGCGGTCGCACCCAACTGCACGCCGCTGTTCGACGCGGGAGCCCTTCAGCGCGCGCCGCGCCGCCCGAGGACGATTCTGACTTCGCGCTCGCCCGCGCGCGCGGCGAAGCTCGCGCGGGGGATTGTGAGCAGCCCGCGCGCGTAGCTGTAAGAGCGCGGCGCGAGCGGGCGGCCGTCCACCTCGACTCTCGACGGCGCGCGCACGAGCCACGCGCCGAAGTCGCCCGCCTCCTTCAGCCGCACGACCGCGCCGCCGCCGCCGCCGCGCGTCACCGCGACGACCGCCGCCGGCGGCAGGTACTTGTCGAGCAGGCCGAAGACGCCGACGCCGCCCTCGGCGCGGACGAGCGTGAAGAGGTCGAAGCCGCCGTCGTCGAGTTGAAAAGGCACCGACGGCTTATGCGAATCGAAGGTACGGGCGCTCCCGTCGCCGCGGCGGTAGACGACGACCGGCCCGCCGGCCTCCGACGGCCACTCGGGGTCGTCCGCGTTGAGCGCGGACGCGACCCTGCGCGCCGTCTTGTTGACGTGGAAGGCGGCGACGACGCCCGCGCTCAAGCCCGGCCGCGTCACGCGCGCGAAGACCTTGAGCGCCGTGGGCTCGATGGAGGGGTCTGAGAGCAGCAGGTCGCGCGTCACCTGCGCCGGCTCGTCGGCCATGAGCAGGCGGCCGTCCGCGAGCGCGAGCCTCTTGAGAATCTCGGGGCGCTCCTTGCCCGGCTCGTCGGTGAAGTAGACGGGGCCGCCGCTCACGGCGCGCGCCGCGGCGTGGTACTCGGCCGCCTCGTCGTGCGACTGGAACATGTCCCAGTCGGGGTAGGCGAAGTTCGCAATCCAGTACGCGTTGTAGGCGTTCTGGTAGACGTGGTCTTTCGGGTTGTGGCGGAGTTCGGGCTGGTAGTCGTCGCTCGAGCGCGCGACGTTCGACGTGCGCCAGTTGTAGGCGTTCTCCAGGGACATCTCCATGCAGTTGATGAGGCCGAGCCCCGACGCGTCCGCGAAGAACTTATCCGCCGCGCCCTGCAGGATGCGGTGCGAGCCGCCGCCCGAGTCGAAGAGCGGCATCAAGCCGTCTGTGAACTTGACGTTGTTGCCCTGCCCGTCCACCTTCACGAAGTCGTAGCCCCAGCCCTTGAGCTTCTGGAACCAGTCGAAGTAGAAACTGTCGCCGCGCCCCTCGCGCGGGTCGGGGAGGAGTTTCCCGTCGAGCCCCTTGAACATCCGGTACCGGCGCGCGAAGTCCGTGCCGTCGGCGACGCCGTTCCAGTAGCCCTGCAAGGTGTGCCACACGCCGACGTGCGGGACGCCGTGCTCGACGCGCAGGCGCCGCGCGAGCGCGTCCATCCCGCCGGGGAACTTCGCGGCGTCGGCCTCGAAGCTCACGAGCTTCTGGTCTTTGACGGAGAGCCAGCCGTCGTCCACCAGCACGAAGCCGAGCGGGATGTTCTGGTCGCGCATCGAGCGCACGCTCGCCACGACCTTGTCGGCCGTCACCTCCTGCCCGTAGGCGTTCCAGGAGCACCAGCCGAGCCGCCGGAAGACCTCCGGGTAACCCTTCTGCCAGCGCAGACGCCCGTACTGCCCGGTCGCGGCGAAGGCCGTCTCGTAAGCGGCGCGCGGGAGTTTGTAAGGGTCACGGCCTGCGGCGTAGGCGAAGAGCGGCACGCGGCGCGGCGAGTGCTTCGGGTCGTAGCTCGAAGCGGTGACGCGGAACTCGGGCCGCCACTCGATCTCGGAGACGCCGACCTCCCCCACCATCCCTTCGCCCGCGAGCGGCACGAGCAGGTGGTAGTCCTCGCCCTCGGTCTGCCGCCACAGCACGAGTTGATTCGCCGGGCCGAGCAGGCGGTAGTCGGAGAAGAAGGCGGGCGCCGTCCAGTAGATTTTGAAACGCTTCGTCGCCATCCCGCGCGCGAAGCGGTCGAGGCTTGAGACGAGCTGCACGCCCTCGCGCGGGGCGAGCGCCGGCCCGTCGTAGTCGAGCCACGCGACGAGCGCGCCCGAGTCCTTGTAGCGCCGCACGTCGAGCGCCGCCGACTTCACGCCGCGCGCGTCCCCGCCCGGCCTCAGACGGAAACGCCGGCGCGTGAAGGCGCCCGCGGCGTCGGAGCCCGCGTCCTCTCCCGCGCCCTCCAGCTCGCCCGAGACCGCCGCCCCGTCCGCGAGGCGCAGCCGCATCCTCATCACCGTCATCACGAGCCCCGGCCCGCGCCGGAGCTGCAACTGCCCGCGGTTGAGCACGACG
>DAIRFV010000485.1:0-2710 GCA_036794905.1 Pyrinomonadaceae bacterium | reverse complement strand
AGGTCTTTTCTTTTCCTCAAAACTGCGCCCGAGAAAATGGGTGACTCTCAGCAATTTTAACCACAGAGACACAGAGACACAGCTAAAAGCATTAAGCTGTGCTCTAGCTGTGTCTCTGTGGTTAAAACCTCTGCCGACGCCCGGAGCGCGGGGACGGCTACGCGCCGGCCCCCTGCGTCCTGCCGCCGCGGACGCGCTCGGTCTCGGACTCGAAGATGTAGGAGAGCGACTTGTAGATCAGCTTCGCGCAGAGGAAGGCCGAGGCGCTGAAGCCCTCGACGTAGGCGTACTCGGTCAAGTCCATCCCGACCACGCGGCGGCTCCGGGCGAGCGTGCGGATGAGGCCGAGCACTTCGTACCAGCCCAGCCCCCCCGGCTCGGGCGTCCCCGTCTGCGCGACGAGCGAGGGGTCGAGCCCGTCGATGTCTATCGTCAGGTAGACGTTCTCGCTCAGCCCCGCGACGGCCTCCTCCCACCAGTCCGTGCGCCCGGCGATGTCCTTCGCCCAGAAGATGCGCGTCGGGAACTCGTCGAGCGAGCGCGCCTCCTCGGCCGAAATCGACCGGATGCCGACCTGCACCGCCGGCAGTTTGAGGTCGCGCACGACGCGCGCCATGATCGAGGCGTGCGAGTGCGGCGTGCCGTCGTAGGTGTCGCGCAAATCGGCGTGCGCGTCGATCTGGAGCACCGACAGGTTCTCGTACCGTTCGGCGTGAGCCCGGATGACGGGCGCGCTCACGGAGTGCTCGCCGCCGATCATGCAGACGAACTTGCCCGCGCCGACCAGCCCGCGCGCCCGATCCAGCAGCGACTTCATCATCGCCTCGGGCGGCTCGACCGGCGGCGACACGTCGGCGGTGTGAATGCCTAACCGGTAGACCTCGGCGTCGGTCTCCTCGTCGTACAGCTCCATGTTGCGCGAGGCGTCCACGATGGCCTCCGCGCCCGCGCCCGTCCCCGAGCCGTAAGAGACCGTGCCCTCGTACGAGACGGGCCACACGACCACGCGCGAGTGCTCGAAGCCCGACAACTCTTCGTCGTCGATGCCGCCGAAGTTCATCGGAAGGTTTGCTGATTCAGACATGCCGACAGTTTAAAATTCACGGGAGTGTGTGACAAGTGGGGCGGGCGTGACGCCTGATACCGGGGGCATAAACGAAGAGCCAGCAGTCAGCAGGGGTCGCCACTGACTACTGGCTACTGGCTTCCGACGTCTTCCTTCCCCTACGGCACTTCGACGGTCAGGTCTTTGCCCATGAAGGTGAAGTTGGGGCGCTTGCGGCCCTTCATGTATTTGGCGGCCGTCTGCGAGAGCGCGGTGACGAGGATGGGCAGCGCGATGGTCGGGTCGCAGGAGACGTAGGCCGTGGCCGCGCCGCGCGCGAGCTTGCCGAAGACGAGCGACTCGTCGTCGGTGTTGGGGCTGGTGCGGCCGCCGTGCGCGGCACACTCGGTCGAAATCTGGATGGCGTACTTGTGGCCGCGCGCGGGCGTCTTGATGATCTCGGAGGCCGACTCCATCTGCTGGACGTAGCTGCGCGAGGTGCCGCCGCCGAGGTTGATGACGCCCGTGACGCGCGAGCGCGCGCCGATCTGCATCAGGTCGAGGGTGTCCTGCGCGAGGTCGAAGCAGAAGGAGTTCTTCTTCTCGAAGCGCGCCCCGGCGATGCCGACCGTGATCGAGCTGTCGGAGATGGTCGGGCAGAAGACGGGGATGCGCGCCTTGTAGGCGGAAGTCAGAATCCCGTCGTCGGTGGCGATCTCGGCCAGCTCGCGGCCGAGGAGGTGCAGGAACTCGCGCGTCGAGTAGGAGCGCGACTGGTCGAGCTGGTTGGTGAAGCCGCCGACCCACTCGTTGGCCTCGCTGTACTCCTCCTCGCTGGCGAGCACGTCCCACATGCGCGTGATCTGCGAAGCCTCCAGCTCGGCGTCGGTCATCGAGGGGTGCGCCTGGAAGTGCTGCCGCCCCAGGGTCTCGTGCAAGTCCTGGAAGAGCATCGCGCCCGAGCAGACCATCACGTCCACGAAGCGGTTCTTGATGACGTAGGCGAGGAGCCGGCGCATCCCCGCCGGGATGAGCGCGCCGTTGGCGGCGACGACCACGGTCGTGTTGTCGCCGAGCATGTCGAGCCAGATGCGGTGCGCCTCCGCGAGCTGGCGGGCCCCGAGTCCGGCGCCCTCCATCTTCTCCAGCAGCCCCGCCACCGAGCGGTCGCGGTCGACTTGGACGGGCCGAATCGGGGCGGTGAGATACTTCGTGGCTCGCGGTTTACGTTGGGTAACCATTTTGATCCTTTGGGAAAGCGTAAACCGTGAACCGTCAACCGCGACAAGAGGAAGGCACCTCTGATCCCGTCACGGCTTACGGTTTACAGTTCACGGCCTTATCTCCTGCGCCGCTTCTCTTCGGGCTCGCCGTTGACGGCGAGGTAGGTGTAGGCGTTGATGCGCGACTCGTAGAGCTCGGTCATCTCGGCGGCGTCGGCCTCCGAGAGCTCGCCGCGCTTGACGCGCTGCGCGACGATGCGGCGGAAGCCCTCGTGGAGCTGGCCGGGCTCGTAGCGCGCGCGGTTGAGCGCCTCGCCCACGGTCGTGCCCTTGACGACCTTCTTAATCAGGTAGCCGTCCTCGTCGATGTGGATGTGCGCCTCGTTCGGCGCGCCGAAGAGGTTGTGGTTGTTGCCCATCACCTCCTGGTAGGCGCCGACGA
>DAIRFV010000214.1:7357-10338 GCA_036794905.1 Pyrinomonadaceae bacterium | reverse complement strand
GCTCGGCCGTGATGGAGGCCATCTACCAGATCAGCAGCAGCCAGCCGACGCACGCCTGACGCGGGAATCCCTGGCGCGCGACCAAGCGAAGCGGGCGGGCGGAGCCATTGGCTCCGCCCGCCCGCTTCGCTTGGTCGCGGCAAAAGCGAAAGGCGTCGAGGTCTACCCGCGGCAAAGGTACGCCCGGCTGTAGTAGTTCGACCGGCCGCTCCCGTCCTTGAATTTGGAGAACACCTCCAGAATCAGCGTGCCGTTGTCGAGGTGGCCCGTGACGATGGACTCCTTGAAGCCGGGGTCGTAGAAGGCCGTAAAGGCGATGGCCTCCGTCGCGCTGACGCTCTCGGCGTAGGCGGTGCCCGCGACGACGCCCCAGTCGCAGGGCGTGGGTGTGCAGGAGCCGAAGACCTGCACGGTCAGCGTGCCGCCCTTGTCACCGAGCACGACGCGCACGATGCCGCGGGTGTTCTTGTCGCAGTTGTGCCATTTGCCGATCAGGTTTTTCAGCGTGAGGGTTCCCGTCGCGTTGGCGAGTGCCTGGGCCGTCACCTTCTCTTCGCCGATGTTGTGTTTTCTGGTCGCCATCTGTTTTTCCTCCAACAGGGTGGGTCGAGGTGGTAGGTCAGTCCGCAGCGAGGGCGGCAGATTTACAGGGCTTCACGCCCGGTGTGCACCAGTGTCCGGGTGTTTAGAGCAATCAACATTCCATGTTTAACCGGGCGGCCCGGCCGCCGCTCTCGCCGGAAAATCCGTGCATGCAGGCCACCTCCTCCGCCCGAGGGGCTTTGCGGCTGTTTACGAAAGAGGACGACGAGCCCCGAGTTACTGTCTACCAAAGTGGACTCGCGCGTATGTCCGGGCGCCGATTCCGGATGCCGGACGCCGGATGTTAGAATCGGCGTGCTCGTATCCGTCTGACATTCGACGCCAGCTCTATGCCTTTCAAACTACGTTCAGAATTCAAGCCGCAGGGCGACCAGCCCGCCGCCATCGACACGCTCGTCCGGGGCTTAGCCGAGGGCGCGAAAGACCAGGTCTTGCTCGGCATCACGGGCTCGGGCAAGACCTTCTCCGTCGCCACCGTCATCGAGCGCACGCAGCGCCCGACGCTCGTCATCGCGCACAACAAGACGCTCGCCGCGCAGCTCTACCAGGAGTTCAAGTCGTTCTTCCCCGAGAACTCGGTCGAGTACTTCGTCTCCTACTACGACTACTACCAGCCCGAGGCTTACGTCCCGGCCTCGGACACCTACATCGAGAAGGAGGCGACGATCAACGAGGAGATCGACCGCCTCCGCCTCTCCGCCACGCGCGCGCTCTTCGAGCGGCGCGACGTGATCGTCGTCGCGAGCGTTTCGTGCATCTACGGCCTCGGCGACCCGGACGCCTACTACGACATGATCCTCTTCGTCGAGCCGGGGATGAAGACGACGCGCGAGCAACTGCTTCAGCGTCTGGTCGAGCTTCAGTACGAGCGCTCCGACATCGAGTTCGACCGCGGAAGTTTCCGCGTCCGCGGGGACACGGTCGAGGTCTACCCCTCTTACCAGGATCAGGCTTACCGCATCGAGCTGTGGGGCGACGAGGTGGACTCGGTCTCGACCATCGACCCGCTGCTCGGCGAAGTGCTGGAGAAGCACACGTCGCGCCTGCCCATCTACCCGAAGACGCACTACGTGATGCCGAAGTCCACGGTCAAGCGCGCCATCAAGACCATCCGCGACGAACTGGAGTGGTGGGAGCCGCAGCTCATTAAAGAGGGCAAGCTCGTCGAGTCGCAGCGCCTGCACCAGCGGACGATGTACGACCTGGAGATGATTAAGGAGATGGGCTTCTGCCGCGGCATCGAGAACTACTCGCGCCACCTGACCGGCAAGCCGCCGGGCTCGCCGCCGCCGACGCTCCTCGACTACCTGCCCGAGAATTCGATGGTCGTCATCGACGAGTCGCACCAGACCGTCCCGCAGATCCGCGGCATGTTCAACGGCGACCAGTCGCGCAAGCGCACGCTCGTCGAGTACGGCTTCCGCCTGCCCTCGGCGATGGACAACCGCCCGCTCAACTTCGAGGAGTTCGAGGCGCGCATCGGCCAGACCATCTACGTCTCGGCCACGCCCGGCCCCTACGAGCTGACGCGCACCGGCGGCGAGGTCGTCGAGCAGATCATCCGGCCGACGGGGCTGACCGACCCGCGCGTCGAGATACGACCCGTCAAGGGGCAGATCGACGACCTCCTCGGCGAGTGCCGCACGCGCGCCGAGCGCAACGAGCGCGTCCTCGTCACCACGCTCACGAAGAAGATGTCCGAAGACCTCACCGAGTACTTCGCGGAGGTCGGCGTCCGCGTCCGCTACCTCCACTCGGACATCGAGACGCTGGAGCGCATACGCATCCTGCGCGACCTGCGCCGCGGCGAGTTCGACGTGCTCGTCGGCATCAACCTCCTGCGCGAGGGGCTCGACCTGCCGGAAGTCTCGCTCGTCGCCATCCTCGACGCGGACAAGGAGGGCTTCCTCCGCTCCGAGTCCTCGCTCATCCAGACGATGGGGCGCGCCGCGCGCAACAGTAACGGGATGGCGATACTCTACGCCGACAAGATGACCGACTCGATGAAGCGCGCCGTCGGCGAGACCGAGCGCCGCCGCGCCATCCAGGAGGAGTACAACCGCGAGCACGGCATCACCCCGACGACCATCATCAAGTCCATCGAGTCAACGCTCGTCACCGCCTACGAGGCCGACTACTTCAAGGTGCCGCTCGAACTCGAATCGATGGAGGACTACACGGCGGCTAACATCGAGGCCACCATCGCTCGCCTCGAATTCGAGATGCGCGCCGCCGCCAAGAATCTCGAATTCGAGCGCGCCGCCGAGCTCCGCGACCGCGTCAAGTACCTCCGCGAGCGCGAGCTGACGATGACGTAAGAAGGGGTTCTGGGTTCTGGGTTCTGGGGAAGAATTGGGTTTTACCCAACACCCAGCACC
>DAIRFV010000214.1:0-7257 GCA_036794905.1 Pyrinomonadaceae bacterium | reverse complement strand
CGACGCGAGCAATACCGCGGGCGGGCGGGCCGAGCGCGTGCTCTTTCCCGAGAGCGCCGAGGAGGTGGCGCGCGCGCTGGCCGAGGCTGCGCGCGCGGGGACGCCCGTGACGGTGGCGGGCGCGGGCACAGGGATAGTCGGCGGGCGCGTCCCCTACGGCGGCGCGGTGCTCTCGACGGCGCGTCTGAACCGCGTGGGCGAGTTCGTGCGCGAGACGTGGGGCGGAGGCCACGCGACGGCCGGCGCGGGCGTCGTGCTCTCGGACTTCCAGCGCGAGGCGAAGGCGCGGGGCCTGCTCTACCCGCCCGACCCGACCGAGGGCAGTTGCTACATCGGCGGGACGGTGGCGACCAACGCTTCGGGCGCGCGCACCTTCAAGTACGGCCCGACGCGCGCGTACGTCCGCGCCCTTCAGGTCGCGCTCACGACCGGCGACCTCTTGGAGATTCGGCGCGGCGAGCTGTTCGCGGGCGCCGACGGCACGGTCAAAATCCCTCTGGGCGGGGGCCGGAAGATTGAGGCGCGGCTGCCCACCTACACGATGCCCGCGACGCGCAAGCACGCCGCCGGTTACTACACACAGCCCGGCATGGACTTGATCGACCTCTTCGTCGGCAGCGAGGGCACGCTCGGCGTCGTCACGGAGGCCGAGCTTTCGCTGCTCCCCCAGCCCGAAGGCGTCCTCTCGGGCGTCGTCTTCTTCCGCGAGGAGGAGAACCTTCTCGCCTTCGTGCGCGAGGCGCGGGAGCGTTCGCTGAAGACGCGCGCGGGGGAGACGCGCGAGCATGACGAGAGGATGGCGCGGGGCGAAGAGTTTGATAACGAGGATGATTATTGGATTCCCATGGGGATTGACGCGCGCGCGCTCGAATACTTCGACGGGGAGGCTTTGAACTTCCTGCGCGAGCGCTACCCGCTGGTGCCGCTCGGCGCGGCGGGCGCGGTCTTCTTCGAGCAGGAGACGACCGCCAGCACGGAGGATAATCTCGGAATCGCCTGGTTGTCGTACCTCCAAAGACACAAGGCGATGGAGGACGAGTCGTGGTTCGGGACAAACGAGCACGACCGCGCGGAGATGCGCGCCTTCCGCCACGCGCTGCCCGTGATGGTCAACGAGTGGCTCGGCCGGCGCGGCCAGCGCAAGGTCTCGACCGACATGGCCGTGCCCGACGCGGCCTTCCCCGAGATGCTGCGCTTCTACAAGGAGACTTTGCGCGCGGGCCGGCTCGGTTACGTCATCTTCGGCCACATCGGCGACAACCACGTGCACGTCAACATCCTCCCGCGCGACGACGCCGAGCAGGCCGCCGCGCGCGAGACCTACGGCCGCTTCGTCGAGCGCGCCGTCGCTCTGGGCGGCACCATCTCGGCCGAGCACGGCGTCGGCAAGATCAAGCGCGAGTACCTGCGCGCGCTCTACGGCGAGCGTTCCTTGCGCGAGATGGCGGAGCTCAAGCGCGCCTTCGACCCGGCCTGCGTCCTCGGCCGCGGCAACGTCTTCGCCGAAGAGTTCCTGCCCGCGCCGGGCGCGAACTGAAGTTCAATCACCCCGCTTCTGCCGAAGGTCAAACTCATGGTAGAAACAACGTTCGGCGCGCCCGTCCTGCTCTACGACGGCGTGTGCGGCTTCTGCAACAAGTCTGTGCAGTTGATACTCGACCACGACCGCAAGGGCTCGATGCGCTTCGCCGCGCTCCAGAGCGACTACGGGCAGGCGATGATCGAAAGACACCCGGAGCTGCGCGGCGTGGACTCCGTGGTCTTTGTGGAAGCCCACGCGGGCGGCGAGCGCATCCACGTACGCTCGGACGCGGCGCTGAAGGTCGCGGCCTACCTCGGCGGCTTCTGGAAACTCTTCCTCGCCGCCAGGATCATCCCGGCGGGCCTGCGCGACTATCTCTACGACCTGTTCGCGCGCAACCGCTATAAGTTCTTCGGCAAGTACGACACCTGCATGCTGCCGCCGCCCGAGGTGCGCTCGCGCTTCCTCGACGTTCAAAGCGGCTGACGTTTCAGCAAATTCGAGTAGACGAATGTTTCGCTTCAACACAGCCGGGGAGTCGCACGGGCGCGCGCTGGTCGCGATCGTCGAGGGTCTGCCCGCGGGACTGCCCGTCGCCGTGGAACTCGTCAACCGCGAGCTGGAGCGCCGGCAGTGGGGCTACGGCCGCGGCGGGCGGATGAAGATCGAGCGCGACCGCGCGGAGTTTTTGAGCGGCGTCCGCCACGGCCGGGCGCTCGGCTCGCCCGTCGCCTTGCAGATCGAGAACAAGGACTGGAAGAACTGGACGGGCGTCATGTCGGCCGAGCCGGTTGACCCTTCGGAGACTCCTGAAGAGAAGATGCGGCGCGTGAAGCGGCCGCGCCCCGGCCACGCAGACCTCGCGGGCGGGCTCAAGTACGGCGCGCGCGACCTGCGCGACATACTCGAACGCGCCTCGGCCCGCGAGACGGCCGCGCGCGTCGCCTGCGGCGCGCTCGCGCGTCAGTTGCTCTCACACTTCGGCGTCGAGCTGCGCAGCCACGTCGTGCAGCTCGGCGGCATCCCCTCGGCGCCGGTTGAAGCCGACTGGGAGCGCATCAGCAACATCCCCGACGACGCGCCGCTGCGCTGCGCCGACGAGGAGGCGCAAAGCCGGATGGTCGCGCTCGTGGACGAGAAGCGGCGCGAGGGCGACACGCTCGGCGGCGTCTTCGAGGTCGTCGCGCGCGGCGTCGTCGCGGGGCTCGGCTCGCACACGTCCTGGGAGGCGAAGCTCGACGGGAGGCTGGCGCGGGCTCTGATGTCCATTCCGGCGGTCAAGGCCGTCGCCCTCGGCGCGGGCGTCGAGGCGGCTTCCTGGCCCGGCTCGCAGGTGCACGACGAGATCGGGTACGACGCAGGGAGCCGCGCCTTCACGCGCCCGACGAACCGCGCGGGCGGCCTCGAAGGCGGCATCACCAACGGCGAGGAGCTGCGCGTGCGCGGCTTCCTCAAACCCATCTCGACGCTCCGGCGCGCGCTCCGCTCCGTGGACATCGAGACGAAGGCGGAGGAGCTGGCCGCCTTCGAGCGCTCCGACGTGACGGCCGTCCCCGCGGCCGGCGTCATCGGCGAGGCGATGGTCGCGCTCACGCTCGCCGAGGCCATGCGCGAGAAGTTCGGCGGCGACCACGTCGAAGAGATGCGCCGCAACTTCGACGCTTACGTCGAACAGATACGTGACTACTGATGACCCTCTCCGACATCGAGAAGATACTGACGCGGCTCTCCACGGACGAGGCGCTGCGTGCGCGGTTCGTGGAGAACCCTTTCGCGCTCGGGCGCGAGCTGGGGCTGACGCCGACCGCGGCGCGGCAGCTCAAGCGCGCGGCCGCCGAGCGCTTCGACTCGTTCGTCGCCACCACGCGCGAGCGCCGCTTCGTGCAGGTCTACAAGCTGCTCCCGCTGTCGCACCGCGTGCTGCGCGAGCGCTTCACGAACTACTTCGACCGCTACGTCGCGGAGCACGGGCTGCCGGCCTTCGAGAACCTGTTCTGCGACGTGCTCCGCTTCGCCGAGTACCTCGAAGCGAAGCTCAGGGAGGACTACCTCGGCTCGGGCTGGACCCTCGACCTGCTGCGCTACGAGAAGGCGCGCGTCAAGATCGCAGACCCCAACCGCCGCCTCGTCGTCGCCACCTTCCGCCACGACATCAGCCGCCTCGTGCGCGGCATCGCGCGCAAGGACAAGGACGCGATGTTCGAGGTCGTCGTCCGCCGCTCCGCCGCCGTCTGGTGGCGGCGCCGGCCGCACGAACCCGTCCGCTACACCGTCTTCGCCACGCCGAAGCTCTTCGGCCGGCGCCGCTGAAGGAGTTTATGAGAGAGGTCGAAAGAATCGCCGAAGTGCTCAAGCGCGCACACGAGGGCGGGCCGTGGCACGGCCCCGCCGTGAACGAACTGCTCGACGGCGTGACCGCCGCACAGGCCGCGGCGCGACCCGTCGAGGGCGCGCACAGCATCTGGGAACTGGTCGCGCACGTCGAAGCCTGGGAGCGCGCCATCCTGCGCCGCCTGGGCGGCGACCCCGCGCAGATTTACGACACGGAAGAGGACTGGCCGGCGGCCGCGGAAGCGTCCGAGGAGGCTTGGGCCGCCGCGCTCCGGAAGATGACGGAGACCTACCTCGCCCTGCGCGAGGCCGTGCTCGCCCTCGACGAGACGCTGCTCGACGAGCCCATCCTCCCGGGCATGTCCACGCACTACATCTCTCTGCACGGCGCAGTCCAGCACACGCTCTACCACGCCGGCCAGATCGCCGTCGTGAGGAAGACGCTGGGCTTAAAGTCAACGCCCATAGACGCCGACACGTACCCCGTATGAACACCAACGAGAAGCTCCAGGTGACGCTCGACGCGGGCGTCAAACGCATCACCTTCAACAACCCCGAGCGGCGCAACGCCGTGGACTTCGGGATGTTCGAGGCGTTCGCCGCCGCGGTCGCGGAGTCGGCGCGGGACGAGAGCCGCGTCGTCGTCATCTCCGGCGCGGGCGAGTTCTTCTGCGCCGGCCTCGACATGAAGTCCATCAACCCGTCGGAGTTGGCTTCGACGGACGTGGCGGCGCGGATACGCGAGTTAATCAACCCGCCCATCGTGGGCTTGCGCACTCTGCCGAAGCCCGTCGTCGCGCGCGTGCACGGCCCGGCCGCGGGCATCGGCTTCAGCTACGTGCTCGCCTCCGACGTGGTCATCGCCTCCGACGAGGCGACCTTCAGTCAGAGCTTCGTCCGCGTCGGCCTGATGCCCGACGGCGGCGCGACGCACCTCCTGCCCGCGCTCGTCGGCCGCGCCAAAGCCTTCGAGCTGATGGCGACGGGCAACACGCTCTCCGCGCAGGACGCGCAGCGCCTCGGCGTCGTCGGCCGCGTCGTCCCGCGCGCAGACCTCGACGCCGTCGTGGACGAACTGGCCGCGCGACTCGCCGCCGCGCCCCAACCCTCGCTCGCAAACATCAAGGCCGCCCTCAACCTCTCCGAGCAACAGGCCCTCGCCGCCTCCCTCGACTTCGAGGCCGCAGGCCAGGCCCGCTGCTTCGCCTCCGCAGACTTCCTCGAAGGCGTCACCGCCTTCATGCAGAAGCGCGCGCCGCAGTTCGGGAAGGGCAGGGCGTGACCGCCGCCGCGACCCGGCCGCCCTCGCCCGCAAGCAACTGCGAACGCGGCCGCGGCCTCTAAATGTCCTGGTGGCTGGCCTCTCATCCTTTGTAGTAAACTTTCGGGTGCGCCGCGGCGGGCCCGCGTCGTCACCCTTCGGGCAGAGAAGTTTTGAGATGGCACTTTTAGACATCGTGAAGTACGGCGAGCCGGTGTTGGAGACGCCGGGCGAGCACGTGACGGAGTTCGACGCCGGGCTGCAGCGTCTGGTCTCGGACATGTTCGAGACGATGTACGCGGCGCGCGGGGTGGGTTTGGCGGCGCCGCAGGTCGGCGTGTCGAAGCGCCTGTTCGTGATGGACTGCTCGGGCGGCCGCGACCCCGAGGCGCGCGTCGTGCTCGTCAACCCGGTCGTCCTCAGCGTCGAGGGCGAGCAGACGGACGACGAGGGCTGCCTCTCGTTCCCCGGCATCTTCTTCCAGGTGCAGCGCTCTTTGCGCGCCGTCGTCCGCGCGCAGGACGTGGGCGGCGAGGAGTTCGAGTTCGACGGCCTCGACCTCGAAGCGCGCTGCATGCTCCACGAGACAGACCACTGCGACGGCATCGTTTTCATCGACCGCACCACCACGCTCAAGCGCGAGCTGGTCAAGCGCAAGATCAAAAGACTCCAGAAGCAGGGGCGCTGGGTGTAAGGTCAAGGCGGAAGCCCGACCGTCACGGAGGGCGTGTCCGAAACGCAGAAGGAGGGATGACGAAAGACACGCCGTCTTCGTCATCCCTCCTTCCTTTGTTACCTTGACGCCCTCCCTCACGGTCGGGCTTCCGCCCCGTTTTGTGTTAGCATGAACGAAATTTCAACCCAAACATATTGCAATTCATCATTCCCGACGAGGAGAAGAGTATGCAGCAGATGAAGCACGAAGAGTTCCGCAACGAGCCTTTCACCGACTTCTCTCAAGAAGAGAACGCGCGCGCGTTCCGCGAGGCGCTCGCCCGCGTCCAGTCTGAGCTGGGGCGCGAGTACCCGCTCGTCATCGGCGGCGAGCGCGTGGAGACCGGCGACCTCCTTGAGAGCCGCAACCCGGCGCGCAAGACCGAGGTGGTCGGCCGCTTCCACAAGGCGACGAAGGAGTTGGCGACGCAGGCCGTCGAGAAGGCCCACGAGGTCTTCCAGATCTGGCGCAACACGCTCCCGCACCAGCGCGCCGACCTCCTCTTCCGCGCGGCCTCGCTGCTGCGCGAGCGCAAGCACTACTTCTCAGCGTGGATGGTGCACGAGGTCGCCAAGACGTGGCCCGAGGCCGACGGCGACACGGCCGAGGCCATCGACTTCCTTGAGTTCTACGCGCGCGAGATGCTGCGCTACGCCGACGTGCAGCCGCTCACGCCCCTCGCGGGCGAGGACAACCGCCTCACCTACATCCCGCTCGGCGTGGGCGTCGTCATCCCGCCGTGGAACTTCCCCCTGGCCATCATGGCCGGCATGACCGTCGCCTCGGTCGTCACGGGCAACACGGTGGTGCTCAAGCCCTCGTCGGACGCGCCGGCCATCGCCTACAAGTTCTTCGAGCTGCTGGAAGAGGCCGGCCTGCCGCCGGGCGTCGTCAACTTCATGGTCGGCGCGGGCGGCGAGGTCGGCGACACGGTCGTTGACCACCCCCTGACGCGCTACGTCGCCTTCACCGGCTCGAAGGAGGTCGGCATGCGCGTCTACGAGCGCGCGGCCAAGGTCAACCAGGGGCAAATCTGGCTCAAGCGCGTCGTGGCCGAGATGGGGGGCAAGGACGCCATCGTCGTTGACTCCGACACCGACTACGACGAGGCGGCCGCGGGCGTCGTCGCCTCGGCCTTCGGCTTTCAGGGGCAGAAGTGCTCGGCCTGCTCGCGCGCCATCATCGTCGGCGAGGCTTACGAGCCGGTGCTGCAACGAGTCATCGAGCGCACGGCGCAACTTAAAGTCGGCGACCCCGCAGACCCTTCGACCAGCATGAGCGCCGTCATCAACGAGAAGGCTTTCAAGACCATCAGCCAGTACGTCGAGTGGGGGCAGGAGGACGGCGGCCGCCTCGTCGCGGGCGGCGGCAGCGACGGCGAGCAGGGCTTCTTCATCGAGCCGACCGTCATCGCCGACGTGAAGCCCG
>DAIRFV010000213.1:0-10383 GCA_036794905.1 Pyrinomonadaceae bacterium | reverse complement strand
GCATGAACTCGCCCGACGCGTTCGCCAGCTCGCGGTAGGCGGTCGCCAGCTCCCACACCGAGATGGCGAAGGCGACCGACGTGTCCTTGAAGAGCGAGACGAAGTCGTTCGTCATCGGCGGCAGCGCTATCCTCAACGCCTGCGGCAGCACGACGCGCCGGAACGCGAGCACGGGGCTCATCCCCAGCGCGTACGCCGCCTCGTACTGCCCCTTCGGGATGGCTTCGAGCGCCGCGCGGTAGACCTGCGACTCGTAGGCCGCGTAGTTCAGCCCCAGCCCGACGAGCGCCGTCAGCCACCCCGGCATCGCCAGCCCCACGAGCGGCAGGCCGAAGTAGAGGAAGAGGAGCTGCACGAGCACGGGCGTGCCGCGGAAGAACTCGACGTAGACGGTGCAGAAGAAGCGCACGACCGACGGGCCGCGCGACTGCCCGACCGCGAGCGCGAGCCCGAGCGTGACCGCGATGACCATCGCGCCCAAAGAGAGCAGCACGGTCACGGCCGCCGCGCGCGTCAGGCGCCAGATCGCCTCCGACCAGTTGAAGGATGTCGAGGTGACTTCGTACTTGACCTCCTCCGGCCTCTGCTCGCCTTCGGCCACTTCGGCGCGGGCCGAACGCTGAAGCTCGACCTGCGCGTCGTTCCACAAATTCCACTTGCGCAGAATGCGTTCGAGCGTCCCGTCCCTGACGATTTTATCGATTCCCGCGTCGATTTCCGCCTTCAAAGCCTCGTCGCCCTTGCGCAAACCTATAACGTAAGCCCCGCGCATGAAGGGCGCGCCCGCGGACTTCAGGCGCGGGTTGGGGCGCGCGTAGAAAGCCTCCATCGGCACGTCCATCAGCACCGCGTCCACGCGCCCCAACTCCAAATCCTTGTAAGCCCCGACCGGGTCTTCGTAGCCCTTGAACGGGATGCCCTCCTTCTCCAACAGGCGCGAGGCGGCGGTGTTGCCGAGCGTGCCGACGGTGCGCGTGCGGCAGTCTTCGAGCCCGTTGATGCGCGCCTCGTTCTTACGGACTGTCAGTTGGAGTTGAAAGATGTAGTAGGGCTTGCTGAAGAGGATGACGCGGGCGCGGTCTTCCGTCGGCTCCAGCCCGTTGACGACCACGTCGAACGCGCCGCGCTGGAGCGAGGTGACGATGGTCTGCCAGTCGGTCGGGACGAACTCGGGCCTGCGGTTCATCGCGGCCGCCAGCGCCTCGACCATCTCCAGCTCGTAGCCGACGTACCTGTCCGGGTGCGCCGGGTCGGTGAAGACGTAGGGCGCGCCGCCGCTCGGGTCTGCGCCCCAGCGGAGGGCCGTCTGTGCGTGCGCGCCAGTCGGGACGAACAGGAGGCAGAGCAGAAGGAGCCGGCACTTATTCATGTTTCGGGTCGGAGCGATAGGCGAACGAATTCGGCGAGCGTGTCAATATACTCGCCGCCGCCCACGTTGAAAAGGTCGTTGTGATCCGCGCCGTCAATAATGATTAACCGCCTGGGCTCGGGCGCGGCGTCGAAGAGTCTGCGGCCCTGCCCGGCGGGGATGACGCGGTCGCGGCCGCCGTGGACGACGAGCACGGGGCACTTGACGCGCGGGAGCTTCGAGACGGTGTCGAGCTTGTTCTTCGTCAGGCGCCTCACGAAGCGCGGCAGCCACGGCATGATTTCGCCCGCCATGTCGGCCGCGCTGCTCAAACCCGATTCGAGGACGAGCGCGCCGCACTCGCGCCGCGCGGCCACGTCCGCGACGGCCGCCGTGCCCAGAGACTGCCCGTAGAGCACGACGCGACCCGAAGGCACGCCCACTTTTTTAGTCACGAAATCATAAGCGGCCTCCGCGTCCGCGTAGAGCCCTTGCTCGCCCGCCGGCTCGCCCTCGCTCCGCCCGTAGCCGCGGTAGTCGAAGAGCAGCACGTCGAAGCCGCGCGCGGCCAGTTCCGCGCCGACCCAGCCGCAGTAACTCACGTTCCCGCCGTTGCCGTGCGCGTACACGACCGTCGCTGCCGACGGCTGCGTGTCCGAACGAAAGTACCAGCCGTGGAGCCTCAGGCCCTCGGCGTTCCTGAACCAGACCTCCTCCGCGCCCCTCGGCACGCGCCAGACGCCGCCGAGCGCCGCGCGCTCCGGGTGGAAGATGACCGACGCCTCGAACCGACGCAGCATGAAGAACCCGACCGGCAGACCGATGAGCGCGATGACCAGAAACGAAATCAGGAAGTACCGAACGGCCAGCGCACGTTCGCCACGCCTCAACGCTCTGTAAGAGTCCGTAAAGAACATCAGGCCGAAGCTCCCTTTCAAAATCGTCGGGGGCTTACACGAAGACCGCTGTTCTCTGTTGCGCGAAGTTGTGTTCGGTGACGAGGCGGATGATCGCGTCGGCGATCTTCGCGCCGCCGGCCTCGGACGGCTCGATGGGGTTGGCGTAGTCGGCGTCTTCGTCGCAGACGAGGCGCAGGTCTACGAGCGGCACGCCCGCCGCGAAGGCCGCGCGGATGATGGCGTCGTTAAAGACGGTCAGCGCCGTCACGGCCAGCCTCTGCGCGAGCGGGTCGGGGAAGCGCGGGTAGTAGACGGTGCAGACGGCCGTCGGCAGCCCCGTCTCGGCCGCGGCGCGCAGCATTCGGCGGTAGCCCGCCTCGAACGCTTCGGCCACGTCGGCGAGCCGGAGCAAGACCTCCGCGGTCGAGCCGGCGCGCTCTTCGAGGATGTGCGCGCTGTTGAGCGCGTCGTTGCCGCCCGCGCTGACGACGAGGTGCGTGGCTTCCGCGGGCACTTGCCGCAGTTGACCGTAAACGTTCTCGACGACGCTCCCGTCCACGGCCAGAAGCGTCGCCGCCCAGTCGCCGGGCACGCGCCCGCGCAGGTGTGTCAACACGTCCGCCCCGCCGCCGACGTACACGGCGTTGTCGAAGATCGAATCGCCGAGCAGGACGACGTGCGTCATCGCCCGCCCGCCTTCGCCCCCGCGGCGTGCCGTTCGAGGTAGTCGAGCAGGACGTTCGACATCACCTTGACGCCGACGACGAGGCTCTCTTCGTCCGCGTCGAAGGTCGGCGTGTGCCAGCCGGAGGTGATCCCCTTCGCGCGGTTGCCGACGCCGAGGAAGTAGTAGAAGCCGGGGACGATCTTCTGATACGCGGAGAAGTCCTCGGCGGGCATGAAGGGCTTGATGGCGAGCGCGTGCTGCGCGCCGACGACGCGGCGGATGGTCGGCAGCGTCTCTTCCACCAGCGCCGGCTCGTTGAAGGTGACGGCGTTGCCGTCGCCCATCTCAAGCTCGACGGTCGCGCCGTAGGCCGCCCCGACGTTCTGTAGCGTCTCGCGCATCAGGGCGATGGAGCGCTCGCGCACCTGGTCGTTGAAGGTGCGCATCGTGCCCGACATCTTGACCTCGCCGGCGATGATGTTGTGTCGCTCGCCGCCCTGGATCGTGCCGACGGTGATGACGAGCGGCTCCAGCGGGTCGATGCGGCGGCTGCGGATGTTCTGGAGCGCGAGCACGCACTGCGAGGCGACGACGACCGAGTCCACGCCGACGTGCGGCTGCGCGCCGTGCGAGGCCTTGCCCTTGACCGTGATGTAGAAGGTGTCGGCCGAGGCCATCGCCGGCCCCGAGTGGTAGCCGATCTGGCCGGCCTGGAGGTTGGGCTCGGTGTGGAGGCCGAAGATGGCCTGCGGGCGCGGGCCGTCGAGCACGCCCTCCTTAATCATCAGCTTCGCGCCGCCCTCCTCGCCCGGGGGCGCGCCCTCCTCCGCCGGCTGGAAGATGAACTTGACGGTGCCGCGCACCTCGTCCTTCATCTTGCTGAGGACTTCGGCGACGCCCAGCTCGACCGTCGTGTGCACGTCGTGGCCGCAGGCGTGCATGACGCCGGGCGTCTGCGACTTGTAGGGCGTGTCGTTCGCCTCCCGAATCGGGAGCGCGTCCATGTCCGCGCGCACGGCGACGACGGGGCCGGGCTTGCCGCCGACGAGCAGCGCCGTCACGCCGTGACGGGCGACTCCCGTCTTCACTTCGGTGAGCCCGAGCGCGCGCAGGCGCTCCGCGACGACGCGCGCCGTGCGCTCCTCGCGGTTCGACAGCTCCGGGTGCATGTGTATGTCGCGCCGCGTCGCCACGAGCTGCCCGCGCAGGGCCTCGGCCGCGGCGGCCACGCGCTGGTCTCGCGGCCCCACCTCGACGAAGGCGAGTCCGCGCGGCGCGACCGCCGCCGCCGCGAGCAAAACGGTCGAGATCAAGAGGGCGGTTAACAGTCTCAAAGTCTTCCTCCGTTGAATAGGACATCAAAGCAAGTTCAGATTCAATCCGCGTACTGGCGCTGCGTGCGCCGGTAGAGGGTCAGGCCGAACCAGAGTTCCCAGAAGACGGCGAGGATGACCAGCGCCGAGACGACCGAGACGAGCTGCGACTCCGTCACCTTCTGGACGACGACGTACACGTCGGCCGCGAGCGCCAGCGCGAGCGGGACGAGCGCCGCCACCAGGACCTTCGACGCGAAGTGGTGGAAGTGCTCCGTCTCCTCGCCGCGCTCGACCATGCGGTGGTACGCGGCCGGCGTGATGAGCAGCACGATGGTCAGCGCGTTCAGCCCGAGCGCCGCGAGGTGTATGTACTTCGAGAGCGGCGTCAGTTTGTCGAAGCTCTCCGTCAGGATCACGACGAACTGGAAGCCGAGGAGCGCCTGCGAGCCCGGCAGCACCACGCGGCACTCGGTCAGCACGTGCTTGATCCGGTTGCTCAGCTTCTCGCGCTCCTCCTTCTTCCCGTCCTTCTCGCCGCCTTCATCAACGCCCATCTCGCGATCCCCCCTCCTCGCCGCCTCGATGTCGTCCGCGCGCTCGCGGCGCATGTAGAACTCCAGGAAGTACCAGCACGACGCCGCCAGCAGCGTCCCCGCCAGCCCCGCCGCCACGCCCACCTTCCAGCCGAGGATTTTCTGCGCCGCCACGTACAGGTCGATGCCGAGCCCGAACGCGAACGGCAGCAGCGCCCAGCTCATCAGCTTCGAAGTGTAGCGGTGTATCTCGGGCGTGTCCTCGCCGCCCTCGACGAGGCGGTGGTAGGCCGCCGGCGAGATGATGAGCCCGACCGCCAGAAGCATCAGCCCGAGCCCCGCCAGCTTCAGAATCTGCGACGGCAGCGGGAGCGAGTCGAAGCCCGGCTCGAAGACCGACCGGAACTGGAACCCGACGAGCACCTGCGCCCCCAGCACGAGCATCCGCGCCTCGTCGAGCGCGTTCTCCACCTTGTTCTTTAGCTTTGCCATAGTTCACTAGGCGGCAGGCAGATGGCAGTCGGCAGTCGCTCCGCGTTCAGCGGGTAGAAAGATTAATCCACAACTTTTGACAGCGGCGATTTCAACCGCCTGCTGCCAAATGCCTGCCGCCTACTATTCCTCCCGCCAGAGCGCTTGCAGCTCGCGCTTGAGCACCTTGCCCGTCGGGCCTTTGGGGAGCGAGGCGACGACGCGGACGGTCTTGGGGCACTTGTAGTCGGCGAGGTGTTCGCGGCAGTAGGCGGCGACCTCTGCGCCGGAAGCCGCCAGCCCCTCCTTGAGCACGACGAAGGCCGCCACGTCCTCGCCGTAGAGCGGGTCGGGCACGCCGAAGGCGGCGGCCTCGGCGATGGAGGGGTGCCTGTAGAGCAGCTCGTCTATCTCGCGCGGGTAGATGTTCTCGCCGCCGCGGATAATCATGTCGGACTTGCGGTCGATGATGTAATAGAAGCCTTCGGGGTCGCGGAAGCCCACGTCGCCCGTGTGGAACCAGCCGCCGCGGAAGGCGCGCGCCGTCGCCTCCTCGTTCTTGAAGTAGCCCTTGAAGACGTTCTCGCCGCGCATGACGATCTCGCCGGACTCGCCGTCGGGGAGTTCCCTGTCCTCCTCGTCCACGACGCGCATCTCGTTGCCGATGGGGCGGCCGCACGAGCCCGGGCGGCGGCGCCTGTCCGGCGGGTTGAAGGTCGAGCGGCAGGTGGACTCGGACAAGCCGTAGCCCTCGACGACGAGGCAGTTGAAAGTCTCCTCGAACCGGCGCATGACCTCGGCCGGCACGGGCGCCGAGCCGCACATGGCGAAGCGCAGACGCCCCGTGTTCAGACCCTCGGGCACGCCCTCGGGGTAAGTCTTCAGCAGCATCGAGAGCATCGTCGCGACCGAGCCGAAGGAGGTCACGCCGTAGTCGCTGACGATCTGCCAGTGGCGCGAGGCCGAAAACCGCGTGCTCGTCACCGTCGAGCCGCCCGCGTAGAGCGCGCTCGCGGTCGTCACCGAGACGGCGTTCATGTGGAAGAGCGGCATGACGGTCAAAAGCCGGTCGTCCTCCGTGAAGCCCAGCCACTCCACGATCTGGCGCGCGTTGGCGAGCAGGTTGCCGTGCGTGAGCAGACAGCCCTTCGGCTTCCCCGTCGTCCCCGACGTGTAGATGATGATCGCCTCGTCGTCGCGCGCGAGGCTCGTCCCGCCCCAGTCCGCGCCCGGCTCTGACCGGAACCCTTCGGACGCCGCCGCCTCGTCGTCGAAGGCGACGATCTCATTGAGCGTGTCCACCTCGGCCCACAGCCGCCCGGCCGGCTCGCCGAACTGCGGGTGGTAGAGCAGCAGACGCGCCTCGGAGTTGCCGACGACGTAGGCCATCTCCTCGGGCTTGAGGAGAGAGTTGACGGGGCCGGCCAGCGCCCCGAGCTTGAAGCAGGCGAAGTAGGCGATGACGTACTCGGCGCTGTTCGGGAGGAGCAGGCTCACCACGTCTCCGCGACCGACATCGCGGTCGGAGAGCATGTTGGCCGCGCGGTTGACGGCCGCGTCGAACTCCCGGTAGGTGAAGCGGCGGCCGTCCGCCTCCGAGAAGAGAAAGACCTTGTCGGGCGCTGCGTCGGCGCGCGCCTCCAGCAGCTCGCGTAGATTCTGAAAGCTCATCGTTCGGTCGGATGTCTGAATTCGGAAGACGCCCGCCATCATAGCGGAGGATTGCAAAAAATGGCTAAGCCATTCCTCATTTTTCCCGACGCCCGCCGGCCGCGTGTGGTATATTTTCGCGGTCTCCGGCCGCCGCGCCCGCCAGCAGACACTTCCAAACGGGTCGGCGAAATTTCAACTATAAAAGTCATCACATGGACACCTACCGCAACTTCGTCAAGGGTGAGTGGGTCGAGTCTTCGTCGCAGAAGACCGCCGAGAACGTCAACCCCGCAAACACGGAGGACGTGTTGGGCACCGTCAGGCTCTCAACGCGCGAGGAGGCGCGCGGCGCGGTCGAGGCCGCCGCGGAAGCCTTCCGCGGCTGGCGCGCGACGCCCGCCCCGGCGCGCGGGCGCATCGTCGCGCGCTTCGCGCGGCTGCTCGAAGAGCACAAGGAGTCGGTCGCCGCCCTCCTCACGCGCGAGGAGGGCAAGACCATCGGCGAGGCGCGCGGCGAGTTGCAGCGCGCCATCAACGTCGCCGACTTCTGCGCGGGCGAGTCGCGCCGCATGAACGGCGAGACCATCCCGTCGGAACTGCCCAGCAACTTCGCCTACACCATCAAGCAGCCGCACGGCGTCGTCGCCGTCGTCACGCCCTGGAACTTCCCCGTCGCCATCCCCGTCTGGAAACTCGCCCCCGCGCTCGTCGCCGGCAACACCGTCGTCTTCAAGCCCGCGACGAACACGCCCGCGACGGCCGTCCGGATCGTGGAGTTGCTGGCGGAGGCGGGCGTGCCCGCGGGCGTCATCAACCTCGTCCTCGGCTCGGGCTCCGAGGCCGGCGCCGAGATCGTCGGCCACCCGGCCGTGCGCGCCATCTCCTTCACGGGCTCGAACGGCGTCGGCGTCAAGCTCTACGAGCAGGCGGCGCGGCGCGGCGTCCGCGTGCAGTGTGAGATGGGAGGCAAGAACCCCGTCGTCGTGCTCGAAGACGCTGACATGGCGCTCGCCGTCGAGTCCACCGCGCAGGGCGCGTTCGGCTCGACGGGTCAGCGCTGCACCGCGACGAGCCGCGCCGTCGTCGTCGAGTCGGTCGCCGACGAGTTCGTCAAGCGCATCGGCGAGCGCGCCCGGGCGCTCCGGCTCGGCGACGGCATGGCGCCCGAAACCGAGGTCGGCCCCATCGTGGACGCGAGCCAGTTCAAGTCCGTCCTCTCCTACATGGACGTGGCGCGCGAGGACGGCGCGGAGCTGGTCACGGGCGGCGGGCCGGCCGACGGCGCGCACCTGCGCAAGGGCTTCTTCGTCCAGCCGACAATCTTCGACCGCGTCACGCCCGACATGCGCATCGCGCGCGAGGAGGTCTTCGGCCCCGTCCTCGCCGTCCTGCGCGTCAAGGACTTCGACGAAGCCTTGCAGGTCGCCAACGACAGCGAGTTCGGCCTCTCCTCCTCCATCTTCACCAACGACGCGGGCGCCGTCTTCCGCTTCGTGGACGAGATCGAGACCGGCATGACGCACATCAACTCGCCCACCACCGGCGGCGAGGCGCACGTCCCCTTCGGCGGCATCAAGTCCACCGGCGTCGGCGCCTTCGAGCAGGGCTCGACCGCGCTCGACTTCTACACCGAGCTGAAGGTCGTCTACGTCGACTACACCGGCCGCAAGCGCGAGGGCAATCTGTACTAAGACGGGGGCCGTCTGCCGCTCCGATGATTCCCTTCCTGCTCATCCTTCTCCTTCAGGGCGCGGCCCAGCGCGGGGCGGCGGCGGCCGAGAGCGTCTACACCGACCTCGACCGCCGGAAGTGCAAGACCATCGCCTACGAGCACGAGGGCTACTCGTGGACGAAGCTGTGCCCGGGGGTGGCGGGCCACCGGCTGCAACTCCTGATGGGCGACGAGCGCGAGAGCCTGACGGTCGTCAGGCCCGACGGCACGGAGCACGCGCTCGAATTCTGGTCCACGGTGAGCCCGGCCTTCTCCTCGGTCGGGACGCGGGCCGAGTGGCGCGTCCGGCGGCGGGGCCGCCGCGTCGAGCCCCACGCGCTCATCGTCCGCCTCAACGCCAACGAGAACCCCGAACAGCGCCGGGTCGTCTCCTACCTCGTCGTCGTCCGCCTCGGCCCCGGGCGGGCCTGCGTGACGGAGAAGATTCCGCCCGGCCCGCGCGCCAACGAGCTCGCGCGCCGCGCCGCCGACGACTCGGCCGCCAAACCCTGCCTGCCCGGCATCGGCGAGAACTAGCGGCCCGCCGACTCGGCGGGCGGGCGGGAATGAACCTCGGGTCGCGCCCGGGCGGCGGGCCCCGTCGACGGAGGACACCGAGCACGCAGAGCAAGTATTCTGCTCCGTGTCTTCTGTGCCCTCTGTGTCGAAACCGCGGCCCGTTAATCTCGACTAACCGCTCTGGCCTCCGTTTTTCATGCTGTGGGTCTATCTCATCCTCTTCCTCGGCTGGCTCGCCCTGACGCTCGTCGCGCTGCGCGCGCGGCGCGGCGGCGCGGGGCGCTTCCTCCTGCGGTTGAGCTACGTCTTCATGCTCGCCTTCTGCGTCGAGGCCGCCTGCCTCTTCGCCCTCTACATCAAGAACGGACGCTGGGCCTTCGACGACCAGCGCGAGTACCTGAGCCGCCTCTACGAGCCGCACCCGTACCTCGTCGCCGCGCCGCGCCCGCGCGCCCACGTCGAATACAAGGGCGTCAGCTACACGCACAACTCGCAGGGGTTCCGCGGCGCGGAGTTCGCCCCCAAGTCGGAGCGGCTGCGCGTCGTGGCGGTCGGCGGCTCGACGACCTACGGCGCGAACGTCTCGGACGGGGGCGAGTGGCCCGCGGCCCTCGGCGCGCTGCTCGGCCCGCGCTACGAGGTCTTGAACTTCGGCATCCTCGGCCACTCGTCGGTCGAGCACATCATCCTCGTCTCGCTCGTCGTCCCCGAGTACCGGCCCGACATCCTCGTCGTCCACGCCGGCTTCAACGACCTGCGCAACGTGCACGTCCGCGGCCTCGCCCCGGACTACTCCGACTACCACGCGCCCTCGCTCTACGCCTCGTTCAACCTCTGCGCGACGAACCCGGTGCAGAAATTCGCCTCGGGCAAGGCCGCCGTCTGGGCCTTGCAGCGCGCGGGCCTCTACCCGGACTGCGCCTCGAACCGCCCGAGCCCGGAGGCCGACCCGAGCCCCGAGGCGGCGGCGCGCGCGCTCGGACTCTACCGGCGGAACCTCGAAACGCTCGTCGCCGTCGCCGCCGCGCAGGGGCTCAAGCCGGTCTTCGTCCCGCAAATCCTCGTCCGCGAGAGCGTCGCCGGCGGACGCCTCCGCTGGTGGATACCGCACGTGGACGACGACGCCCTCGTCGACTACCTCGCGCGCTACAACGCCGTCACCGAGGAGGTCGCCGCCCGACACCGCCTCTACTTCGCCCGCGAGGTCTTGCAGCACCCGTGGGCCGGCGAGGACTTCGCCGACGCCAGCCACCTCAACGCCGGGGG
>DAIRFV010000212.1:5984-10418 GCA_036794905.1 Pyrinomonadaceae bacterium | reverse complement strand
GCATCGAGCTGCGCGGCTTCGGCGTCTTCGTCGTCAAGCCGCGCAAGCGCGGCGTGGGCCGCAACCCGCGCACCGGCGAGGAGGTGGCCATCCCCTCGGGCAAGACCATCCGCTTCAAGCCCGGCAAGGAGCTACAGGCGCACGGCTTCGACGCCGAGCACGACGACCACGACCACGACGATGACATCCACGACACCGAAGCCCCCAACGGCGTCAGCCCCGAAGCCCCCGCCGGCCACCCGGACGCGGCCGGCCGCCCTCCCGACAGCTTCTGAAACGGGTGTTGGGTGTTAGGTGTTAGGTCTTGGGGTTAAGAGAAGGTTCTTACCCAACACCCAACACCCGGAACCCAACACCCATCTTTATGTCTGAAACAGTCCGTGAAGTACCGGCCTTCGTGGCGCGCGGCGGGGCGCTCGGGGGCGGGGTGCGCGCCGCGGCGGCGCGGCCGTCGGCGCGCGAGTGGGCGAGGCACGGGGCGCTCTTCCTGCTGACGGGGCTGGCGATGACGTGGGCCGGGGTGAGCTTCATGCTCCCGTTCGACTACCCCGCGCCGGCGCTGGCCGACCCGGCGGCGCCGCTCGAATACCTGCTCTACGTCCCCCGCTATTACGTGCTGGCGCTGGCGGCGCAGGTCTCGTTCGCGCTCGCGCACCCGCAGTACGTCGTCGAGGGTCTGAAGTTCGCCGCCGCGCTCCTCTCCATCCTGCTCGCGCACGAGTCCGGCCACTACGTCGCCTGCCGCCTCTACGGCGTGGACGCCACGCTCCCCTACTTCATCCCGATGCCGCCGCCCTTCATGGCGGGCACGCTCGGCGCCTTCATCAAGATTCGTTCGCCGATCCCTTCGCGCCGCGCGCTCTTCGACATCGGCGTGGCGGGGCCGTTGGCGGGCTTCCTCGTCGTCATCCCCGTCGCCTGCGCCGCGCTGCTGACCTCCGCCCCCGCGCCGCCGCTCCCCGCCGAGGGCGTCATCATCTTCAACGACCCGCTGCTGCTCCGGCTGCTGGCCGTCCCGCTCGGCGTGAAGGATTTGGCCGGGATGGCGCCGAACCCCTTCTACTTCGCGGCGTGGATCGGGCTGCTGGTGACGAGTCTGAACCTCCTGCCCGTCGGGCAGCTCGACGGCGGGCACGCCGTCTACTCCGTCCTCGGCCGTCGCGCGCACTGGCTCGCCGGGCGCGCGGCGTTCCTGCTGATGCTGGGGCTGGCGCCGCTCGGCTGGCTCTGGCACGGCGTCCCGAGCGGCGCGCTCTACGTCGTCCTCCTCTTCGTCATGCTGCGCATGCCGCACCCGCAGCCGCTCGACGAAGGCGACCGCCTCGGCACGGCGCGCGTCGCCGTCGCGCTCCTGACGCTCCTCGTCTTCGCGCTCTCGTTCCTCCCCTTCCCGCTGACCATCAGGTAAAGGCGCGCCTAGAACTTGACCTTCACCCCGCCGTTGAAGACGCGGCCCTCGGTGTGCGTGTAGATTTCGGCGAAGGTCGGCCGCTGGTGCGGCGGGAAGACGACCGTCGTGAAGCGGCCCTGGCGCGTGTCGGTGAAGTTCTCGGCGTTGACGAAGAGGCTGTACTGGCCGAAGGTCTTCTCGCCGAAGAGGCCCAGCACCCAGTAGGGCCGCGTCCGGAAGCGGTCGGTGAGGAACTGGCTGCTCGTGTAGTACGCCTCGAAGCCCACCTTGAAGTTCGACTCCTTCTCCAAGAGCAGCGCCGAGTTGAGTTTGCTCTTCGGCGTGAGCGGCAGGGTCTGGTCGCCCGCCAGGTAGCGCGCCTTCGCGTTCGTGTGGGTGTAACCGGCGAACAGCTTGACGAAGTCGTAAGAGGCGCGCACGTTCGTCTCGAAGCCCGCGCTCCTGACCGGCCGTCCGGCGTTCGCGAAGGCGAAAAACCCGTCGGGGTTCGAGAGCAGCACGAGCGGGTCTTCGATCTCCGTGTAGAAGAACATCTGGTTGAGCGAGTAGGAGAACTTCTCGCCCGCCGCGCCGCGGTAGTTAACGTCGAACGTCCCGCCGCGGCTGCGCTCCGCCTTCAGACGGTTCCCCACGCCCAGGACGTTGCGGAAGAGGAGCGTCTCGGCCTCCTCGGTGAAGATGCTCGGCGCCTTGTAGCCGAAGCCGAAGCCGACGCGGCTGCTCAGTCGGTCCGTGAACCGGTAGAGCGCCGACACGCGCGGCAGGGGGAAGAGGCCGTAGTGCTTCACGTGGTCGAGCCGGAAGCCCGCTTCGAGCGAGAGTTTCTCCGTCACCGTAAAACTGTCCTGCGCGTACCCGCCGAACGTCCTGCGGCTCTCGTCGCGCGGGTCGGGGCCGCCGCCGCGTTCTTCCCGGAAACGGTCGTACGCGGCGTTGAAGCCGAAGACGAGCGCGTGCTTGCCGGCGGGGTGGAAGTACGAGAGGTCCGTGTAGGAGTTGAACTGCCCGCCCTCGAAGCCGTAGTCGGGGATTTCGATTTCGCGCCTGAAGAACGCGAGGCTCTGCCGCGCGACGAGGCTCCGGCCGCCCCGGAGGCCGCGCTCGAACTGGACGGTCGTGATGTTGCGCAGCGAATGGTTGTGCTCGAAATATTGGTGGACGCCCTGCGCGCCGTCGCGGATACGGAACACGTCGCCGCCCCTGCGGTTCTGGTACGTGGCCGAGTTGCCGACGGTCAGGCGCGTGCGCTCGTCGAGGTAGAAGAAGAGCCGCGGGTTCAGCGTGAAAGAGTTCGCCCGCGGCAGCTCGGTGAAGTCGTCGTCGTCAACGTCGTACTCCCGCTGGTAGTTGAGCGAGCCGAGCAGCGTGTAGCCGAGCCGCTTGAACTTCCGCGAGTTGAAGACCGAGAAGTCCGCCCCGCCGGCCGAGGTCAGGTTGAGGATCATGTTCGTGACCGGCTCGTCCTCCGGCTCCTTGCTCACGAAGTTGACGACGCCGGCAATCGCGCCCCCGCCGTAGAAGGTCGCCGAAGGGCCTTTGACGATCTCCACCTGCTTCAGGTCGAGCGGCGGGATGTCGAGGACACTCAGGCTGCCCGAGAAGCCGCCGAAGGCCGGGAAGCCGTCCTTGAGGAGCTGCGTGTAGCGGCCGTCGAGGCCCTGGATGCGGACGCTCTGCGTCTGCGTGGTCGCGCTGGTTTGCTGGACTTTAATCCCCGTGCTCTCGTTCAGCACCATCGAGACGTTCGAGGGGCGCATGTTGCTCTTCTCGTCCACCTCCTCCTCGTCGATGGCCTCGACCCGCGTCGGCACGTCGTCGATCTCGCGCCCCGTCCGCGTCGTCGTCACCGTGACCTCGCCGAACTCGTGCGTGACCTTGATGAAGACGACCGCTGCGCCCCGCGCGGCGGGCGGGAAGGTCAACTGCAACTCCGCGGTCTCGTAGCCGACCGAGAAGACTTCGACGGTCTGCTCGCCGTCGGGAACGCCGGCCAATCGAGCCACGCCGTCGGCGCCGGTCTCGGCCGAGACCTCCGTGCCCTTCACGGAGACCTTCGCGCCGGCGACCGGCTCCTTCGTCTCCTGGTCTCTGACCGTCACGTCGAAGGCGCTCTGCGCGTGCGAGCCCTGAGCCGTCAGCAGCACGGCGAGCAACAAGATGAACCGTCTCATGATGACTGTGGCCTCTCCGAATCAGACTGTGAGTTAAAGACGCCGACCCACGCCGGGACACACTTCGGCGTCGGGTCGAAAAGGGTTTGAGAAGTTGTGGGCGGGAGGCTCTTAAATTCGGAGTGTCGGCAGGGGCTCAAACGGCGGGTCGGCTAAAAACTGCGGGCGGTGCGCGGGGGCGATGGTCACGGCGTCGAACGTAGAAGCGACCGGGAGCACCGGGGTCAGGGCGTCGCCTGCCGCTTGAAGGTCGTGCCTCAGCGTCGCGCGTTCCGCGGTCGTCGCCCTGAGGAAAGAGGCGTCCGGGCACGGGCAGCCTTCACAGCACGGCGCGCCCTCCACTTCGGTCGGCGCGGCCGTCGAGGTGAAACGAGGCCGGCTCTCCGCGCTCTCCCACCCGCAGATCGAGACGCAGGCCGCGAACACCCACAGGAGCGACGCGGGCAGGAGCACGGCGACCGTTCGATTTAGATGGAGGCGCGGCGCGAGCATCGGGGTCAGTATAGCGAACGCGCGTCTACTTCGGCCAATCGGGCGACAGCCTCTTAATCCAGAGGCTGCCGACAATCTGGATTGCGATGAGCGACAGATGCGCCGCCATAAAAATCCACGCCGGCAGTGAGACGGCGAACGGCGGCACACACAGCACGGCGGCCGAGACGACCTCCGCGAAACTGATGTGCCGCCGCGCGACGCGGTGGTGGAAAAGATGCAGCGCCTGAACCAACAGCAGGGCGATGTACGTCGCAGTCGGCGTCAGCATGCGGCCCCCGTCATCTTCGGGCGGTAGCGGCCGCGGGCCGGAAGCCCCTGATCTCGCGGACGATGCGCTCGGCGGCCTCCACGTCCTTG
>DAIRFV010000212.1:0-5884 GCA_036794905.1 Pyrinomonadaceae bacterium | reverse complement strand
GCCTCCACGTCCTTGAGCGCGATCATGAAGAACTTGTAGCCCTGCTGGATGCAGATGACGCCGTTGCCGAAGAGCCAGACGGCGTCGAGGACGGGGTTGCCGCCGAGGAGCCAACTGATGGGCGCGCCGACGATGGGGCCGGGCTGGAAAATCTGCGCGAAGATGGCGACGCCGGCGGCGCAACTGAACGCCCCGAGCAGAGGCGCGCCGACGTAGCGCACCATCTTGCGCTCGAACTCGACCCGGCGGCGGTCGGCCTCGTCCAGCTCGCCCGCGGCGACGAGGCGCTCGCGCTCGCGCAGGTAGTCGTCGAACTTCTGACCGACCTTGCGCACGGCCCAGACGGGCAGCGCCGAGTGCGTGAACCAGTGCGGGTGCCCGCCGAGCAGGAAGCCGTCGAGGCCGGGGAAGGAGGCGCCCGCGCGCACGCCCGCGGCGAGCGAGAGCGTGACGACGATGGCCTGCTTCGGGTTCTGCCGCGCCCAGTCGTAGGCGCGGTAGAGCCCCGCGGTCGAGGCCGCCGTCAGGCGCGTCGCGCGGACGCCCACGCCCGCGAAGCGCGCGCCCACGCCCGCCGCGCGCGCCGCGCCCTTGTAGTACTTCTTCGCGCCGCCGATGAAGTCTTCGGCACGCTCGCCGGCCTTCTGCCCGGCCTCGCGCACGCGCCCGCCGACCTCGCGCGCGAGGCGGGCCGCCTCCTCGGCCGCGCGCCCCGCCTGCTCGCGCGCCTCGCGGCTTCGCTCGCGCGCCTCCGCGGCGTGCTCGTCCAGGTCCAGTTCGTCGCCGAGGCGCCCGGCCTCTTCGCGCGCGCGCTCGGCGCCGGTCTTGACGGCGTCGGCGCCGCGCTTCGCGGCCTCGCCCGCCGCGCGCGCGCCCTCCTCGACGCGCTCGCGGATGTTGTACTTCTCGTCCAGGTCGCGCGCCTTGCGCCGCGCGGCCTCGCGCCACTCGTCAAGCTTGTCTCGGTAGTCGGCCATAAAATCTCCAGGTAGACAGTTGTCAGTAGCCAGTAGCCAGTAGAAAAGCCTTCGTTATTGCGAACCGTTCGGTCGTCAGCGTCAACGTCCGAAGAGCGGAGCCTCCTGACTACTGACTACTGTCTACTGTCTACTTCCTTACGGTACGTTCAGCGCCGGCGCGGGGTTCTCCAGGGCGGGCGCGCTGGCGGCGCGGTCGCGTCCGTGGCGCTTGGCCTCGTAGAGCGCGGCGTCGGCCGCCGCGCGCAGCTCCTCGCCCGTGCGCGCGCAGGCGGGCAGCTCCGCCACGCCGAGGCTCGCGGTGACGCGCCCGGCCGGGCCGAAGTCGAGCGCGGTGATCGAGGCGCGCAGGCGCTCGGCCACTTCGAGCCCGCGCGCGAGGTCGGTCTCGGGGAGGATGACGGCGAACTCGTCGCCGCCGTAGCGCGCGCCCGTGTCGATGCCGCGCGTGCCCGACTGGATGACGTTCGCCACGTGCCTGAGCGCCTCGTCGCCCGCGTCGTGCCCGTGCGTGTCGTTCACGTCCTTGAAGTTGTCGATGTCCACGAGCAGCAGGCAGAAGGGGCGGCCGTAGCGCTCGGTGCGCGCCACCTCGCGCTCCAACTGCCGCTCGAAGCGGCGGCGGTTGGCGAGCCCCGTCAGGTGATCCGTGAAGGCCGCCTCCTGGCACGAGTCGAGGTACTGCTTCAGCTCCAGCAGCGTGCGGGCGCGGGCGCGCAGCAGGTCGAGGTCGGTCGGGTCGGTGATGTAGCCGAGCGCGCCCAGCTCCGAGCCGCGCCGCACGTCGCGCCCCTCGACGCGCGCGGCCGACTGGATGATGACCGGGATGAACTTGGTCTGCGGGTTCTCGCGCACGCGGCGGATCATCTCGTAGCCGTCCATGCGCGGCATCATCACGTCGGTGACGATGAGGTCGGGCTGGTAGAGTTCGACCGCCGCGAGGCCGGCCACGCCGTCCACGGCCGTGTGCACCTCGTAGCCCTCGTTCTCCAGCGCGAAGGCCAGCAGCAACCGCTTGTCGGGCTCGTCGTCGACGACGAGGACGCTGAGCTTGGTCGTCATAAATTCGCTAATTCGAAAACGGGTAAATTCGAAAACAGTTCTTGCGCCCCCCGGGTCTTCGTGCTATTGTGCCCGCTAATTCAAGGGACGGTTACCTGAGTTTGTTTTGTCGGTTAACTTTTCCTCATCGAATAACGGGTTAAATTTTAGCTTTACCTCGCTGCAGTTGCGGCACCCGCGTCCGCTTTATCTCCCATCCCGGTCAAGCAGATTTCGGGGGTTGCTCCCCACCTTCGGTCGCGAGACCGTGCGGGGCCGCGGAGCCGCACACACAGGCTCTTGACATTCCCGACCGCCTAAAAGAGGTTCCCCCTTCATGTCACACCGACGCGCCAGCGACCTGTCCGCGGCCGAGCGTGCCGAAATCCTGCGCCACTCCGAAGTCGGCCCCTGCCTCCCGGAAGAGACCATCAAGCTCCTGGCCGGGGGCTCGGAGGCGGTGGACTACCGCCGCCGCCGCTTCATCTACCGCAGCGGCGACACGGCCGACGCCCTCTACTGCATCGCGCGGGGGCGCGTCAAAATCTGCTCCATCGACTCGGTGACGGCGCGCGAGGCCGTCATCGACATCGTGGGCGCGGGGGCGCTCTTCGGCGAATCGTCGCTCTACTCGGCGGGGGTGCGCGAGAAGTGCGCCATCGCGTACGAGCAGGCGCGCCTGCTGCGGATTCCCGCGGGGGTGTACAGGGAGGGGATGGCTGCGAGCCGCGAGCTTTATGATTACACCTTCCGCATGGTTGGTCAACGGCTCTCCCGCGCCGAGCGCCGCGTCGCCGACTTCGCCCTCGACGCCATCCCGGCGCGACTCGACAAACTCCTCGCAGACCTCTGCGTGCGCTACGGCCGCCCCGAGGCCGAGGGCGTGCTGATCGATTTGCCGCTCCCGCACCGCGAAATCGCCTCCATCGTCGGCTCCACCCGCGAGAGCGTCACCGTCCGCTTGAACGCGCTGAAGCGTGCCGGTATCATTGATTTCGTCGATAGAAAAATTCTCATCAAAACCCCGGCAGCGCCCGCCGTCGTCTGACCTGAATCGTCAAGCGTCAACCGTCAACGGCGGCCGCCCCGGGCCACTGTTCACGGTTTACGGTTCACGATTTACGGCTTTATGAAGTGTCCCATCTGCCACCGCCCCACGACCTACCAGGGTAACCCTTTCCGCCCCTTCTGCTCCGAGCGCTGCAAGCTCATCGACTTCGGCGCGTGGGCCAACGAAGAGTACGCCGTCCCCGCCGAAGAGGCCCCGCCCCAGCCGGAGGACTCCCCGCCGGGCACGTCTACGCCGGGCGAAACTGCGGACAGGGTTTAGGCCCCGGCCCTCTCATCTGCAAAGAGCGTTGCCGGCGCGTGCCGCCGTCCCGGGCGTTCGTGTAGAATGCCGCCCGGAGGAGTTCGAACGGCATGCTTCCGAGACTGTTCCTGAAATCAATCGCGCTCGTCGCCCTCGCCGCGCTGGCGGCCTCGTGCGAGCTGGACGGCGCTTCGAAGAAGCGCGCCGAGGAGGCGCGGCGCAAGTCCGCCGCGGCGGACGGCACGCGGCGCACGAACCTCCCGATGCCGCCCGCCACCACCGCGCGCGGCGTGAACTCGGGCACGACGCCCGCGGGCGGCTGGACGCAGGCGGATGGCCGGCGCGTGCGGCTCGAAGACCTGCGCGGGCAGGTCGTCGTGCTCGACTTCTGGGCCACCTACTGCCCGCCCTGCCGCGAGGAGATTCCGCACCTCGTCCAGCTCCAGAAGCAGTACGGGCCGCGGGGCTTGCAGGTCATCGGCCTCAACGTCGGCGGCGAGGAAGACCGCCCCAAAGTCCCCGAGTTCGTCAAGCTCTACAACATCCAGTACCAGCTCGCCGAGCCCGACCCCGAGACCGTCCGCCTCTTCTTCGGCGCCGACGACTCCATCCCGCAGACCTTCGTCCTCGACCGCCAGGGGCGCCTCGTCCGCCACTTCGTCGGCTACGACTCCGAGGTCGCCTCCCAACTCGAATCGGCCGTCGAGCAGGCGCTCGGCGAGAAGGCAGATTAAAGGCAGTAGTCAGTAGCCAGTAGTCGGTAGACAGTAGTCAGTAGGAAGATGAGGCGGCGCGTCCGACCTGTAAGTTGAGACGCGCCGCCTCTGCTTTTCTGCTGACTACTGTCTACTGACTACTGGCTACTGCTTTCTCCCTACTTGCCTTTCCGCGCCCGCGGGTTTACAACCGAACCATCTCGAATAAAAAGTGCAGAGGGGTTTTGAGTTGAGGAGAGCCAAGATACTTGCCACGCTCGGCCCGGCTTCGCGCGAGCCGGCGGTGTTGGAGTCGCTGTTGGCGGCGGGCGCCAACGCCGTGCGCATCAACATGTCGCACGGCTCGCAGGAGGAGCACGTCGAGACCATCGCGCGCGCCCGCGCCGCGGCCGAGCGCCTGAAACGGCCGCTCTCGGTGCTCGTCGATTTGTCGGGGCCGAAGATCAGGACGGGCATGCTCAAGGGCGGCCAGCCCGTGCAGTTGGAGTCGAACGCCGTCTTCACGATCACGACGCGCTCGGTCGTCGGCGACGCGCGCGAGGTCTCGACCAACTACGCCGGGCTCGCGCGCGACGTGAGGCCCGGCGCGCGCATCCTGCTCGACGACGGCGCCATCGAGCTGACGGTCGAGTCAAACACCGAGACGGACGTGGTGACGCGCGTCGTCAACGGCGGCACGCTCGCCGAGCGCAAGGGCATCAACCTGCCCGGCGCGGCGCTCCCGATTCCCTCGCTCACCGACAAAGACCGGCGCGACCTCCAGTGGGCCGTGCGCGGGGGCGCGGACTACATCGCGCTCTCCTTCGTCCGGCGCGCCGAGGACTGCCTCGAGGCCAAGGCGCTCATCAAGGCCGCGGGCGGCTCCCAGCCCCTCGTCGCCAAGATCGAGAAGGCCGAGGCCATCGACCACCTCGAAGAGATCGTGGACGCGGCCGACGGGTTGATGGTCGCGCGCGGCGACCTCGGCGTGGAGACGAGCGTCGAGTTAGTCCCCGTCTACCAGAAGCGCATCATCGAGGCGGCGAACCGCAAGGAGCGCGTCGTCATCACGGCGACGCAGATGCTCCAGTCGATGATCTCGGAGCCGCGCCCCACGCGCGCCGAGGCGTCCGACGTGGCCAACGCCGTCTGGGACGGCACCGACGCCGTGATGCTCTCGGCCGAGACGGCCTCGGGCAAGTACCCCGTCCTCTCGGTGGCGACGATGGCGCGCATCATCGATTCGGCCGAGACGGGCCGCCCGCCCTCGACGCAGGACGCCATCACGCGCTTCGCCGGCCGCCAGTCGGGGCGCGTCAGCCGCGCGCTCTGCGAGGCGGCCGTCTTCGCGGGCGAGGAGATAGACGCGCACACCATCGCCGTCATCACGGCCTCGGGGCTGATGGCGCGCCGGCTCTCCAGCCTGCGCCCCGAGCAGCGCATCATCGCGCTGACGAACGACCGCGCCGTCGCCTGCGAGCTGTCGCTCGTCTGGGGCGTCGAGACGCACCTCCAGGAACCATGCGACAGCACGGAGGAGATGCTCAAGCTCTGCGAGCGCACGCTCGTCGAGGCCGGCATCGCCCAGCAGAAGGAGACCATCGTCCTCATGGCCGGCCGCCTCTCGGGCCTCGGCCTCTCCAGCTCCGTCACCCTCTACACCATCGGCGGCCCGCTGCCGCGCACGACTTAAAGAACCGTGAACCGTAAACCGTAAACCGTGACAAGCAGAAGAACCGATCTTCTCTTGTCACGGTTTACGGTCTACGGTCTACGGTCTACGGTCTACGGTTCACGCCTTACCTTTGCCTTTTTCCCTGCCCCCGCCTATGCTTTGGCGCGTGGCGACGGCTGAGGTG
>DAIRFV010000211.1:0-10423 GCA_036794905.1 Pyrinomonadaceae bacterium | reverse complement strand
AGGTGCAGTGGCAGAACCGCGCGCACTTCTTCGGCGTCGCCGCGCAGATGATGCGGAGGATTCTGGTTGACCACGCCCGCGCCCACGAGGCCGAGAAGCGCGGCGGCGAGTTCCAGAAGCTCTCGCTCGACGAGAACCTCGACGCCGCGGGCGCCCCGCGCGACGTGAACCTCGTCGCGCTGGACGACGCGCTCAACCGGCTGGCCGAGATGGATCCGCAGAAGTCGAAGATCGTCGAGCTGCGCTTCTTCGGCGGGCTCTCGGTCGAGGAGACGGCCGAAGTCCTCGGCGTCTCGGCGCCGACGGTCAAGCGGCAGTGGCGCATGGCCAAGGCGTGGCTCTACGGGCAGGTGAAGAGCGAGTAAATCGTGAATGGTAAATCGTAGCTGGTTCCGCCCTCCCCGCGGAACTCTGACCCTCCTCACGCGCGTACAACTCTCAGCCGCTGTTCGCCATCTAGCAGACGCAATCAAACAATTTTTCGTTCGCGTTTTACCAGTTACGGTTCACGATTTACGATTCACCCTTCCCGATGACCCCCGAGCGCTGGCAGCAGATTGAGGAGTTGTTCCAGACGGCCGTAGACCTGCCGCCGTCGGAGCGCCCGCGCTACATCCAGCAGGCGGCCGCGGGCGACTCGACGCTCTTCGAGCAGGTCGTCGCGCTCGTCAACCAGTACGAGTCGGCCGGCGACTTCATCGAGGAGCCCGCGCTCAGCGCGACCCCGCCGCTCCACCCCTCAGACCCCTACGCCACCGCGGCCATCACCGGCCCGCTCGACGTCGTCGATCCGTCCATCGGCCGCCGCATCGGCGCCTACATCCTCTCGCGCGAGGTCGGCCGCGGCGGGATGGGCGCCGTCTACGAGGCGTTCCGCGCCGACGGCGAGTTCCGCCAGCGCGTCGCCGTCAAGCTCATCAAGCGCGGGATGGACACCGACTTCATCCTCCGCCGCTTCCGCAACGAGCGGCAGATTCTCGCCACGCTCGACCACCCCTACATCGCGCGCCTCCTCGACGGCGGGACGACCGCCGACGGCCTGCCCTACTTCGTCATGGAGTACATCGAGGGGCTGCCCGTCTACCGCTACTGCGACGAGCGGCAGTTGACCGTCTCCGAGCGCCTGCGCCTGTTCTCGATGGTCTGCGACGCGGTCAACTACGCGCACCAGAAGCTCGTCATCCACCGCGACATCAAGCCCTCGAACATCATGGTCACGCCGGGCGGCGTGCCCAAACTTTTAGACTTCGGCATCGCCAAGCTTTTAAACCCGGAGTTCGCGGGCGAGATCACGCTCGACCCGACGGCGACGGCGATGCGCCTGATGACGCCCGAGTACGCCGCGCCCGAGCAGGTGCGGGGCGAGCCCGTCTCGCCCGCGACCGACGTGTACTCGCTCGGCGTGCTGCTCTACGAACTGCTCACCGGTCATCGCCCTTACCGCCTGCGCAACCGCTCGCCGCACGACATGGCGCGCGTCATCTGCGAGGAGGAGCCGCCGCACCCGAGCGTGCGCATCACGAGCCCCGAAGACCTCCTGCCCGCGAACCCCGTGGGCGAGCGCCGCGCCGACGAGTCGGACACGCTCGGCTACCTCTACTGGTGCCGCGGCGCGACGGTCGAGACCTTGAGGCGCGAGCTGGCCGGCGACCTCGACAACGTCGTGATGAAGGCGCTCAGGAAGGAGCCGGCGCAGCGCTACCGCACGGCCGACGAGATGCGCGAAGACATCGCGCGCTACGTCGAGGGGCGCCCCGTCTCCGCCCCGCCCTTCTACCCCGCGGGCGCGGCGCGCAAGGAGTCGGCGCGCGACGACCGCCGCGTGCTCCACGACGAGACTTCGCTCGCCGTCCTGCCTCTGAAAGTTCACGAATCGACGGGGGGGCTCGAAGCCGGCGGCGAATACCTCGGGGTGGGCTTGGCCGACGCGCTCATCACGCGCCTCGGCTCCCTGCGCCGCTTCACGCTGCGCCCCACGTCGAGCGTGCTGCGCTACCGCGGGCCGGACGCCGACCCGCTCGCGGCCGGCCGCGAGCTGGGCGTCGCCTACGTGCTCGAAGGGCGCGTGCGCCGCGCGGGTCAGACCCTGCGCGTGACGATGCAGCTCCTCGACGTGCGCGAGGGCTCGGCCGTCTGGGCCGGGCAGTTCGACGAGGAGACGGCCGACGTGCTCCAGCTCGAAGACTCCATCTCCGAGCAGGTGGCCGAGGCGTTAGTTCCCCAACTGACCGGCGGCGAGCGCCTGCGCCTCCAGAAGCGCGGGACGGAGAACGCCAGCGCCTACGAAGAGTACATGCGCGGGCGCTACCACTGGAACACCTTCAACGAGGAGGGCTTCGCGCGCGCGCTCGTCCACTACAGCCGCGCCGTCTCCTTAGACCCCGACTACGCGCTCGCCTACGCCGGCATCAGCGACTACTACAACGTGCTCGGCGTCTACGCCATCCTGCCCTTCGCCGAAACGTCGGCCGCGGCGCTCGAAGCGGCGCGCAAGGCCGTCGGCCTGGACTCCTCCTTGGCCGAGGGCTGGGCCGCGCTCGGCTTCGCCACGCTCACGCACGACCTCGACTGGGAGGAGGCCGAGCGGCACCTGCGCCGCGCGCAGGAGCTGAACCCGAACTACGTGACGGGGCGCCTCTGGCTCTCCTTCTTCCTCGGCATGGAGGGGCGCTTCGAGGAGGCCCTGACGATTGCGCGCCGCGCGCTTGAGATCGCGCCGCTCACGCCGCTCGTCCGCCACACGCTCAACTGGAACCTCTACCACGCGCGCCGCTTCGACGAGGCCATCGCCTCGGCGCGCGTGCTCATCTCGACCGAGCCCGACTACGGCCTCGGCCACCTCCTGATGAGCCTCTCGCTCGCGCAGAAGGGGCGCCACGGGGAGGCCGTCGAGGCGTGCGAGAAGGCCGTCAGCCTGCTCGGGCGCAGCCCCTACTCGCTCTGCTTCCTCGCCGCCCTGAACGCGCACGCCGGCCGCCACCGCGAGGCGCGCGCGCTGCTCGAAGATGTCCAGCGTTTGGGCGAAACGCGCTACGTCTCGCCCTACATGCTCGCGCTCGCGCACTGCCAGCTCGGCGACACGGAGCGCTCGTTTCAGGAGTTGCGGCGCGCCGTCGAGATCGTTGACGCGCGGCTCGCGTGGCTCGGCGTAGACCCCCTGTTCGACCCCGTGCGCGGACTGCCGCGCTTCCGCGAGGTGCTGCTCGCGACGAACAACCCGGTCGCCGCGCAGCCCGCGCCGGGGCACCTCTCCGAGCCGCCCACGGGGCAGAAGTCGCTCGCCGTCCTCCCGCTCAAGGTCATCTCCGCGCCGGGCGTGGAAGGGACGGGCGACGAGTACCTCGGCGTGGGCCTGGCCGACGCGCTCGTGACGCGACTGTCGAACGTCCACCGCTTCCGCCTCCGCCCGACGTCGAGCGTGCTGCGCTACCAGGGCGCGGGCTTAGACCCGCTGGCCGCGGGGCGCGAGCTGGGCGTTGACTTCGTCGTGGACGGAACCATCCGCCGCGCGGGTCAGACGTTGAGGGTGACGGCCCAACTCCTCGACGTGGCCGAGGGCGCGACGAAGTGGGCCGGGCGCTTCGACGAGGAGTACACGGACGTGCTCCAGGTCGAGGACATCGTCTCGGAGCAGGTCGCGGCGGCGCTCCTGCCGCACCTCTCGGGCGACGAGCGGCGGCAGCTCCAGAAGCGCGGCACCGACGACGCCGAGGCGTACGAGGCTTACATGCGCGGCCGCTACCACTGGTACACGATGAGCGCCGACGGCTTCGCCAAGTCTTACGCCTGCTACCGCCGCGCCGTCACGCTCGACCCGCGCTTCGCCGCCGCGCACGCCGGCATCGCCGAGTACCACTGCTGGCTCGCCGTCTACGGGCTCGCGCCCCCGGCCGAGCAGCTCGCCGAAGGGCGCGAGTCGGCGCAGCGCGCCATCGAACTCGACGACTCGCTGGCCGAGGCGCACACCGCGCTCGGCCTCGCGCTCCTGACGCACCCGTCGCAGTGGCAGATGGCCGAGGTGCACTTCCGCCGCGCCATCGCGCTGAACCCGAACTACACGCAGTCGCACGCGCACTACGCCTGCCAGCTCGCGATGGAGTCGCGCTTCGACGAGTCGATCGCCGAGGCGCGCCGCTCGTGCGAGCTGGACCCGCTCAACCCCTTCAACTTCTACTTCCTCGCGTGGTGCCTCTACCAGGCGCGCCGCTTCGAGGAGTCGGCCGACGAGGCGCGCCGGCTCCTGCAGAGCGAGCCGCGCTACGGCTCGGCGCGACTCGTCCTGTGCTGGAACCTGCTGCGCGCGGGCGCCGCCGACGAGGCGGTCACGGAGGCGCGCCGCGCCCTCGAGCTGCTGGGCGACATCCCGATGCTCTCGGCCGGGCTCGCCGTCGCCTACGCCGCCGCGGGGCGGGTCGAAGAGGCGCGCGCGCTGCTCTCGCAGATGCGCGCGCGCGACGAGGAGGGGCACTTCGTCACGCCCTACCACCGCGCGCTCGTGCACCTGCAGCTCGGCGAGACGGCGCCCGCGCTCGACCTCTTGGAAGAGGCGGTCGAGGTGCAAGACCCCTGGATCGTCTGGCTCGGCACCGAGCCGCAGCTCGACCCGCTGCGCGGGCACGCGCGCTTCCGAGACCTGCTCGCGCGGACGAAGAACCCCGCGGCCTCGCGCCCGGCCGCCCCGGTTAAAGGCCCCGCGGCCGCCATCGGCTCGCGCCCGGTCAACACGGGCGGCGGCGCTTCGGGGCCGGGGCGCGACTCGACGCCCTCGGGCCGGCAGGCGGTCGAGTCCGGCGCGCTCCACTCCTCGCGCGGCGACGAGGACGAGGCGCGCAAGCTCTACAAGGCCGGCCGCTACTTCGTGACGCGCCGCACGGCCGAGGGGCTCCGGCAGGCCGTCGAGCGCTTCGAGCGCGCCGTGCAGCTCGACCCCGGGTACGCGCTCGCGTGGGCCGAGATGGCCGACTCTTACTCTCTTTTGAACTGGTACGTCGAGCCGCCGCCCGCGGGGGCGTGGGCGAGCGCGAAGCAAGCGGCGCGGCGCGCCGTCGAGGCCGACGAGACCTGCTCGGAGGCGCACGCCTCGCTCGGCTTCGTCCTCTTCAACTACGAGCGCGACTTCGCCGCCGCCGAGCGGGAGCTGCGCCGCGCCATCGAGCTGAACCACGACAACGCGGTCGCGCGCCGCTGGCACGCCTTCAACCTCTCGGCGATGGGCCGCCACGACGAGGCGCTCTCGGAGATTCGGAAGGCGCGCGAGATCGCGCCGCGCTCGCCCGTCGTCGCCACCGCCGTCGCCAACATCCTCCTCAACGCGCGCCGCCTCGAAGAGGCCGAGGAGGCTTGCCGCGAGGCGCTCGAACTCGACCCCGGCTCCATCTCGGCGCACATCATGCTGCGCTGGACGTACGAGGTGCGCGGGATGTGCGACGACGCGATGGCCATCTTCGAGCAGGAGCGGGCGTTCGCGGGCGACACGCCGACGACGCGCGCCAAGCAGGCGCACGTGCTCGCCTCGTGCGGCCAGCCCGAGGAGGCGCGCGCCGTCCTCGACGAGCTCATCGCCAACCGCGAGCGAGAGTGGGTGACGGCCTACGAGATCGCCGTCATCAACTCCCTGCTCGGCGACGCGGATGCGGCCTTCGCGTGGCTCGCGCGCGCCGAAGAGGAGCACTCGGTCGGCCTCACCTACCTGCGCGTCGACCCGCGCCTCGAAGCCATTCGCTCAGACCCGCGCTTCAACGAACTCCTCCGCCGCTTCTCAAAATAGACAGTAGACAGTAGTCAGTAGAAGAACAAAGCGGCGCGTCCGAAGCCTTCGGGCCGGACGCGCCGTCTCTTTTTCTACTGACTACTGTCTACTGTCTACTGTCTACTCTCCCCGTCACCCGGCGTGCGAGTACGCGGCTTCCGTCGCGAAGCCTTCCGCGCGGGTGCGGGTGGCGCGGCGGCGCTCCTCGCGGCGGCGCGACTTGAGGCGTTCGGCGCGGGTGCGCGCGCGCAGCGCCAGCCGGTACTCGACGCGGTCGAAGGCCGCCTCCATCACGCGCGACACGGCGAAGGCGAAGCCCTCGGACGCGAACGTCAGCGCGACGCCCGCCAACAGGATGACCGCCCCGATCTCGATTACGCTCAACATCTCACTCACCCCCCACTCGCCCCGACCGAAACGGCCGCGGGCGCCTGACTTAAAACTCTTCTCCGCCCCGGCCCTCAGGCCGCGCGCCCGCCGTAGCTCGGCGTCTTGAAGCCCACCTCGCCCAGGAGCGCCGAGTAGTTCCGGCGAAACTCTTCGGAGCGCTGCCGGTGGTCGCGCACCCAGTCGGAGACCACGTCTTTGACCTCGCGGACGGCCGCGGCCGCCGACTTGACACTCGCGGGGGTGGCGCTCGCACTCTGCGCCTCGCGCGCCGCGCGCCCGCCCTTGATGACTCGTATCTGTTTCGCCTGTCCCATCGTCTTCGACCTCCGTCTTCGGCGCTAGTCATTTCCGCCTTCGACTGGTAACGCGTAAAAAACGAACGCGGCGGGATAACGTTTTTTGCGCCCCGGCAGATTTTTTTTTCGCCCCCGCCGCGACGCCTCTCTCTTGTCTCGCCCACGCGCGCGGTGCTAACGTGCCGACCGGAGGAGAAGATGAGCCCTAACCCCTTTCGCCACCTCGCCCTCGCGCTGATCGCGTCCCTGTCCCTCACCGCCGCGTCCGCCGGCGCGCGCGCGCAGGCCGGCCCCGGCAAAAGGCTCCCCGTCCCACCGCCCCCCGCGCGCAAAAGCCCGCCCGCCCCGGGGCAAAAGGCCGAGCCCGCCGCCGGGAGTTGGAAGCTCAGTCGCACGCTGGAGGGGCACAAGGGCGCGGTCTACTCGGCCGCCTTCTTCCCCGAAGGCTCGCGCGTGGTGACGGCGGGCGACGACGGGCTGATACGCGTGTGGGAGACGGGGGCGGGGCGGATTTTGCGGAGCGCGCAGGGGCCGGGCGGCACCGTCAGCGACGTGGCCGTCTCGCCCGACGGGCTGCTGCTCGCCTCGTGCACGGACAACGGCGAGGGCTCGAAGATACAGCTCCGCGACGCGCGTACGCTCCGGCCGCGCCGCACCTTCGCGGCGCAGGAGGACGGCATCTTCGAGGTCGTCTTCTCGCCCGACGGCCGCCTGCTCGCCAGCGGCGGGCGCGACCGCATCATACGCATCTGGGACGTCGGGACGGGGCGGCTCCTGCGCTCGCTCGCGGGGCACGACGACGCCGTCACGGCGCTCGCCTTCACGCCCGACGGCCGTCGGCTCGCCAGCGCCAGCGCCGAGCACGACAGCACCGTCAGGCTCTGGGACGTAGGCAGTGGCGAGCCGCTGCACACGCTGGCGGCGCACGGCGACTGGGTGACCTCGGTCGCCTTCGCGCCCGGGGGCGCGACCCTGGCGAGCGGCGGGCGCGACCACAAGCTCATCATCTGGGACACGGGCACGGGGCGGAAGGTGCGCGAGCTGCGCCAGCCCGAGATGGTCTACGAGATCGAGTTCTCGCCCGACGGCCGCTTGCTGGCCGAGGCCGGCGGGGGCGGCGTCGTCCGCATCCACGACGCGCGCACCGGCCGCCTCCTCTCCAAGTTCGAGGCGCACCGCGAAGAGATCAACGAGGTCAAGTTCGCCCCACGCGGCCTGCTCCTCCTCACCGCCAGCTACGACTCCACCGTCAAACTCTGGGAGCCCGGCCCCCCCATCCCCGAAGAGAAGAAGCCCCCGGCCAAGTGGATGGAGTAGGGGAAAGAAGAAGTAGACAGTAGTCAGTAGACAGTAGTCAGTAGAAAAAAGAGACGGCGCGTTCAGTCTTCAGGACGAGCGCGCCGCTTTGTCTTTCTACTGACTACTGTCTACTTGTTTCTGCCTTCCGCGGCGACGCGGGCGATCATGTCGCGGAAGGCGAGGAGGTCGATGATGGGTTTGGGCCAGTGCTCGTCGCAGCCGGCCGAGAGCACGCGCTCGCGGTCGCCGGGCATGGCGTGGGCGGTGAGCGCGATGATGGGCGTCGAGTCGAAGCGCGGGTCGGCGCGCAGCCGCCGGGTCGCTTCGAGGCCGTCGAAGGCGCCGCCCAGGCTGACGTCCATCAGGATGAGGTCGGGCACCTCTTCGGCCGCGCGCCGCAGACCCTCCTCGGCCGTCCCGGCCAACGTCACGCCGTGCTCGTCTTCGAGCGCCAGGCGGACGAGGTCGCGGATGTCCGGCTCGTCCTCAACGAACAGTATCTTCGCCATCCGTCGGCTCCACCCCTAGTTCTTCCAGCGTGTCGCGCAGCCGCGAGGCCACGTCCGAGAGCAGCAGCTCGCCCTTGCGTATGACCTCGGCGATCTCGCCCGAGATGAGGCGCCGGTCGTCGGGCGTGATGTCCCGGCCCGTCACGACGAGGACGGGCACCCCGGCCGTCTCCGGGTCGGAGCGCAGGCGCGCGATCAGCTCGAAGCCGCTCATCCCGTTCGGCATCATCAGGTCGCAGAGTACGGCGCGCGGCCGCTGCTGCGCGATCATCTTCAGGGCCGTCTCGCCCGACGGCGCGCTGCGCGCGCCGAAGCCCGCGTGCCTGAGCGCCGTCGTCAAAAGCTCGCGCACGCCGTGCTCGTCGTCCACGACGAGCAGGTAGTCGTCGCCCTCGCCGCCGCCCCCGCCGCCGCCGTTGCCCGTGCCGCGCACGCTCACGCGGTCGAGCGTGTCGGTGAGCGTCTGCGGGTCAACGGGTTTGAGGAGGTAGTCGGACGCGCCGAGGCTGTAGCCGAGCGGGCGGTTGTCCACGATGGAGCAGACGATGACGGGGATGCTGGCGAGGCTCCGCTCGGCGCGCATCGCCTGGAGCACGCGCCAGCCGTCCATCTCGGGCATCATCACGTCGAGCGTGACGGCGACGGGGTCGTGCTCGCGCGCGAGCCTCAACCCCTCGGCCCCGCTCGGCGCGGTCAGCACGCGGTAGCCCGAGCGCCCGAGCGTCTCCGAGAGGAGCGCCGCCGCGTCCTCGTCGTCCTCGATGACGACGACCAGCGGGCGGCCGTCGTCGCCCGCGAAGTCCGGCGCGCCCGTCCCGCCCGCGCGCTCCGCGCCGTGCGGCGGGCCGCCCCCGGCGAACCGCGGCTCCTCGTCGCGTTCCCGCGCCTCGCCCTCGTCCGGGCCGGGCGCGGAGAGCGGCAGCGTGGCCGTGAAGGTCGAGCCCTCGCCCACCCTCGACGTGACCTCGATCTCGCCGCCGAGCAGGTCGATGATCTGCCGGACGATGGAGAGCCCGAGCCCGACGCCCGAGGCCGAGCGCGTCATCGAGCCGTCCACCTGCCGGAAGCGCTCGAAGATGATGGGGAGCGACTGGGACTCGATGCCGATGCCGGTGTCCCGGACGACGATGCGGAAGTGCGCGTCCCCGTGCGCGGCGAGTTCCGCCTCGACGCGCCCGCGCGCGGTGAACTTCGCGGCGTTCGAGAGCAGGTTGATGACGACCTGCCTCACGCGCAGCGGGTCCGTGTAGGCGAGCGGCAGGCGGTCGGGCACGCGCAGGCGGTATTCGAGCCCCTTGCGCTCGGCGAGCGACTGCAGCTCGGCGAAGGCGCCCTGCACCACCTCGACCAGATCGATGTGCTCGCGGTGAATCTTCATGCGGCCCGCCTCGATCTTCGACACGTCGAGCACGTCGTTGATGAGCGCGAGCAGGTGCTGGCCGTTGCGCAGGATGCGCTCGAAGGCGTCGGCGAAGCGCTTCGGCATCTCGCCGCCGGTCGTGAGCTGCGCGAGCTGCGCGAAGCCGATGATGGCCGTCAGCGGCGTGCGCAGCTCGTGCGACATGTTGGCGACGAACTCGGCCTTGAGGCGGTTGTACTCTTCGAGGCGGCGGTTGGCCTGTCGCAGCTCGTCGGCCTGCTCGCGGTAGCGGCGCTCGCTCGCGCGCAGGTCTTCCTCGTTCTGGCGGATGCGCAGGAAGGCCAGCACGTTCGCCTTGAGCGCGACCGACTTGATGGGCTTGGCGAGGTAGCCGTCGGCGCCCGCGTTGAGCGCCTCGGCCTGGTGCTCGGCCGTCGTGTTCAGCCCCGAGAGCATCACGACGAACGTGTCGCGCAACCCCTCGTGGGCCTTGATCTTCTGGCAGATGCCGACGCCCTCGCCGTCCGGCAGCGTCGCGTCGAGCAGGATGAGGTCGGGACTCCGGGCGTGCGCGAGTCGCATGGCGTCGGCGCACGTGGACGCCTCGATCACCTCGTAACCCTCGCCCGCGAGCACGGCCGCGTGGTCGCGCAGCAGCGCCGGGTCGTCTTCGACTACTAGAACCTTCTGTTTCTTCATCAGGGATCACGCCCCGCGCCGGCAGGGTCGCACTTTACTGATAGACGGTGCCCATCACGCGTATGTGTACGAAGTGTGACAAGAGTGCGGCAAGCCGTAAACCGTAAACCGTGAACCGTGA
>DAIRFV010000484.1:0-2750 GCA_036794905.1 Pyrinomonadaceae bacterium | reverse complement strand
CCATGATCGTCACCTGTCCCAACTGCGCCACGAAGCTCCAGCTCGACGGGGCCAAAATCCCTGCGCGCCCGTTCAGCGTGCGCTGCCCGAAGTGCCAGCAGATCGTCAACGCGCAGCCGCCCGCGCAGGAGGCGCAGCGCGACGCCGTGGCGGCGGTCGGCGACTTGCCGGCCTCGGCGCGGCCGCGGCAGGATTCCGCGCCCGCGGTCGCCGCGCCGCTGGTGAGCGACGCGCCCGCGGCGGCGGCGGCGCCTCCGCCGCCGGAGTCGAGCGAGGACGTGCTGCGGCTGCTCGCGTCGCTGCTGCGGCGCGAGGCGGCGGGCGAAGCGGGCGGCGCGCGGGCCTCGCTCGCGGGGGGCGGACGCCGCGGCGATTGGGAGTGCAGGCGCGCGCTCGTGTGCGCGGGCTCTTCCTTCGGCGGCGACGCGGCGCGCGGGCTGAGCCAGTCCGGCTACGACGTGTCGGTCGCGGCCGACGCCGCGCAGGCCGTCGAGCGCATGCGCGAGGAGCAGCTCGACGTGCTCGTGCTCGACCCCGAGTTCGACCCGCGCGCGCAGGGCGCGGTCGCGGTCGGCCGCGAGGTGGCCTCGATGCGCAACGCGGAGCGGCGCCGCCTCGTCTTCGTGCTCCTGACGAACACGGCGCGCACGGCCGACGCGCACGCGGCCTTCCTCGCCGGCGCCAACCTCGTCATCCAGATGAAGGAGGTCGGCGACCTCCCGCGCGTGCTGGAGAAGAACATCCGCGACCTCAACGAACTCTACCGCGACTTCAACCGCGCCCTCGGCCTCGCGGAATTGTGAGTAGGCAGCAGGCAGATGGCCGTCGGCAGTTGAAAGACAGTTAAGACTCGTTTGACGCGTTCGCCCTGAACGAATCGGAGGCGGCGAGATTCATTGCTCGCCGCCTCCGATTCAATTCAGGCGCCTTTTCAATTCAGGTGCCTTCTGCTTTCAACTGCCGACTGCCATCTGCCTCCCAACTGCCTCTGTCGGGCTCCGGCGTAATCTGCTAAGCTTACCGCTTCGACGGCGGCGGGAGGTCGGGAATCCCTTAAGGCAGATGGCTTCGGAGAACGGACACCGGCACGCGCACGGCGCGCACGCGCACACTCACGACGCGCTCTCGGAGCGCGGGCGGCGTCGGCTGCTCCTCGTCCTTTTGCTGACGGCCGCCTACATGCTGGCCGAGGCGGCGGGCGGCTGGTGGACGGGGAGCCTGGCGCTTCTGGCCGACGCGGGACACATGCTCGCGGACGTGGCGGGGCTGGCGCTGGCGCTGGTGGCCGCGCGGTTCGGGGCGCGCCCCGCCAACCCGACGAAGACCTACGGCTACTACCGGCTGGAGATACTCGCCGCGTTCACGAACGGGGTGGCGCTCGCGGCCGTCTCGCTCTTCATCCTGTACGACGCCTACGGCCGCTGGCTCGCGCCGCCGACCATCGAGCGCGGGGGCACTTTGACGGCCATCGCCGCGGGCGGCCTGCTCGTCAACCTCGTCTGCGCGTGGCTGCTGCACGGCGACCACGAGCGCGACCTCAACATGCGCGGCGCGTGGCTGCACGTGCTGGGCGACGCGCTCGGGTCGGTGGGCGCCATCGCCGCGGGCGTGCTCATCACGTTCAAGGGCTGGCACGCGGCCGACCCGCTCTTCAGCGCGCTCATCGCCGTGCTCATCGTGTGGAGCTCGTGGAGCCTCATCCGCGAGGCGACCAACGTCCTGTTGGAAGGGACGCCCGCGCACATCAACCTCGCCGCGGTCGAGGGCGCGATCCTTGAGACCGCGGGCGTCGAGGACGTGCACGACCTCCACGTCTGGACGATCACCTCGGGGCGCGACGCGCTCTCGGCGCACGTCCGCCACGCGCCCGCCGCCGCGCCCGCCGAGCTGCTGCGGTCTTTACGCGCCAAGCTCCACGACCAGTTCGGCGTAGACCACCTGACGATTCAGATGGAGACCGAGGACTTCGAGGACGAGACGTTCCACTTCTGCACCTCCGGCACGGCCTGCTTCCGCTCGACGAAGGAGTGAAAAGGCTGTTAGCGATTAGCTGTTAGCTGTTAGCTATTCGGGCAACGCTTTCAATTTCGACGCTTCACCGGGTGAAGATGAAGGGCTAACAGCTAATCGCTAACGGCTAACAGCTTCCTTTATGGAAATCAGTCTTCTCATCGTCCTCGATTTGCGCGAGCAGGCGGCGTTGCAGGCGGCGCTGATGACGCACGGCGCGCCGGACGCGCTGGTGACGCTGGCGCTGACGGGCGCGTGCCGCATCCAGACGCTCGACGAGGCGCGCCAGCTCCGCCGCTGGCTCGCGGAGACGCGCGCCTCCGGCAAGACCGACTTCGCCTCGCTCAACGTCATCGAGCGCGAGCTGGTGCGCTTCGGAGTGTGAGGGGGGAAGAAGACAGTAGTCAGTAGACAGTAGTCAGTAGGGCTCCGCCTTGCTGACGTTGATGATGAGAACCGCACGGTTCGCAATGACGAATGCTTTTCTACTGACTACTGTCTACTGACTACTGTCTACTTTCTTATGTCCATCCAACTAGGCTACGGCCGCGGTCATGTCACGTTCGAGTTCGAGGGCGGGCGCTTCCGGGTGCTCGAAGGCGAGGCGCGCGACGAGCGCGCGCTGTCGGACGCGGAGGTCGGGGCGGCGATTGACGACCCCGTCGATTCGCAGCCGCTGGAAGACATCATCAGCCCGGGCGAGAGCGTTCTGATCGTCGTCTCGGACGCGACGCGCGCGA
>DAIRFV010000210.1:9311-10447 GCA_036794905.1 Pyrinomonadaceae bacterium | reverse complement strand
TTCCGCCGCGCGTCGGGCGCCGACGTGGCGCTCATCAACGGCGGCTCGATCCGCGCCGACGACGTGCTGCCCGCCGGCGACCTCACGGTGCGCGACGTGCTCTCCATCCTCCCCTTCGGCAACAACCTCGCCGTGCTCGACGTGACGGGCGACGTGCTGCGCCAGGCGCTCGAACACGGCGTGAGCCTGACCGCGCCGGGGGCGGAGCCCGGCGCCTTCCCGCAGGTCTCGGGCGTGACCTTCGCCTTCGACGCGACGAAGCCGCCCGGCGCGCGGCTCGTCGGCGACGTGATGGTGAACGGCCAGCGGCTCGACCCGCAGAAGCGTTACAAGCTCGTCACCACGAACTTCATCGCGGGCGGCGGCGACCAGTACGCTATGTTCGTCGGAAGGCCGAGCACCCCGACGCAACTGACCGACTCGGGCGTGCTGCGCAAGGCCATCGAGGACGCGCAGACGATCTCGCCGCAGACCGACGGCCGCATCCGCCGCCTCGACGCGCCCGCCGAGGCGGCGCCCTGTGCCAGGCCCGCCCCGGCGCCCCGCCGGCGCGCGCGGCGGCGTTAGGCGAGGCGGCCCGGGGGGCCTTTGATCCGGCGGCGTTTGGTGAAGCCCTATGTTCTACGACGAAGAGAATTCGATGACGCTTGACGAGCCGCGGCGGCGCGCGGCCGAGCTGTTCCGCCGCGCCTACGCGGCGCAGTTGGAGAAGAACTATCCGGAGGCGGTCGAGCTGTACCGGCGCTCGATTGCGACCTACCCGACGGCCGAGGCGCACACCTTCCTCGGGTGGGTCTACAGCTTCGACGGCCGCTACGACGAGGCCATCGACGAGTGCCTCGAAGCGATCCGCGTGGACGCGAGCTTCGGCAACCCGTACAACGACATCGGCAGCTACCTCATCGCGCAGGGCGACTTCTGGACGTGCGTGCGCTGGTTCCGCCGCGCGCTCGCGGCCCCGCGCTACGAGTCCTACGCCTTCCCGCACTTCAACCTCGGGCGCGTCTACGAGCAGCGCCACCGCCCGCTCGACGCCGCGCGCCACTACGGCCTCGCCCTCGAAGAGGAGCCCGGCTTCACCCAGGCCGTCAAGGCCCTCCGCCGCGTGCAGGCAAGATTGAATTAGCGTAAACCGT
>DAIRFV010000210.1:0-9211 GCA_036794905.1 Pyrinomonadaceae bacterium | reverse complement strand
AGATGTCTTCGCAGGAAGAGTATTTCCTCTGCTGGCGCGCCGACGCCGGGCGCATGGACGCGTTGTGGGCGGAGGGGTGGCGGCACTTCGGGCCGATCTTCTTCCGCTACCGGCGCTGGCGGCACGGCGGGAGGAGTCTGACCGTCACGCCGCTGCGCATGGAGCTGTCGCGCTTCGGGCCTTCGCGCAGTCAGCGGCGTGTGCTGGCGCGCAACCGAGACCTGCGGGTCGAGGTGGGGCCGACCGCGCTCGACGCCGAGACGCGTGCGATGTTCGAGGCGCACCGGCGGCGCTTCCGCGCCGACGTGCCCGACTCGCTCCACGACTTCCTCTCGCACGAGCCTTCGGAGGTGCCCTGCCGCAACGAGACGATTCGCGTCCATGCGGGTCGGCGCCTCGTCGCCGCGCACTTCCTCGACGTGGGCCGGAGCGCGACCTCTTCCGTCTACTCGATGTTCGACCCGGCGGAGTCGCGCCGCAGCCTCGGCGTCTACACCATCCTGCTCGCCGTCGAGCGCTCGCGCCGGCTGGGGTGCCTCCACTACTACCCCGGCTACGCCTGCCGCGAGCCCTCGCCCTACGACTACAAGAAGAACTTCGACGGCCTCGAAGAGTACGACTGGCGCGGCCGCTGGCTGCCGCTCGCGTCTTAAGAGCCGACGGTGAGGGCCTCGTCCTCGCCGTAGGTGACGGTGAGCGTGCGCTTGAGCAGGCGCGCGCTCCCCGTCAGGCGCGCCACCTCGGCGAGGAAGAAGCCGGCGGCGCGCAGGTAGAGCGACTGGCCGAAGAAGCGCGCCATGTCGTCGAAGGACTTTTCGACCAGCTCGTGCGGCAGGCAGTTGCCGGGTCGCGCCGCGGCCTCAAGCGATTTCAGGCCGCGCGCGAAGCTCTGCCAGTTGCGGTGGACGCCCGCCGCAGTCCCGCCCGGGCCCTGGTGCAGCTCGATCATCCCGGCAAAAGTCGACTGCCGCATCTCCTTCCGGCGCTCGTGCGCGGCGAGCCCTTCGTCGTTCTTGAGTTCGAGCTTGAGGTCGTCCGACAGGCGCGGGATGTTCCGGAAGGCGATGTCGCGGTATTCGCCGAACGGGCGCGAGTCCTCCCCGAAGTAACGCCGCCAGAGCGGCGCGTAGAGGTTCTTGCGGCGCGCGGGCTGGTCGCGCCCGTCGAACATCTCCATGTAAGGCATCGCGGCGGCCAGCGCCTCCGCGCCCCAGCATTCGAGCCTGCGGTCGGCGTCGAACCCGGTGTAACCCGCGGGCGGGTTGAAGGGCGGCGCGGGCGGGTTGACGAGGAGCGGGAGCAGACCGACGAGAGCCTCGTGGTCTGCCGTCAACTCCATCTGCACCCTCGCGGCCTGCCCGAACCGACCCTCGACCTGTTTCAACGTCTGCTCGGCGCGGCGCGCCGGGACGACCTGCCAGAGCTGCGCGTGGTCGAGCACGTTCAGGAACTCGGCGCGCCCGAGCGCACCTTCGTCCCACTCCCAGTTGAGGCTGAGCCCGTACTCGAACTCGCACGTCTTCGCCGGCCCGTCCGCGGAGAAGTTCTTCATCTCGGCCTTGAAGTCGGCGGCGAACGTCACCTTGTCGTCCATCCACTCGCCCTCGTAGCCGCGCAGCCCGTCGTAGGCCACGCGCTGCGCGCCTTTGATGTTCTCCTGGGTGACGCGCGAAGTCTCAAGCCGGTCGCGGCCTCCCGCCCTGAAGCCGAACGGCGAGATGCCGAGGTTGAAGCCCCACGTCTTCGTGCGCTTGACCGACCGGCGGCGGAGGTACTTCTTCAGCCCCGCCTCGTTGTCGCGCAGCCAGCCGGTCAGACCTTCAAGGCCGCACACCATTAAGTCCGGATGGAACCGCCGGAACGTCTCGGCGTCGAGGTCGGCCTGCAGGAGCGCGTCGTCGGTGCGGACGCGCAGGTACTCGTAGGTGAAGCCCAGCTCGACCTTCGTCTTCGCCACCTGCTCGATGACGGCGGGCACCCGCGCCTTCAGCGACTCCCACTTCGCCTTCAGCTCTTCGAGCGTGTCGTTCAGCGGGTCGAGCCCGAGGCGCGACATGAGCGCGCGCGCGGGCTCCTGCAACTCCGCGGGCAGCGCTTCGAGCGAGGCCGCCCGCCCGGCCTCCGCAAGGAGCGCGTCCACGTCACCGACGAGCGGCCCGGCCAGCCCCTCGTAAACGTTCTTAAGCACGCCCCCGACCGCCGCGGGGTCTGTGAACGCGACCGCCACGCCGAGCTTCGCCCCGACGCCGAACTCGCGCGACTTCGACTTGAGGACGGAGACGCGCACCGTCTCGGCGTTCGCGCCGATTGGCTCGCCCCTGGTGAAGACGAGGCGGAAGTCGTCGCGCAGCCCGACGTTGAAGCTGACGCTGGCCGACGGCGAGACCCGGAGCGCGACGACCTCGCCCGCGCGCAGCAGCGCCGAGAGGTTCGTGAGGCCGGCCGTGAACACGTCCGCCCAGTTGAGCGTGAGCCCCGCGCTCAGCTCGCCGTAGACGCGGTAGAGCAGCGCGTCGCCTTCGGGCAGCGCGAGCACGTCTTCGGCGTTGAAGGGCGCGCGCAACGCGGGGAGGTCTGCGAGGACGGCCGCCGCCGCCGGCTCGTCGCGCCCGTGGCGGCGGTAGTCTGCGAAGACGATGCCCTTCTCGCCCTCGACCTTGGCCGCGGCCGCCGAGAACTTCGCCCCGACCGAGCCCTTCGCCAACGCCCTGACGCGGTATTTGAGCCAGGCGCTCGCGGGGTCGAAGGCGAGCGGCGGCGCGAGCGCGACCGCGCCGCTCTCACCATCGACACCCCCCGGCGGCAGACCCAACACGCCGTCCTCCCCGTCCTCGTCGTCGGCCGAGTTGCAGACGCGCACCAGGCCGTTGGCGCCCGCCTCGAAGGTGAAGGTGATGCGTTCGAACTCGGTGCCGCCGTCGTAGCCGACCTCGGCCGAGACGAGGTCTTTCAACGTCTTGTCGCCGAGCGGCTGCACGGGCAAGCCTTCGAGCGCGGGCGGCGAGAATTTGAATCCGCTCATCGAGTCTCCTCTTGAGTTCGGGACACGGAAGGGGTCTGCGGGGAAGGCCGGCCGGGACGCGTCCGGTGCGGCGTATTCTACAGGAAGGCGGACCGGCCGGGTTCTCTTTTCGCGCGGCCGGGAGCCCGCGCCCTCGGGGTTGACGCGGCGGCGCGCGGCCGGGTATTCTCTCTGGGCTTCAGGTTCCACTAGCGTCCATCAGGCCGCGCCCGGTATAGCCCCTCCGGTCGCCCGCCCGACAAGACAGGGCGGACAACTCATCAGCACTACTTTCAGCGAACAAGGTCTCAGCCTTACCGACCTTGAACCGACTCTTACACGTTGGGCCGCAGCGGCGATGTCAGTTAACCCCGCCGCCGTTGTAACCCGCCCTGCCACTTGGCCCGCCGCCCCGCCCGGGGACGGCCCGTAGCTTTGAAAGGAAATACTATGCCCCCTTGTAGAGGTATCCGCGTCGCTCTGTTCTGCCTGGCGCTGGCGCTGCTCGCGGCCGGCACGCTCTTCCAACTCTCGCAGCCGGCCGCGGCGCAGAAGCAACTCAAGCCCGTCCGTCCGGAGTCGAGCGAGTCCGCCCGGCCCGACGTCGTCGTCACCGTCAACTTCTCCGAGATGGCCGAGCGGGCCACCACCGTCAAGCGTTCGGGACGCGCCTCCGCGCTGATCGTCGAAGAGGGCGAGGCCGCGCCCGCGCCGATGACCATCAACGACTCGGCCGACGAGTCGGGCATCGTGGCGTCTGAGGCCAAGGGCGCCCCGGCCGTCGCCGAGAGCTCTAGCGGCCTCGTGGCGGCCGCGGCCCTCTCGCCCGCGCCCGCGGCCAGCTTCCTCGGCCAGGAGGACGGGCCGAAGGTCGGCACCGGCACCTTCACCATCCCGCCCGACACGATGGGCGCCGTCGGGCTCGACCGAGTCCTGACCCACGTCAACAACAACTACCGCGTCCACGACAAGGCGACGGGGGCGGCGCTCTCGACCGTCTCGATCAACACGTTCTGGGCCTCGACGGGCGCGACCGGCACCTTCGACCCGCGCGTCCAGTACGACCCCTACAACGACCGCTGGCTCGTGGCCGCCACCTCGAACGCGCAGACGGGCAACTCGTCGGTGCTGATGGGCGTCTCGAACACGGGCGACCCGCTGGGGGCGTGGACGCTCTACCGCTTCATCGTCGGCTGCACTAACAGCGCCGCCACGCCCTGCGTCGGCAACCGCTGGGCCGACTTCCCGATGCTCGGCTACAACAAGACCTTCTTCACCGTCTCCTGGAACGAGTTCACGAACGCGGGCGCGTTCGTGCGCGGGCGCTTCATCGCGCTCGACTACCCGCAGACGCGCGCCGGCTCCCTGACGCCGGACGGCACGCTCTTCAACATCGGCGGCGCCTTCTGCATGAACCCCGCCGAGACCTTCTCCGCGACCGAGCCGAACCAGTACTTCGTCGTCCACCTCAGCAGCGGCGGCGCGACCTACGTCGTCATCACGCTGAGCGGCACGCCGCTCGCGCCCGCCCTCGCCATCGGCGCGACCAAGGTGCGCCCGGGCGGCGGCTGGCTCCAGCCGGGCGGCGACATCGTGCCGCAGAAGTGCGACCCCGTCATGGGCTGCCCCGCGACCCTGAGGCGGCTCAACGCGGGCGACTCCTTCATCCGCTCCAACGTCGTCTTCCGCAACGGCCGGCTCTACTACGCGCAGACCGTCGGCCTGCGGCAGTTGACGACCGGCCCCATCACGCACACGGCCGCGCAGTGGACGGCCATCGACACGGCCGGCAACTTCGTCCAGGGCGGGCGCGTCGAAGACCCGACCGCGACCCAGACCAACGGCGGCAAGTGGTACACCTACCCCTCCATCGCCGTCAACAAGAACGACGACATCCTGGTCGGCTTCTCCGTCGCCTCTTCGGACGACTACATCTCGGCGGGCTACGCCTACCACGACCACACGGACGCGCCCGGCACGATGCGCGACCCCGTCGTCTACAAGCCCGGCGAGGACTACTACGATAAGACCTTCTCGGGCACCGAGAACCGCTGGGGCGATTACAGCCACACGGTCGTTGACCCCTCGGACGACCGCAGCCTCTGGACGATTCAGGAGTACGCGGGCACGCGCACCGTGCCCGGCACCTTCGTCCAGAACAACTCGCGCTGGGGCACGTGGTGGGCGAAGGTCCTCAACAACAACCCGCCGGTGGCCGACGCCGGGCCCGACCAGACGGCCGAGTGCGTGGGGGGCGGGGCCACCTTCACGCTCGACGCTTCGGGGTCGTCCGACCCGGACGGCGACGCGTTGACCTTCGAGTGGCACGAGGGCGCGACCCTGCTCGGCACCGGCTCGCCGCTGAACGTGACGCTGCCGCCGGGCACGCACGTCATCACGCTCACCGTCACCGACGCCCTCGGCGCGACGGCGACCGACACCGTCACGCTCACCGTGGTTGACACCCTCGCGCCGACCATCACGGGCGTCTCGGCGAGCCCCAACTCGCTCTGGCCGCCCAACCACGAGATGGTCGAGGTGACGGTTGACTACACGGCCTTCGACGCCTGCTGCCTCGCCTCGACGGAACTCTCCGCGACGAGCAGCGAGCCGGACGACGGGCTCGGCGACGGCGACACGGCGGGCGACATCGAGATCGTTGACGCGCACCACGTCCGCCTGCGCGCCGAGCGCTCGGGCGACGGCCCGGGGCGCACCTACACCATCACCATCACCGCCACCGACTGCGCCGGACACGTCACGACGCAGACGGTGACGGTCAAGGTGCCGAAGAACCAGAAGAACTGAGACCCCGGGAGCGCGGGCGCCCGACAGCCCGCCGCGGCGTGCCCGCGCACGCTTCACGGAGAAGCGCCGACACCCAACCTTGGGTGTCGGCGCTTCTCCGTGTTCGCGCCTTCGCGCTCATGGCGGGCCGTCGGGCGCCGCGCGCGCCCCCGGCGCGGCTCAGGAAGTCTCGTGCTGCTCGATGTCTTCGAGCCCCTTGACGTGCTCCCTGTTGATGCGCATCTTGCGGCGGTTGGCGTCCACGGCCACGTAGACGACCTCGGCCTCCGTGACTTTAATCCTCTCGGAGGTCCCGCCGTAGCGCTCGGCCTCGACGACGACCCGCGTGGTGATGGAGGTGGTGCCGATGCGCAGCGTCTCGGCGTAGAAGCTGACGAGGTCGCCGACGAAGACGGGCTGGTGGAAGATGACCTCGCGCATGGCGACGGTGACGAAGCGCTCGACGCCGGTGCGGCGGTGCGCCTCGACCGCGCCCGCGATGTCGATGTAGCTGAGGATGATGCCGCCGAAGATGGTGCCCTGCGGGTTGGTGTCGCGCGGCAGCAGCGTGATGCGTATGGCCGGGTCGCCGTATGAGTTCATGACCGAAGAATGGAGGCGTCCGGCGCGGCCTGTCAAGCGGGCACCGGCGCGCCGGCCCCGCCCCTTTTTGGCGGCCGGGGGGCGTACAACGGTGAGGCCGGAGGGAACATCCAAAAGCTTGTCGTATTAGCAGAATACGCCCTTTTTGGCGTGCTTCTCCTCGCGGACGCGCGTAAAAAGTTGTCAGAGACGGCCGCACGGCGTATCGTTTCCGTAAAGCACAATCGGCGAGACATTCGGCAGGAAAATCAGACGATGAAGAGACTCTTTAACCACGCCCTTTTGACGCTGGCGCTGCTGGCCGTCCCGTCCCTCGCCTCGGCGCAACCCGCCGGGCGCGGCGGCGCCCAGCGGAAGCCGCCCGCACAGGCCAAGCCCACTCCGACCCCGGCCCCGACGCCCGCGCCGGTGCAGACCATCGCCGAGACGCCGCTCGCGCCGGGGCAGCGCGCGCGCTTCGACGTGAACCACTACCGCATCATCGCCGAGCTGAACCCCGCGCAGCACCTCCTGACCGCCACGGCCGACGTCACCTTCACCCCGCTCGACAACACGCGCTCGGTCGTCTTCGAGCTGAACGGCTCGCTCAAGGTCGAGTCGGTCGAGCGCAACGGGAAGGTCCTGACGAACGTCGTGCAGGATCAGGCCGGCCTCGAGACCATCGGGCCTTTCGTCCGCGTAGACCTCGGCGAGGTCGTCCCCGCCGGTCAGCCGCAGACGCTGCGGTTCCGCTGGGCGGGCGCGCTCGTCACGCCCGAGGGCGGGCCGCTCCTGACGAAGCGTCTGGCCTACGTCGGCGCGGACATGTCGTACCTGCTCTACGCGGGGCGCTGGTTCCCCTTCCACGAGTACGCCGCCGACCGCGCCACCTCCGACATCACCGTCAGCGTCCCCGACGGCTACACCGTCGCCGGGATGAGCGACGAGCCGGCCGCACAGGCTTCGGGGCCGCAGTTCCTCCCGCCGGCCGGCGACGCGGCGACGCGCACGGCGCCCGCGCGCGCCGGAGCCCAGACGGCGGGTCTGAAGAGCTACCGCTTCGTCACGCGCCAGCCCAGTCTGGTCGGCAGCTTCGCCGTCGGCCGCTTCATCACGCGCTCGCTCAAGATGGGCGGCTTCGAGCTGAACTTCTTCGTCCAGCCGGGCAGCGAGGGCTTCGTCGAGCCCTACGCGCAACTCCTCGGCGAGGCTTTGCAGTTCTACACGCAGAAGTACGGGCCGCCGGCCTTCGGCACGCGCCTCGCCCTCGTCCAGATCGACGACGCGAGCCTCGACGCCTACGCCGCGCCCGGCATCCAGTTCCTCTCGCCCCGCTTCTTCACGCCCGGCCGTCAGGCTTCGCTCGACGACCGGCTGCTGCGCGAGGTCGCTTACCAGTGGTGGGGTCTGACCGTGGGCTTGAAGTCCTTCGACGACGCGTGGCTCTCGCAGGGCCTCGCCGAGTGGAGCTCTTTCGCCTTCCGCGAGGGCAAGCTCTCGGGCGGGCAGTTAGACACCGCCCAGCGCGACATGCTTGAGCGCGCGCTCATGTTCGAGCAGGCCGCGTCCATCGCCCGCGCGCCTTCGACCCTGGACGACCAGTCGGCGGCTTACCAGGCCGTCGTCTTTTACAAGGGCGCGATGGTCTTCCGCATGCTGCGCGAGGCGATCCGGCCCTCGAAGTTCGACGAGCTGATGAAGCGCTACGCCACGGAGTTCCGCGGCAAGAACGCCTCGATTGACGACTTCGAGAAGCTCGCGTCCAAGGTCATGGGCGAGAACATGCGCTACTTCTTCGCGCGGTGGGTCGAGGGCACGGGCGTCCCCGAGTTCACGGTGGACTACCAGATCATCCGCACCCGCGCGGGCAAGTTCCGCGCGCGCGGCACCATCAAGCAGAACGTCGAGAACCTCAAGATGCCGGTCGAGCTGCAACTCCGGGCCGAGGGCGACGACGCCAACACGACCGTCTACGTCGCCGACCGCAGCGAGGACTTCGACTTCGAGGTCAAGGGCAAGCCCCTGGAGGTCGTCATCGACCCGAACAACAAGGTGATGCGCTCGTCCGAGGAGCTGCGCATCTCCATCGTCGCGCGCCGCGGCCTTGAGCTGTTCCGCGAGGGGCAGTACCTCGAAGCGCAGCGGCAGTTGGAGGAGGCGCTCAAGCTCGACAAGTCGAACTCGTGGGTCTACTACAACCTCGGCCTCATCTTCTTCGAACAGCGCAACTACCAGCAGGCGCTCGACAATTTCGACGCCGCGCTGCACGGCAACCTCCGCCCGACGTGGATCGAGGCGTGGGCGCGCATCAAGCGCGGCAACGCCTACGACGGCATGGGCGACCGCGCCCGCGCCGTCCACGAGTACAAGCAGGCCGTCGATTCCGGCATCGACTTCGACGGCGCCCAGCGCGCCGCCCAGGAGTACCTCAAGACGCCCTACGACCCCAAGGCCGTCACCGCGCAGACCGCCTCGGGCGTGAGCGAGTAACGCGGTAGGCAGTAGGCAGTTGAAAGCAGGAAACATTCTTTCAGGCATCCGCCTGAGAGCAACGGGGGCGGCGAGACTGTTAGGCTCGCCGCCCCCGTTGCTTTTAGACTGATTCGCTAAGATACTTCTTGCCTTAACTGCCTACTGCCTACTAGCCCTTCACACCGCGACGACCGAGATGCGGTGGCGCTCGGCGAGGCGGAGCATTTCGTCGCGGTCGAACATGAGGGTCTTGCCGGCGGCGAGGCAGAGGCAGGTGGCGCCGGCCTCGACCATCGTCTCGATGGTGGGCAGGCCGACGACGGGCACGTCGAAGCGCATGTCCTGATTCGGCTTGGCGACCTTGACGAC
>DAIRFV010000483.1:0-2751 GCA_036794905.1 Pyrinomonadaceae bacterium | reverse complement strand
GAGGCCGCGCCCTCGCCGTGGAACTCGACGAACTTGCCGACGACCTTCGCCTTCCTCAGCATCTCGGTCACGCGCAGCACGAGGTCGGTCGCCGTCACGCCTTCCCTCAGACTGCCGGTCAGGTTCACGCCGACCACGTCGGGCGTCAGGATGTAGACGGGCTGGCCCAACATCGCGGCCTCGGCCTCGATGCCGCCGACGCCCCAGCCGACGATGCCGAGCCCGTTAATCATCGTCGTGTGCGAATCAGTCCCGACGAGCGTGTCCGGGTAATAGACGCCGTCCTTCTCCATCACGCCGCGCGCGAGGTATTCGAGGTTGACCTGGTGGACGATGCCGATGCCGGGCGGGACGACGTTGAAGCTCTCGAACGCCTGCATGCCCCACTTGAGGAACTGGTAGCGCGAGCGGTTGCGGCGGAACTCCGTCTCCATGTTGAGCCGCAGCGCTTCGGGGCTCGACCAGAAGTCCACCTGCACGGAGTGGTCGATGACCAGATCGACGGGGACGAGCGGCTCGATGATCTTGGGGTCGCGCCCCATGCGCTGCACGGCCGAGCGCATCGCGGCGAGGTCAACCAGCAAAGGCACGCCGGTGAAGTCCTGCAACAGCACGCGCGCCACGCCGAAGGGAATCTCGTCCGTGCGCTCGGCCACCGCCTGCCAGTTGGCGAGCGTGCGCACGTCGTCCTCCTCGACGACGCGCCCGTCGTAGTTGCGCAGCACCGATTCGAGCACCACGCGGATCGAGACGGGCAGCCGCGACACCGGCCCCACGCCCTCCTTCTCCAACTGCGGCAGCGAGTAGAACTGCCCCGACTTTCCCTTCTCGGTCGTGAATGTTTGCAGGGTATTGAAGAGGTTATATGACATTTTGTTCTCTCAACAGAAGCTCGGTTCGGCGGACTCCACCCGCACCTTGCGCCCCGCGCCGGGTCGCCTCTGACGGGTGAATTTGTACAGCAAGAGGTTACCCTTCATCTTAAGTTCGCCCCCCGCAATCGTCAAGCAAGCCCCTCCCGGTACCACGACATGGGGGGTGGCGGACGGACGGTTCCGCGGTACAATGCCGCGCCCGGAGGGAAGACTGTGGAGACGGTTCTCGTCGAGGAAAGACCGGCCGGGGAAAGACCGTTCGCGGCAATCGAGCCGGCGACGTGCCCGGACTGCGGCGCGTCCGTACCGGAGCGCTTCTGCACGCGCTGCGGCGAGAAGCGCGTCGAGGAGAGGGACTATTCGCTCCGGCACTACCTGGCCGAAGCGCTCAACGTCTTCGCCAACCTCGAGTCGCCCATCCCGCGGAGCTTCTTCGCGCTCGTCTTCCGCCCGGTCGTCCTCTGCTTCACGGCCTTCTATTCGGTGTGAAGTTTGCCGGCGCCTCCGGCGATTTGTTATATTTGGCGCACTTTAGCGAAGCGGGCGCAACGAGTGTGGGTGTAATCTCGGGGTCGAGATTTAGAGAGTCGTATACCGTTTGGAGGTTGAAGTAATGCCGAAGAAGAGGCCGGAGAATTTCCAGTATTTGAGTAATAACCCGGACGTGGCGCCCGACCCCGAGATCGAGCAGTTCATGGAGGAGGAGATCGCGCGCGCGCCGAAAGACCCGGGGCAGTTGGCGCAGCGCCTGCGCAACAACACGGCCGCCTCGCCGCAGGACTCGGGCGGCGACCTCGACGCCACCTGGGAGGACGTGAACGACAGCGGCGAGGAGTCGGCCTCCGGCGACAACCCCACCCCCGACCAGTCCGACGTGGAGGAGAACGCACACGCCATCGGCGTCAACTTCGAGGACAACCAGGAGCTCGACTTCACCGACCAGCTTGAGCGCCGCGACAGCCGCCGCTTCGAGCTCGACCCGCGCTCGAAGACCGAAGACGACACGATCTGAAAAGCCGTCAACCGTAAACCGTGAACCGTGACAGGAAGAGGTCATCTTCCTGTCACGGTTCACGGTTTACGGTTGACGCCTATTTGAAGTTCGCGCGGGGTTGGAGGGTGGCGCGTTTGATGACGATCTTTTCGGCGGGGTTTTCGTTGTAGGGGGCGGGGCGCGTGGGGGCGCCGGCGATGGCGTCGGCGTTGCTCATGCCCTCGATGACTTTGCCGAAGACGGTGTACTGCGTGTCCCACTGCGGCACGCGGCGGAGCGTGATGTAGAACTGGCTGTTGGCGGTGTTGACGGCCTGCTCCGCGGTAAGGGCCGGCTGGCCCCCGACGGCGGGGCGCGCGCCCTCCCGGGCCGCGCCGACCATGCCGCGGTCGAAGGGCACGTCGCTGAACTCCGCCGGCAGGTCGTCGTAAGGCGAGCCGCCGAGCCCGTCGTCCGCGGGATTATCGTCCTTCGAGTTCGGGTCGCCGCCCTGCACGACGCCCGCGCGCGTGTTGACGCGGTGGAAGGCCGTGCCGTCGTAGAAGCCTTCGCCGACGAGCCGCTTGAAGCGCTCGACCATCAACGGCGCGACGTTCGGGTACAGCTCGATCACGAGGCGGCCGTAAGAGAAGCCGCCCGACTCGACTTCGAGCACGACGGCCTCGGCGTCCGGCTCGGGCTTCACGCCGCGCTTCACCCGCGCGCCGCCCGGCGCCTCCGCCTCGTCGTAGACCTTCTCCTGCGTCCCCCCGCCGCACGCGCCGAGCGACAAAACGACCGCCCCCGACATTAAGACACGCATGATTCCCCGCGTCGCTGACTTGAACACTCGAAGCACTCCGATCTTTGACTTACCTTTGTAGAATTTCAAATTTGAAATTA
>DAIRFV010000482.1:0-2759 GCA_036794905.1 Pyrinomonadaceae bacterium | reverse complement strand
ACCGGAAGCTCCAGAACCTCGCCGAGCACTCCGACTTCCACGTCAACATCAACTCGGTCATCGGCGGCGGCATCAAGAACCCGGAGGACGCGCTCGTCATCGCGCGCCGCGCGCAGGAGCTTGGCTTCTCGACCACGGTCGGCGTCATCCACGACGGGCACGGCCTCCTGAAGCCGCTGGGCGAGCGCGAGCGCGAGGTCTACGACGAGCTGAAGCGCGTGTCGAAGTCGGAGTACGCGCGCCTCGGCTGGTTCCAGGACAACCTCGCCGCCGGCAAGGAGAACAAGTGGCGTTGCCGCTCGGGCGCGCGCTACCTCTACGTCTGCGAGGACGGGCTCGTCCACTACTGCTCGCAGCAGCGCGGCACGCCCGGCGTCCCCGTCGAGCAGTACACGAAGGAGGATGTGGTGCGCGAGTACAACACCGAGAAGTGGTGCGCGCCGCTCTGCACCGTCGCCTGCGCGCACAAGGTGGCCATCCTCGACAACTGGCGCGACCCGCAGAAGGGCGAGGGCGACACGGAGGTCGCGCCCCAGCGCCTGCGCGACGCCATCGTTCGGACGCTCCGCGCCGGGTAGAGTGACAGTAACGCGAGCGGTCGCGAGCGGGTCAGCCTTACGCCAATAATTTCAAAGCGTAAGACTGACCCGCTCGCCGTTCTGACAGACCAGGGAGCGAACATGAGAATTCTTCTGCCCTTCATCCTCGCCGCGGCCATCCTCGCCGCGGCGCCCGGCTCGGGCGCGCAGACCGCGCCGCCGCAGGAACTGACCGCCTCCGAGCGCGCGCTCGTCGCCGGCTCGCGCCAGGCCATCATCGAGACCGGCATCAGCGCCGCCTTCTTCGACCAGCACTTCCGCGTCGCGCGCGTCATCGACCGCCCGGGCGACCGCCGCGTCGTCTGGCGGCTCTCCGTCGGCGGCTACGAGGCGACCGTCAACGACTCGGTCGGCTTCTACACCGAAGGGCCGCGCCGCGTGGACACGCACTCGGTCGCCACCGCGCTCCCCAAGACCTCCGACATCACGCGCACCCTCCCGCGCCGCCGCGCCGAGACGCTCATGCGGCGCTGCATCGGCGCCTCCTTCAAAGAGCCGCAGGTCGAGTATCGCGCGCAGGGCCCCGGGGGGCAGGCGGCCCTGCTGCTGACGGCACACGTCGTCAAGCCCCCGCGGCGTGAGAGCGCCGCCGAGCGGGCCCGGAGGGAGAAGGACGAGCGCGAGGCGGCGCAGACGCAGGTGCAGGACGAGTCGGAGCGCGACCAGTTGCGGAGGAAGAGCGGGGGGCCGCGCCCCGTCATCATCCTGGGCGCCGTGGACCTTGTGACCGGCGAGTGCACCGTCGGGATCGGGCAGGCCGGATCGCCCAAGCCGCCGCAGTAGTTCCGGCCGTAATGGTTGCGGGCCGGGGGCGCCATCGTTTATCATTTAACCCGGTTCTACCCGGTTCTACCCCGTTTTAAAGACGTCTTCAGGCAGTAAACCCCCGGCCGGATGTCACGTCTCGTCCCGAACTGACCGCGCAATGCTGTCGTGACTCGAAGGGAGCCGCAGCCGGCAGTTCGCACTTCTCAATTCAGTCAATTAGCCAACCGAGTTCCCGGCGGCGCGTGTGCTCCCGCTCACGCGCCCGAGGACTGTCGGGGCGTACGTGCGTCGGCGCGTCGCCCAACCCCAAAACCTCGCCCATAACAGGGACGAACCGTCTCTGAGACCCCGATTCGAAGGAGCACTCCCTACTATGAGTAGTAATAGTCCCAGGACCGGCCGTGCGGCCGTGCGTCGCAAAACCGGTGCGGACGCCGCCGCCGGCAGGGTCGGTCTTCTCGCGCTGCTGCTCTCGGCGCTCGTAATCCCGGCGCTGCTCGTCGGCGTCGCGCGCGTGGGCGCGCAACGCGCCACCACCGTCAAGGTCAAGCCGCAGTCCCCCGCGATGACGCGCGGCCCCGTACAGACCGCCGCCCCCGTACAGACCACCGAGGCCGACGCCCCACCCGCCGCGACCGCCAAGCGCGTCGAGTCGGTCACGGCGACGAGAATCAACCTCAAGCAGTTGGGCGACGCGGCCAAGCGCGCGAGGACTGTCGCGCTGAGCACCCAGACGCTGCGCGTGCTTCCGGCGCCGATGACCATCCCGGAGGTCGGGACGGGCGCGCCGGCCGCGGGCGAGGCCGGAGAGGGCGGCGACACCGTGGGCAGCCCCGGCCCGGCGCTTGAGTCGGACACGGGCGGCCCGCTCGTCCCGTCGCCGTCGCCGTCGCAGAACTTCCTGGCGCAGGAGGACGGGGCGAAAGTAGGCACGGGCACCTTCACCATCCCGCCCGACACGATGGGCGCCGTCGGCATCGACAAGGTCTTCACCAACGTCAACAACAACTACCGCGTCCACGACAAGGCGACGGGCGCGCCGCTCTCGACCGTCTCCATCGACACGTTCTGGGCCTCGACGGGCGCGACCGGCGTCTTCGACCCGCGCATCCAGTACGACCCGTACCAGGGCCGCTGGCTGCTCTCGGCCGTCGCGAACGCGGGGACGGCCAACTCGTCGGTGCTGGTCGGCATCTCGGACACCTCCAACCCGCAGGGCACCTACACGCTCTACCGCGTCGTGGTCGGCTGCGCGGCGGGCGCCGCGGGCTGTAACGCGGGCGGCGAGTGGGCCGACTTCCCGATGCTCGGCTTCAACAAGAACTGGATCGCCATCGGCTGGAACCAGTTCACCATCAGCGCCAACGCCTTCGTCGGCGGCAAGATGCTCGT
>DAIRFV010000481.1:0-2761 GCA_036794905.1 Pyrinomonadaceae bacterium | reverse complement strand
TTGAGGAAGGGCACGCCGTCCATCGCGGGCGGCACTTCGAGCCCGTGCCAGTGCATCGACGTGCCTTCGGGCAACTTGTTGGTGACGTGGATGCGGACGCGGTCGCCCTCGTCGATCTCGATGGTCGGGCCGGGGACGCTCCCGTTGTAGCCCCAGCCGACGATCTCCTTGCCGGGGACGAGTTCCCACCTGACCACCTCGGGGACGAGGCGGAAGACCTTCACGCCGCCCTCCAACGTCCACGGCAGCCGCTGCACGTCGGGCACTTCGACGGGCACGGGCGGGACGTTGACGGCGGGCGTTCGACTCTCAAGCCGCGGGCGACTGTCGGCCTTCGGCGGCGACTGTGGCGGCGGCGGTGCCTTCGGCGGCTGCGGCGTGTGGTGCTCGTGCTGCGCGTGCGCGACCCGCGCGCCGGCCGCCGACGCCGCGCCCGCGGCCCCGAGGATGGAGGCGCGCCTCAGAAAATTTCGTCTGCTGTTATCCATCTCTCAAACTCCTGTCCCTTGTAAAAACTCCCGGCCCCGTCCGGCGCGGCGTCAGCGGTCGTCGGAGTCGCCCGAGGCGTCGCTGGCCGAGCGCAGCCTGAACCCTTCGGTGCGTTCGCCCGACTCGCCCGGGCGGCCGACCGCGTCGAGCCCGCCTTCCAGCAGGAAGCCGCGCAGGCCGGCGGCGCTCCGCCTCAACTCGACGAGCGCGCGCGCGTACTCGACCTCGACCTGAAAGAGCGTGCGCTGCGCGATGAGCACCTGCGGGTAGCTGGCCGCCATCTGCCGGAAGTTGCCGAGGTACATCTCGTATGCCTGCCGCGCGCGCGGGATGACCTGCGTGCGGTACTTCTCGGCCAGCGTCCGCGCGCCGCGGTACGCGCGGAACGAGGAGGCGAGGCGCGTGCGCAAAGAGAGTTGGAGTCGTTCCAGCTCTCGCTCGGCGATGGCCAGTTCCGCCTCGGCCGCGGCGATGCCGCCCTTGTTCCGGTTGAACAGGGGCACGCTCACGCCGACCTCGATGCGCCCCTCGGCGCCGGTCTTCCGGCCGTCGCGTTCGAGAAGCTCGTTGTTGTAGCCGACCCCGCCCTGGATGAAGAGGTCGGGCACGCGCTCCGCCTTCTGGCGCGCGACCTCCGCGCGCGCGCGCTCCAGACCTGCGCGCGCGGCCTTCAGCTCGGGGCTGTCGCTCAGCAGCGTCGAGAGTAGCTGCTCCTGTTCGAGCGCCGCTTCCGCCCCGTCGAGGCTCCCGGCCAGCCGCGCGGGTCTGAGGTCGGGTCGGCCGACCATCGCGCCGAGGGCGCGCCACGTCTGCTCCCAATCATTCTGCGCGCGCAGCAGCTCGATCTCGGCGCGCTCGGCCTCGATCTCTATCTCCAACTGGTCGGGGCGGTCGGCCTGCCCGACGTTGTATAGCTCTCTGGTTATCTCCACCGCTTCGCGCGCGAGGTCGGCGAGGTCTGCGCGCAGCTCGACTAACTGCTGCGCGCCGAGCGCCTCGAAGTAGAGCGCGCGGACGGAGTTCGTCACGCGCTGTCGCTGCGCCGCGGCCAGCGCCTCGGCCTGCTCGCGCTCGCGCGCGAAGACGCGTCTGGCCTTCCCCAACTTCCCGCCGAGCGGGATGGTCTGCTCGACGAAGACGCCGTGCTCGCTCGTCTCGCCCAACGCGCGGAAGGCCAGCCCCTCGCCGAAGTAGCCGATCGTCGGGTTCGGGAAGGCGCCCGCCTGTCGCCTGCGCCCCTCGGCCGCGCGGACGGAGGCTTCGGCCTGCGCCAGCGTCGGGTTGCGCTCGCCGGCCATCCGCTCAAGCTCTTCGAGCGTCAAGACCGGCCCTCCGGGGATGAGCCCGGCGCGCGCGCTCCTCTTCGGCGGGGACGGCCCGGGCGTCGGCTGCGGCGCGGGCGCCGGGTGGTGCTCGTGCTGCGCGCGTGCGCGCTGACCCGCCGCGGCGAGCAGGAGCACGAAGGCGAGCGCGCACGGGAGCTTGAGGGCCAGCGCCCCGAAGCGCCGAGAATGGTTCATGACGTTCCTCCCCTTTGTTGACTAAGGCAGACCCAGGGCATGTTAACCCCTGTACCCGAGTACAGAGTCAAGCGAGATAACCGGGGTGAGTTAAAGGTACGGCGGGTGACGTTGGTTCGAGGCTCATCTGAAGGCGCTCACGTCCGCGGCCGCCGTGCGCACCTGTGACGGCTTGCCGAACTGCGTCCAGGCGAAGACGACCGTGTCGCCGAGCCGCGCCATACGGGGGAAGCCGCTCGCGCGCGACACGTCCGTGCTGGCGATGACCGCGACGGGCCCGAGCGCGCCGTCTGCGGCGACGCGCCTGACCTTGTTCGCGCCGCCCTCCGCCCCGCCCGACATCCAGCAGACCAGCGCCGAGCCGTCCGCCAGCAGCAGCACGTCCACGCGCCCCAACGCCCCGCCGTCGTCCACGCGCACGGGCGGCCCGAAGCTCGCGCCCGCGTCCGCCGAGAAAGCCACCTGCACGCGGGGCGAGTCGCCCTCGCCCGTGAACCACGCGAGCGCCACGCGCCGCCCCTCGGCCGCGAGCTGCGGCCCGTTGACCGGGCAGGCTTTGATCTCCCAGCGGTCGGCGTGGACGGGCTGCGGCGCGCTCCAGCCGCCCGACTGCTGACGGACTACATGTACGTCGCGCACCTCGCGCTCGGAGCGGTCGCGGTAGGCCGCGACGGGGCCGTCGGAGGTCAGCGCGGCCGAGGTCTGGCAGCACTCGCAGATGCGCTCGTCGAGCACGGCCTCGTCCGAGAGCC